>DFBH01000053.1 GCA_002366545.1 Candidatus Oleimmundimicrobium americanum | reverse complement strand
AGACTCCAGCTGCCAGACGCCAGTTTCCAGGAAAAACAAAAAAACTTTTATTAATTTTGGTTTTTAAAAACCCGGGTGAGTCGGACAAAGCGAAACTTGAGGCCGCCCTGGTGAAGCGAGCGGAAGGCTGGAAAGCCCGCCAGAGGCGGGCAGGCAAACAGAGTGAGCGCCCGAGAATCTGTCTGAGCGCAAGCGAGTTATTCTCGGCCCGCCCGAAGCGAGTGCAGTCGCGGATTCCTCCAGAGGAGGATTGTCCTCTGGACAAACAACCGAGTGTGGAGCGTGTTCGACCCATAAAAAAATAGCTTCAGTTTAATTGTAATAGCTAACTTTTTTTGTTTTTAGTTTTTAAAACCCCGTGGGTCGGGTAGACAGCGACATATGAGCACGCCGTTAAGCGAAGAAGATTCGAACATCTGCGGCAAATTGCGTGTCCTTTGGGACAAATAGCAATTTCGCAATGAGAGAATCAATTGAGTAGGCGCGCGCCGTGCCCAACCGATAGGCAGAAGTATATGCTCTGAAATTGAGAATAGTGGTGGAGAGAATCTATGTAGAACATGTGGCATACATTTTGGATATGGGGATTGGCTGAATAAAAACGCCTCAACCGCTTCGCGATGAAATTATGATCTTTTTCCTAATTACGTTTCCAATTCTTGAGAGAGATTTAATAAGTCAAGTTTAATGACTTTTAGAATAGCTTTCGTTCGGCTATTAACGTGGAGTTTGCGAAAGATGTTGGTTAACTGATTTTTTATGGTTTTTTCGCTGATAAACAACTTCGCGGCTATTTCCCTGTTGGATTTCCCCTCAACAAGGGCTTCAAGGATATCTATCTCCCTTGGGGTTAAAGAATCAAAAATTAATTTTCTTTCCCCTTCTGCTCTGTCTATATGCTCAAGTTCATTTAACATTTTTCTATAGATGACGGAGCCGATGATGTCTTCACCTTTTGAAACCAACTTGACGGCCTCAATCACCTTATCAGGCTCTTCGTCTTTTGAGATATAACCGGAAGCTCCCGCTCTAACAGCCTTAAAAAGATGCTCATCGCTTTCGTGCATCGTGAGCATAAGAACTGCTACATTCGGATATGTGCTTTTAATTTTGAGGGTAGCCTCAACTCCATCCATGCTTGGCATGACTACATCCATCAAGACCACATCGGGCAGAAGTTTTTGGCACATGTAAATGGCCTCTAAGCCGTCTTTTGCCTCGCCAACCACGACGATATCTTCGGACACATCGAGCATCTGACGCAACATTTCCCTAAAAAGCCGGTGGTCATCAACCAAGAGAACTTTTATCTTTGACATGTTTTACCTCTTTTTCGTTATCGGTGTTTATAAGAAACTTTAACTTAAAGGTTGTTCCCGTCCCTTCCTTACTCTCAACATCTACGATGCCATTCAGCTCCAAGATATTCTTTAAAACCATGCTCAGACCCAACCCCGTTCCATCCTCCTTGGTGCTAAAAAAGGGCTCAAATATGCATTTCTTAACTTTCTCGGACATCCCAATACCACTGTCGGTGATCTTAACCTCAACAAAACCATTTCCACGGTCGGTGGCCTTTATGTTCAGTTTCCCACCGCTGGGCATAGCTTGAACCGCATTTTCAATTAAACTGACAAAAATGTGCCTAAGCTGTTCTTCTTTAGCCTTAATAACAGGCAAATTTTTATCAAATTTCCTCTCCAAAATTATGTTCTCAGGTAACTTAAATTCCTTTTCAAGCAAAGCGGTCAAAAAATCTTCGAAGAAGACCCTCGCTTCTTCTACATCCGCTTGATACAAATCGGTTGGAGTTAAGGTCAGAAGCTCTTTTATCCTTTTGCTGCAGAGACTTATTTGTTCCGTAATCATGGCAACATCCTTTCTTTGTGTCTCATTCAAATCTTTCTCCAACCGTCTGACACACATCTTAGCAACACCCAAAGGGCTTCTCAGCTCATGTGCCAGCATGAGAGATAAATTCCCCAAGTCACTTAACCTCTCTTTTGCCTCAACACAAGCCTCCAGCTCTTCAACCTTCTTCACATTTTTTTCCCTCTCAGCGTCAAATTTCGCGCTTGCAATCAGCGCCGCTATCTCATGTGCCATAGATTGCAAAAGGCTCATATCTAACAAGCTTGAGGTATCCTTAATATCGAGACAAGCTAGCCCAATAATCCGATTTGCTGTTACCAATGGCAAGGAGAGGCATTGGGTTTTCAAACTACTCATCGTGCAATCCGCCGACTTTAACAGCAGCGGTTCCCTTCTAAATATTGCTTTTGAGCACGGAAGTTTTTCAAGTCTAATTTTTTTACGACGTCCTTTTTTTTGAGGGAAAGTGGCTTTCAATTCAAAACAAGCATTTGAAAAAACTTTGCACTTTGCACACAAGCTCAGCTTATCTTCAAAATTACCCATCGCTTTCCCTGTGCATACAGTATCTGGAATTGCCCAACAATCAAGATTTCTATTACTACCATAAGCGGGGCAATTAGATTTATTGCACTCGAGCTGCTGCCAACAAGGAATCAGTTCATCGCGTTTCAGCAAAAAGAGGGAGCCATTTTTACTGCCCACCAACTCACAAAGAATTTCAAGAGCTTTGTTTAATACGATGTCAAAATCAAGAGAGAAAGATGAAAATGAACTACCACGGACTTACG
>DFBH01000028.1 GCA_002366545.1 Candidatus Oleimmundimicrobium americanum | reverse complement strand
TAAGCTCTGCTCTCTGTGCTCTAACTATATTCGTCCTGGCGACTGACAGCTGGAGACCGGAAGCTAACTTTCCCCATTCCCCATTACCCTTATTTTCACCCTACAACTCTACCAATTCTTTGGGCGATTTTGTAAGAACCTCAGGGCCATCATCTCGTAAAACCACCAAATCCTCGATCCTTACTCCCCCAAAACCCTCAATATAAACACCAGGTTCAATCGTGAACACCATTTTGCTTTGGAGAAAATCATTAGATTTAGGACCAATGGTTGGTAACTCATGAACTTCAAGACCAACTCCGTGTCCGAGATTGTGTCCAAAGTTATCAGCATAACCCGCCTCAGAAATAATATCTCTTGCTATACTATCCACTTCTCGACAGCACAGACCTTCCTTAACCTTATTTAAAGCAGTTTTCTGTGCACGAAGAACTAAATTATAGATTTCTCTCTTTTTCTTATCCGGTGAACCCAAAACTACCATTCTTGTCATGTCAGAACAATAGCCCTGATACATGGCACCGAAATCCATTTTT
The DNA here is from genome assembly GCA_002366545.1 of Candidatus Oleimmundimicrobium americanum. Lineage (GTDB taxonomy): Bacteria > Actinomycetota > Aquicultoria > UBA3085 > Oleimmundimicrobiaceae > Oleimmundimicrobium > Oleimmundimicrobium americanum. The sequence goes on along the minus strand of DFBH01000028.1, from coordinate 10,819 downwards.
ACAAAGTCACCCGCTTCAAGCTTTTTCCCAGTTGATTTAGCATGAGGCATTGCCGAATTTGAACCCGAAGCAACAATTGTATCAAATGACGCTTTTTCTGCACCAAATTTTCTCATAAGATACTCAATTTCTGCAGCAATTTCAATTTCAGTTAGACCGGGCTTTATAAAATCAAGTATTTTTTCAAAAACTCGATCGGCAATATGAGCAGCTTCTGAAATTTTCTTTATTTCATCCTCATCTTTAATTAACCTTATGATTTCCACAGAATTCTGTACTGAAATTAACCTTATACCTTGAAGTATTTCAGCAAGATACTTATATTTTGCATACGTTAGATATTCAGACTCAAAACCAATTTTCTTAAAAACAAATTTGCTTAAAATTGCCGTAAGGTCGTCAAAAAAACTATTTGTAACTAATTTAACCTCGCAGCAATTTTGTTTTGTTTCGCGCTTTGCCTGCTCTAAATAACGAAAATCAACCAAGAGAATAGGGTTCCCCAACGTAACCAGCAATAAACCCACGGAACCGGAAAAATTGGTCATGTAACGAATATTTTGGGGCTTAAAAATTAGCAATCCATCCAGATTATGATTTAAAATTATCCTTCTTATTTTTTGTAAGCGTAATTTGATTGTATCTCCCCCAAATATTATTTTCTTAAGAATTCTATCGCTGTCTCTAAAGCAATTTTGTAACTTAAAGGGCCAAACCCTGAGATTTGTCCAAGGCACACCGGGGCTATAACAGATTTCTTTCTAAAATCTTCTCTGGCATATATGTTCGACAGATGAATCTCTACCACGGGAACATCTATAGATGCTACAGCATCTCTAATTGCTATACTGTAGTGCGTAAATGCGGCAGGATTTATTACTATAAACTTAAAATCGCCGGGAGCTTTTTGAATTTTCTCAACTATTTCACCTTCATGATTTGATTGAAAAAGCTCAAGTTCAACCTGAGCTTCATGTGCCTGATTTATTAAACTTTCACTTATCTCATCCAAGGTAATGCCACCATATATTTCAACTTCCCTTTTACCCAATAAATTAAGATTTGGTCCATTTATTATCAAAATTTTATTCATTTAAACCCCCTTCGGACTCATAAAGTTTCTCTTTATAAAAAATATTTTCAGGTTCTAATCTTAAAGCTTCTTCAAATTGTATAACAGCAAGCTCCGTTTCGCCAATTTCCTCATACAAAATTCCTAAATAATAGTGGGCAAGAGAATAATCCGGTTTTATCTCAATTGCTTTTTTATAGTTCGTTATAGCTTCATCTCTCATCTTCTTAGACTGATAAACACATGCTAAATTATAATAAGCAGCTCCGGAATCAGGTTTCAATCTCAAAGCTTCCTTGTATTCGCCTATGGCCTCATCAAATTTATTATTCTTAACATAGAGGTTGCCCAGTTGAAGATGTGCATTTGTTATTGCCTCAATTGGTTTTTCAGTATACCAAATATAATAATATGACCTTAAGGAAATGGCCTCTTTAAATTCTTTCATGGCCTTATTGTTTTCTCCTTGTAAAACGTAAAATTGACCCAATTGCAAAGGATAATGAGGGTCAAGCGGATAAAATTCCTTTGCTTTCTCGTACTCCCTCTGAGCTTCCTTTGTTTTTCCTTCTCTTAAATAAATTCCAGCCAACGCAGCACGGTAATTAGCATTAAACGGCTCCAAAGCAACTGCTCTTTCATTTAATTTCTGAACATAACTTATATTTTTTTGTTCTTTATTAAGAGAGATATCAGCCAATCTAAATCGGTAAAGAGCGCTTAAGGGATCCAATTCTACCGCCTTGCTTAAACACAACATTGCTTTGTTTTTTTCTCCGTTCTTCAATAAATCACTTGCTTTTTCAGCAAAAACAGCTGCTCTATATGGACCAACAATAGTTGTGACCCCTAAAAATATAACAAAGACAGCCCCTACTCTCCGAATTAATATAAACTTTTTGTTATTCGACGGGAAAAAATGTTCTCCGCCATCATCGATTTTTTTAATTGCAAAGGCGATACCGGCAAGCACCCAAAAAGTTACCCCGATAATAGGAATATGCCAATCAAAATCCACAAAATTGTGAACAAGAAAACCAACCGTTGCCGCAAAAAGAATTATCCCCAAATCCTTAAAATAAACATCTTTTGCTTTTGCGGCAATTCTGAACTGTTGCCTCGCAACTACAAATAAGATGCAGAGAAAAAGCAAAAAACCCAAAAAGCCCGTCTCGGCCAAAATCTCAAGATAAGTGTTGTGAGCATGTCTTGAAAATAATCCCCCATACTGATACTTAGGATAAATTGAGCTAAAAGTCCCGAAACCGCTTCCTAAAAGAGGGTAATTTTTAGCCACATTTAAGGATCCCCTCCATAGCAAAGTTCGACCTCCAAAACTTGTTTGGGCTGCGCTTGGAGTAGTAATTCCTTTATAGCTCGCAGTTGAAGGAGAGCGTAAACGCTGAACTACTGCATAACTCGAAAAAACGAGAAGAGCTAAAATTATAAATATCAAAAATAACTTCTTTTTTCTCTCTTTGCTCATTAAAATAACTGTCGCTAATATCACGGTAAACAGGGCGATATACCCACCCCTTGAATAAGTTAAAAGAAAACAGCAACCCACAATAGCTCCGGAAATAAACAGCAAAATTTTTCTCCACGTTATCGTTTCATAAAACAGAAGAAATATATTTAAAGGAATGGCCAACATCAAAAATCCGGCAAGAACATTTGGGCTGATAAAAGTGGCGAATACGCGCGATTGTGTGTTGATTAAAATACTTTTCTCGGCTGCGTATTTTGCAAGAACATTGAAACCTATTAAGTATTGATAAAGACCGTAGACGGATAAAATTGTTGCAACCGTTACTATTAAAACAAGAACAAAATTTATTTCACTTTTAGAATTTAAATTTTCCTTTACCATCCAAAAGAAAAAAATGTAGCTTAATAATAAAAACAAGGCATCAAGACTAACATGAAGATTAACTAAAGTCCCGGTAGAAAGCACAGCAATAAATAAAAAGGTTAAAAGCAGTAAGTCAATTTTCTGAATTAAAAACCCTTCGTTAAAAAGCCACAACCCCGCTAAAATAGCCAAACTGCCAAAAAAAAGATATCGAGATTCGGGGAAATAACCGGCTCCGTTGCTTAACGAAATGAACAAAAAAAGAAGAGCTAACCCAATTTTTATAAGCGATTTAAAGCTTAATTTTTCTCTCAGAGCAGTTGCGTCTATTGACAAAGTTTTAACGACTCCAAAATGTCTTCAAAAGAAACATTTTTAATAACTGGTTCACCTGCATCCTTTAAAAGAACAAAGGTGTAATCTTCTCCACGCTTTTTTTTATCCAAAAGAAGATGCTTTATCACATTTTCCGGACTCATTTGAGGCAGTTCAATTGGGAGTCCCGCTTTCTTTAAAATATTTTTGTGACGTTCCACAACGCTTTCTTGGATTAGGCCCAATCTATTGGCGATTACAGCAGCACAAATCATGCCCATGGACACAGCTTCTCCATGTTTATACTTTTTGTAGTCTGTAATTGTCTCAATAACATGACCAATGGTATGACCGTAATTTAAAATAGCACGCTTACCAAAATCCTTCTCATCAACTTCCACAACCTTGGCTTTAAAAGCACAACATCTCTGGATAATTTCGATTAAGACGTCTTTTTTCATTACCAGGGCGTCCCCGATGTGCTCCTCGAGAAAAACTAAAAATTTTTCTCCACTTAAAAATCCGCACTTTATTACCTCAGCCAACCCGACTTTTAGTTCTCGTTCAGGAAGGGTCTGTAAAATATCAACATCTATTAAAACAAACCTCGGTTGATAAAAACATCCTATTAAATTTTTCGCTTTTGGATGATTGACGGCAACTTTTCCGCCTACACTGCTATCAACTTGAGCCAGCAAGGTGGTAGGTACTTGGATAAAAGGTAACCCTCTCATATAAGTTGCGGCTACAAAACCAGCCAAATCACCTATGACGCCTCCGCCAAGAGCTATTACCGTATCAAAACGATTTGCGTTGTGTTTAATAAGCTGTCCATAAAGATCATAAGCGATCTCAAGAGATTTATAGCTTTCTCCATCGGGAACCTCTAAAATATTTACATCAAATCCTGCATCTTTTAAGCTCTTGCAGACTCTATCCTTACATACATTAAGAACCGTAGGGTTGCTTACAATAAATATTCGTTTCGTAGAAACAAAGGGTTTAATCTTTAGCCCAATCTCATCAATTAGTCCCGAACCAATTACAATATCATAACTTCTTTCCCCTAAGTTAACCTTAACTTTTCTTTCTTGCAGATTATCGTTCATTTAATTTCTCCCGAATTTTCTCAACAACCTCATTTACATTTATATTACTCGTATCGACCACAATATCTGCAATTTTCTCATACAAAGATTCGCGTGCTTTTAAAAGTTCGTGAACTTTTTCTTTGGGATTAACAACATTTAAGAGAGGACGGTCATTTGTCCCTCGAGAACGCTCAAATAAAATTGACGCAAACGCTTTCAGGTATACCAATAAACCATTCTTTTTTAAAGCTTGAACATTTTTTGAGTTTAGAATTACCCCTCCGCCACAAGCTATAACCTGATTTTCAGCATCAACAACCTCGCTAACAACTTCGGACTCCAACAAACGAAAAGCTTCTTCACCTTCGTCTTCAAATATTTTTTTGATTTGTTTACCGGTTTTTTTCTCGATTAATTCATCTGTATCAACCAATTGAAAATTTAGTTGCCTCGCTAACAGTTTGCCCACAGTACTTTTACCTGAGCCCATAAAACCGATTAATACAATATTTTTCATCGTAAACACCCCATCAGTCGGGAGTTAATTTTAACTAAGAATTAAAATATAAAAATGTAAAACGATATAGAAAAATTTAAAATGGTAAAACCTTAAAAACAACATTTAAAAACATTTTTAAAGCCAGGAGATTGCTTCGCCGTTGCCTATCGGCAGGCAGGGCTAAAGCCTCGCAATGACGGGAAAAATACGCTTTCTCTATGCTTTTAGCCATCTGCTATCAGCTATCAGCCATTAGCTATCTGCCATAAGCCATTAGCTATCGGCCATCTGCTATCTGCCATAATGCTATCTGCCATTAGCTATCTGCTATCTGCTATCTGCTTCAAATAACCATCATAATTTCTCTTTAATTCTTTAATACTATCTCCGCCAAACTTCTCAAGAATAACATCGGCGATTTCAAAAGCAACTACCGCCTCACCGATTACCGACGCAGCAGGAACAGCGCAAATATCCGCACGTTCTTTAACCGCCAAAACCGGTTCTTTTGTAACAATATCCATGGTTCTCAAAGGTTTACTCAAAGTTGGAATGGGCTTCATAGCTGCTTTAATAACTATGGACTCACCATTTGTCATGCCGCCCTCCAAACCGCCGGCGTGATTTGTTTTTCTATAAAGACCTTTTAAATCATCATAAAAAATCTCATCGTGAGCTTGTGAGCCAAATAATCCCGAAAGTTCAAATCCATCGCCAAATTCAACTCCTTTAATGGCCGGGATACTCATAATTGCCCATGAAAGCTTCCCATCTAACCGCCTATCCCACGAAACATAACTTCCAAGCCCCGGAGGACAACCATAAACTATAATCTCAAAAATGCCGCCCAACGAGTCTTTTGAGGAAGATGCAAGCTCTATCTCTCTTAGCATTTTTACTTCAGCCTTTTTATCCAAACATCTAACGGGAGAAGCTTCAATTTCATCTGCATCATCAATTTGCGGCAATCTTTTATGCTCTGAGACACATGAACCAATTTTAATGACATGACCAATAATTTTTATATTTAATTCAGAAAGCAACAATTTAGCAAGAGCGCCTGATGCAACTCTTGCAGCGGTTTCCCGAGCGCTTGCCCTTTCCAACACATTTCGAACATCATCATGATTCATTTTTAAAATCCCGGCTAAATCTGCATGCCCCGGCCGAGGGTGGGTAACCTTTTTCGGTTTTTCCTTAACTTCCTCAACAGACATAACATCCGACCAATTTTCCCAATCCTTATTTCTAATCAAAATTGCAACCGGACTGCCCAATGTTTTGCCAAACCTAATACCACTAATTATTTCAACCTTATCTTTTTCGATTTTCATGCGGCCGCCGCGGCCCGCCCCTTTTTGTCTTCGACTAAGCTCCTCATTTATAAAACCCTGTGAGACCGTAAGACCGGCGGGCAAACCTTCAATTATCGCAACCAACCCCGGACCATGTGATTCTCCGGCAGTTAAATATCTAAGCATTTGCTCATCCTCGCTTTATGTTTAAATAAAATTATTAAAATAAACGGCACCTTTTAAAAAGTGCCGTTGGTAAGATTTAAACTCAAATTTAATCCAAATTATTTGATAATCTCTTGCCCGAGTCTTACCTCCAGCTGATCTTCTCCATATAAAAGAATTACACTTTCTTCTCCTATAGAAATAAGTTGGTATGGGGAATCATCAATCCTATCACCTTCCGTTACTTTATAAACAGTGCTCCCATATCTTATTGAAGCATACTTCACCCCATCTTCTGTGTAAATATCTTCTAAAGCTAATATCAATACGCCGGAGCTTGGTTCGGTTTCGCTTGTTGCTGTAGAAGTACCACTTGTTGAACTGGACGATTCACCCACCAAAGGCTCAAAGGGATCCTTATATTCATAAACTTCAAAGCTATCAGTCTCGCCTTCTTTAACCTTGGACGATTCTTCAGCCGCCTCTTCTTCCGGCTTCTCTTCGACCGCCTGCGACTCAGTTGTAGATTTGGTAACTACCACAGCTTCATTCGTCGGCTCTTGTCCTTTAATTATAAAAAATAACAAAAACACTAAAAAAATACATAATATACCGATTATGCCGGCAATTAACCGTCCTTTTTTGGTTTTTAAAAACTCTCGCAGCTTTTCAAGCATTTCGGGTTCCTTCCCTATCGAGCCCAACACCTTTAGCTTGTTTTACTTCAAAACAAAAGTACTCGCTTTAATTGCAACCGACAAGTGCGGCAATCCATCCGGCCCCGCACTTATACTTAAACCTGTAACCTTTATCTCTCGTTCATGAGCGCGAATTCTATATAAAAAATCTATCAAATCAAAAAATCTACCGGTTATTGTTATTTGTAGGGGTATCTCCTTATAACCTTCCTGCTCAGACAAATTCCCCGGAGAAATGGTTATAAAGTCAATACCCGCCTTGATTGAAATATTATTTATCTCGATGAGTAAAGACGGCAATTCGGGATTCTCCGGCATTTTCACCCTTAACTTGGCTATTTCCGCTTCAATCCTTGGAGAATCCTTCTTTAATGCCTTTAAACGATCGAGAGTCACTTTTGCTGATTCAAGTTTTTGGTTTTCCGATTCCTGTTGATTTCTTAAATCGCTGATTTGATTCATTTTTGGCATAACCACAAAAATTCCAAATAAAGCAACTATTAAAAAGGCTACCACAAAAATTAACATTATCTGTTCTCTTTGTGAAATTTTTATTTTCATTTGGCAGCCCCCTCCCCGGATGAAACAGATTCAGCTGTTTGGGTTTCCGATAAGTGAGAGGTTGAATTAAATTGAATGACATCTTGATCCTCTAAATCAGCTTTTGAAGCACTCCCGAGCCATATGTTACTCAACGGCTTGATCTCATCCAACCGTATCAACCACTTTGCAACCGAAGGAAAGTCAAAGGTATATCCCTGATAAGCTATTGATTCGCCATCTAAATTCATCGATACCAACCAAACATTGCTCGGAATAACCATGCTAATTTCGTTTAAGAATTTATCCCAATTAATCTCGTTTGCCATTGCCGTGTTGAGGATACCTTGTTTTCTTTGAAGTTCGGCCTGCCTCTCCTCATATATCTTATAATTTGTTATTTCCAAGTTAACTTTTTGTTGCTCGGCTTTGATTTCTTCCAACGCATCTTCTTCTTGACCAATTCTCCAATTTAAACCGGCAAAAGTAACAGCCATGACAAGAATTAAAATTATGGCGCCCAAACCAAAATAAATTAACCTTTTTTCCGAACGCCTTTTTTTAATTATCTCTTCCGGCAATAAATTGATGCTCATTGCTTAAACTCCCTTAAGGCTAACCCCAAACAAATGGCCATAGACATTTCATCTTCTCTTATTTCTTCTTCAGATAAACCCGGCCCAATCTTTATTTTCTCCAAAGGACAACCCAGACTGACATCTGCTTGTAAATTTTCATTCATAAAAGAATCTAAATTTTTTAACATAGCGCCACTTCCAATAAGAATAATTTTTTTAATTTCCTTAACAGAAGCTTGAGAAAGATAGTAATCGAAAGAGCGCCTGATTTCCGAAACAAATTTCGTACCTACGCCTTCTAAGACTTCTTGAACATTTGTTGCTTTATCCCTATATTTTTTAGGAATACCTGCAAGTTTTCTCCCTTTTGTGGGAGCTAACCCAACATTTATCTTCAAGTCTTCGGCCTCATCAAAAGGCAACCCTTGCGCATCTATTATGCTTTGCGTAAAATCATTTCCCGCCAAGGTGCTAACCCGAGTAAAACGAGCAACCCCATTTTCAGCAATAACTATATTTGTTATGCCCGCGCCTATCTGGATGAAAGCAGTAACATTGTCTTTAACCTCCTCGGTTAACAAGGAAGGCGAAGAACCAAGTGTAAGCGTCCTGGTGATGGCAAAAGATGAAACATCAATAGCAATGGGCTTTAATCCCGCTTTTTCAAGAGCTTCAATATTCTTTCCAATCATGTCTTTTTGAGCTGCAACCAATAACACCTCAACCATATGCTCTTCATTTTCATTTACAAAATCCCCGACTATTTCAAAATCCAAAATAGCCTCTTCTATGGGGATAGGAATAAATTCCTGTGCCTGGAATTGAATGGCGCCCCTTAATTCTTCTTTTTCTATAAAAGGAAGCTCAATTAAACGAACCACTACTTTTTGATTTGCCACTCCAACAACGACTCTTTTTTCAGATAAATGCATTTTCTTCCACAATTCAGTTAGAGAATTGGCAACAACCTCCGGTTCAAAAATTTCGCCATCGTTAACCGCTCCCCTGGGAACTTGGATTTTCCCATAATTTGTTAAAGTCGGGGTTCCTTTAGAATAGCTTAATTGAGCAGCCCTAATGGTATTAGTTCCAATATCCAAACCAATAGATTTTAGAGAAGACTTAAATGAAAAAATGCCCACAAATAACCTCCTTAATCAAATCTACCATTAAGCTACAATCAATATAGTTACCTTGGGCGGGGCAAGCAATAAATTTTCAGTTTTTAATTATAAAGTTTTTCATTCCGCAAAACTTCAATATTCCCTTTATTTTAACAAAACATTCGCGCTTTACATAGTTTTATCGGCATTTAAACTCAATATCTTTACGATTATTCCTCCCGCCAAGTGGGATAATCGACAACCACACCGTCAATTATTTGAAATGCTTGAGGAAAACCACTGGGAACAGCTCCCCTACTAAATACCACATCTATTCTATATGATACATTTGGGAATCGGATGCCGCCCTCGTTCGAACCGGCATCTCCCGCAACAACACAACCTCCGATATAGATATTGCCCGCTTTCGAAGCAGAAAAATTCGATAAAATTATATTTTCTTTGGCAAAAAATATTCCATCGATGTTTATGTGATATGAAAGAGGATTATTTCCATCGTCTGAGCATATGGTCAGCTCTTTTTTAACAAAAATTATTGTCTCATCGTCATCGTCCGTTGTGAGGGTATCTTTCCCCTTGGTTCGGACATAATCATTTACCTTAGCGTTTCCATGACTATAAAGTTGTGTTTCATCACCTAAAGTAGTCCATTTAATTGGGGTTCCATATATGCCATCTATCTCAAGAGCCACATCGCTTGGGCTAACTCCGACATTGCCCGCTATTATATGAATATTATCACCAATAGTTGCGTTTGTTATGGCAACTTTCCCGGAGGCAACTATTGTTACCGGTGAACCATTCGAATCCGTGCTCATCACCGAACAACCTGAAATGGTTAAATTGCCTTTTATCCGCTTTGTTGTGCCAGCCGTAAAAATCCTGTCCGAACTCCAAGTTATCGGTCCAAGATCTCCGCTAGCAACAGCCTGAGCAATTTCCGATTCATAGTATGAAGTGTTGAACGTTGGCAAACCTGTTTCTTCCGGTTCAGCCGAAATTTTAAAGTGAGCATTTGGATATGGATTAGTGGGCGAATACGCATCCCCGCTTACACCATTTTCACCCCAAGCATATCCCAGATAATCGGGGTCATTTTCATCGTTTACCACATAACCGTGAATGGTTAAAGCATCTGAACCGTAATTTACAACCAAAACCTTCGCTAAATCAGTGGTAGCATTATGGATAAATACTCCCTTATAATCTGGATTCCATGGATCATCTGAAGTGGCAAGAGTCTCCCCTGGAATTTCAACAAAATGACCCCCCGTAACAGCCCTATCAAATGATGACGGAACAACAGTGACTTTAAGATGGGTAATTATTTTCTTTGTTACACCGTTTACGGTTCCAGCCGACGTCAATGTCTGAGAATTGGTATCGTAATATGTGTAGTAAAAACCGTCACCCAAAGATACAGGGACGCTTTCCGAGCCCACCGTCCCGGAAAAATTATTGTTTAAATTCCAAAGAGCATGATTTACCCCTGCTTCAGCAAGATAATATGCCTGAGTAACTTCCTTATGTCTCGAGAACTGAAGCATTTCATTGTAGATTACAGTGGTAAACATTGCCCCAAGAATCATT
>DFBH01000048.1 GCA_002366545.1 Candidatus Oleimmundimicrobium americanum | reverse complement strand
CTAATTTTTCACCAAAGGGTGACATTAAGCTGGCAAGATAACGACTAACCACGCCGACAGCTTCCCTTGTTTTAGAATCCCATGCTTCTACTGAATCGTCCCAAACTTTTCCTCTTGTTACTTGACTGGTGATTTTAACCATCTGGTCTTTAGCATCCCACTCTACACCAGCGCCTAACGCTTCTGCAACCGAGCGAACAGGTGCTATGGTACGATCGTTGATAAGTTGTGGAGAGATATCGAGTTTGAGCTCGTTGTCATCGATAAATAGTTTAATTGGGTTTGCAGCTATAGCTATTCCAGCTAAAGCAATAAAAAACACTGTAATAACAAAAATTAATAATTTTTTCATGGAACGACCCCTCCTCAAATTTTCAAAACCAAACTTGCTCCTCGGTGTTGCTTGTTTATTATATCACTTTGTATTATTAACAGTCTTCTCCCGAATCACCTTATCTAAAATCTACTGAAGTTGTATAGCCGTGCCTACCCAGTCGATTCTCTCATTGTGATCTGCTGCGGGTGCCGCAACTGTTCAAGTCTCATTCACTTAACGGTCGGCTGCAAGCACAGCTCCCGCTATCGGGCAGTCACCTTATGAGCAACCCACTGTGGTTTAAAAAACCAATAAAGAGCTTTTGTTTTTAATTTTCTTAAGAGCTAGAGGCTGCTTTTCAAGACTGGTTTAAAAAGCTGCTTTTAACATTTTTAATTTTTCTATATAGTTTTTCATTTTTATTTCTTATTTTTTCATTTAAAAGGGCTAAAGGCTAGGGGCTGATGGCTGCTTTAAAAGCTCTTTTGATTTTCCTGGTGGCTGATAGCTGGAGGCTGAAAGCTATTTTAAATGATATAATATTCAGGTACTGGTCTGACGATTTAACTAAAACGAGGCCCACAGCGGGCAAGATACCGCGCCTATCGGCAGGCAGGAAAGCCACCCCGATAGCATCGGGGTGGTAGTTTACTTTGAGGTATAAAAATGATTGAGATTTCAAATCTTACCCATATTTATAAGCAAGCTAATCGTGAAATAGTAGCTCTTGACGATGTTTCTTTCGACATTGAAGAGGGAAAATTTATTGTTTTTGTGGGTCGGAACGGTTCGGGAAAATCAACTTTGGCCAAACACTTAAATGGCCTTATTGTTCCAACCAAAGGAACTGTTAAGGTTGATGGGCTGGGAACCGATGTTGAGGAGAATCTCTGGAAGGTTAGGCAGCGAGTTGGGATGATATTTCAAAATCCTGACAATCAGATTGTTGCCACCATTGTTGAAGAAGATGTTGCATTTGGTCCTGAAAATCTTGGGGTTCCTCGAGAAGAAATTCGCAAACGCATAGACGAGGCTTTAGAGAATGTGCATATGTTGGAGTATGCTCGATTTGAACCGCATCTTCTTTCGGGTGGCCAGAAACAGAAGGTGGCTATTGCAGGAGTGCTTGCAATGAAGCCGAAGTATTTAATTTTAGATGAGCCCACCTCAATGCTTGATCCCAGAGGCAGGAAAGAGGTTATGGATACTTTACGTAAATTGAATAACGAGCAAGGGATGACGGTCGTATTGATAACTCATCGTTCCGAGGAAGCTATTTACGCAGATCAAGTTGTAGCCATGAACCACGGAAATATTGTTTTTGAAGCCCCTCCCCGAGATTTTTTTGCCGAAAAAAAGTTATTAGAAGAGCTCGGGGTGGATTTGCCCCCCATCTCTCTTTTAGGTTGGGAGTTAAAAAAAGACGGTTATGATATACCAACGGTATTAAGTGCAGAAGAGCTGGCGGGTATTTTATGCTTATTGAATTAAAAAATGTTAATTTCACCTATATGCCTAATACACCTCTTGCACAGAGGGCTCTTAAAAATGTTAATTTTTCAGTGGAAGTTGGGGAATTTGTTGGTTTGATTGGTCCCACCGGCTCTGGAAAGTCTACGTTTGTCCAACACTTAAACGGTTTGCTTAAACCACTTGAAGGAGAGGTTTTAGTTGAGGGTAAAAGGATGGGTGAGGAGATAAGTCCCTTTTTAGTAAGACGGAAGGTTGGACTGGTTTTTCAATTCCCGGAAAATCAGCTTTTTGAGGAGACGGTTTCCAGAGACGTTGCTTTTGGTCTGCACAATTTGGGTTGGGCAGAGGATGAGATTGAGAAAAGAGTGCGGAGTGTTCTTGAGATGGTCGGACTCGATTATTGTAAATTTAAAGATCGCTCTCCTTTTACTTTAAGTGGCGGGGAGATGAGACGAGTAGCTATAGCGGGTGTTTTAGCGATGAACCCTTCGTGTTTAATTTTAGATGAGCCGGCATCTGGTCTTGATTCCATCGGGAAGCGGGAAATTTTAGCCAATCTTGAACGTTTAAACAAAGAAAACAACTTGACCATCATTTTAATTTCTCATGACATGGACGAAATATCCCGTTTGGCTGGCCGTTTAGTTGTTTTAAATGAAGGCAGAATAGAATTTGACGGTTCTCCAAGAAAGGTTTTTTCACTGAGAGACGACCTGATTAAAATCGGCCTCGATACCCCGGAATTTACCTCTTTGCTTGTTGCACTCAAGAAGGGAGGACTTGATGTCCCGTTAGATTTATTTGAGTTAAATGAAGTTAAGGACGCCATCGTCTCCGTTCTTAAAAGGAGAGGCTCATGAAAACGTTTTCAAAATTAACAATTGGCCAGTATTACCCGGGAGAATCCATAATGCATGAAGCGGATCCTCGTTTGAAAATAATATTACTGATGTTTATTCTGGTAACACTTTTTATTGTGAATAATTTTTTGGGGTTTTTGTATTTATCCTTCTTCATATTGCTGGCCGTAATTACGGCAAAAATCCCTTTCTCTTGGATAATAAGAGGGCTCAGGCCCCTTATTTATATAATATTATTTACACTTATTATTCACTTTTTCTTTACGGCCGGTAAACCCTTGGTGGGTTTCGGTCCCTTTGTTGTGACGGAAGAGGGTTTTAAAAATGGGGTATTGGTTTCAATTCGATTTGTTTTGTTGGTTGTCGGAGCATCGCTTCTAACCTTTACAACGAGTCCAATTGAATTGACCGATGGGATAGAGTATCTTTTAACCCCATTTAAAAAAATTAAGGTTCCTGCACACGAGCTTGCCATGATGATGACAATTGCTTTAAGGTTTATCCCGACATTGCTTTTGGAAACGGACAGGATAATGAAAGCTCAAATATCCAGAGGAGCTGATTTTGAATCGGGGAACCTTTTAAGGAGGGCAAAAAACCTCATTTCTCTTTTGGTTCCGCTTTTTGTCGGAGTTTTTAAGAGGGCCGATGAGCTTGCTTTGGCAATGGAGTCTCGTTGCTATCGTGGAGGAAAAGGGCGAACTCGATTGCGAGTTTTAACAATGCGGGAAAAAGATTGGCTGATGGGAATAGTTACAGTTTTAATTTTGACGATGGCTGTTTACGTTGGAAGATTATGATGCGCAACATTAAATTGGTTTTGCAATACAACGGTAAAAATTACAGTGGGTTTCAAGTTCAGCCTGAGAGACCGACCATTCAAGGAGAGGTTGAGAGGGCATTGAGTACTCTTTTGCGTGAAAAAGTGTCAATTGTTGGCTCAGGCAGAACGGATGCCGGCGTCCATGCTCTTCACCAAGTGGTTAACCTTAAAACCGATTCCGATATTTCTCTTTATCGTCTCAGGTGGTCTGTCAACGCTCTTTTGCCGTCCGATATAGTAATTTCTGAAACCTGTGAAGTTGGTAAGAAGTTTAATGCAAGGTACGATGCTGTTTCTAAGGAATACCATTATTTTATTTTAAACAGAAAACACCCCAGTGTTTTAATTCCTGATTTTTGTTATTTTTTAGCAAAATCGTTGGATTTAACTGCTATGCAAGAAGCGGCAAACAAATTTTTAGGAACGCGTAGCTTCTTTTCTTTTTGTTCAAATTCGGGTTGGAAGGAAGAGGACTACATAAAGACCGTGAAAAAAATGGTATGTTCAAAAGATGACAATGGTTTAATAAAAATAGAGATTAAAGCGAATGCTTTTCTTTACCACATGGCAAGATTCATGGTTGGAACGCTAATTCGTGTTGGGTTGGGCAAATTGGAACTCCAAAAGATTCCTGAGATTTTTGAGAGCAAGAAAAAAGTTGGTTATTTAGCTCCTCCTCAAGGACTAATCCTCGCAGATGTGCAGTACCCTGATTAGTCGGTAGTCGTCTGGTTCTTTAGTTTCTTGGTCACATGGCTACTTGGTTTCTATGTCACTATGTCTCTGATTGCCATTAGCCATCGGTTGTTTACTTTACATTTAATCTTATCGGGTAGGAGAATTGTTGTTTTTATCGAATAAGATTTAATAAAGACATGATTATAGGAGAGGAGATTAAAATGGGTAAAATTCTTTTTCCAACTGATGGGTCAAAGACGGCTGAACGGGCTCGTAAATTTGCTGTCAACATTGCCAAGGCAACAAATTCGGAAATTATTGTTCTTGTGGTGGTGCCAACACCCTCAACTTTATCCGGGTTTCAACCGGCGGTAGCGGGCCGGTTTGAAGATGAATTGAAAGAAAGGATGTTGGAGATCGCCAAAGTCGCCAGAAAAAAAATATTGGATGAGGATATTAAAGCTGACTTTAAAGTGGCGGTTGGCGCTCCAAGCGAGGAAATAGTTAAGTTGGCGGATAAAGAAAAGGCAGACGCTATCGTTATGGGTACTCACGGGGTGACGGGCCTTGCCCGTGTTTTTATAGGCAGCGTGGCTGATAGAGTGGTCAGGAAGGCACATTGCCCGATTATTCTGGTTCCCGAAAAGGATTTTTCTTAAAAATTTCCGGCATTTTATTAGCCAAAACCGTTTATCGGTACTTAGCTAATTTTAAAATGAGGGCGAAGTAATATGAGAAATATCATAGTTGAGAATTTAAACGGGTTGCCGGTTTTTGAGCATCGGGTAGAAATAGTTGAGAGAAAAGGTAAAGGTCATCCCGATTCAATTTGCGATTCAATTATGGAAAGAATTTCTGTTGCTTTGTCCGAAGAATATCGGCAAAAATTTGGCAAGGTTCTTCATCACAATATCGATAAAGGTCTTTTAGTTGCAGGTCAGGTTGAGAGGAAATTTGGCGGTGGGTACGTAAAAAAACCAATGAAGCTTTATATCGGAGATAGGGCAACATTTGAGGCGGAAGGTATAAAAATACCGGTTGAGGAGATAGCAATTCAAGCTGCTAAAGGTTGGATAAAAGATAACTTGAGGTTCGTGGATTCCGAAAATGACCTTCGGTATTTTTCTGAACTTTCTCCCAGCTCTGAGGAGTTGTCAGGGATTTTTTTAAGAAGCGGAGCGCTTTTGCGGGCAAACGATACCTCGGCGGCGGTGGGTTATGCTCCTCTAACCAAAACTGAGTTGATTGTTTTAAGAACAGAAAAATATTTAAATTCTTCAGATTTTAAAGAAAGATTTCCTGAAACTGGTGAAGACGTAAAGGTAATGGGTTATCGGGTAGGAAAAGAGCTTAATTTAACCGTGGCCATGCCGCTTATTTCCAAGTTTATTAACAGTGAGGACGACTATTTCGCAAAAAAGGATGAGATAATTGAAGATATTGGAAATTTCTTAAGTGATTTCGATGCAATGGAAAAAATAGACGTTGAACTTAACACCTTAGATGTTCGGGGAAAAGGTTTGGGTGGCACTTACCTTTCGGTGCTCGGCACATCGGCTGAAGATGCTGACTCGGGAGAAGTGGGAAGAGGAAATCGAATAAACGGTGTCATTTCTCTAAACAGGCCTATGGGTACTGAGGCGGCAGCCGGGAAGAATCCGGTGAGCCATGTGGGGAAAATTTACAATTTCCTAACACACAAAATTGCCGATGAAATTTATACCAACGTAACGGGCATAAAAGAAGTGTATGTGTGGCTTTGCAGCCAAATTGGAAGTCCCATAGATGAGCCCAAGGTGGCTTCGGTCCAGGTTGTTTTGAAAAAGGGCGTATCTCTTGAATCTGTTTCAGACGGCATCAAAGAAGTAACCGATAGGGAGCTTTCAAGGATAGGAGAATTTTGTGAAGAGCTTATCGAGGGGAAATATCCCGTTTGTTGATTAGTGCCTAAACTATCGGTTTACCCGGCCTGCCTATTGGCAGGCGAGGCATTTAAAGTAAAGTATTTTTATAAAATTTTGATTTGTTCATTTTCTTGCTCGCCTAAGAAAACGAACCAAAAGAAGGGCGGCCGATCATTTTTTAAACAGCTTAAAAATCTACGACTTGCTTGGGCGCCTGCAGAACTCGGGCTACGCCCTCAAACAGCTTCGGCGCTAATTCCAAGCAAATCTATTTTTAAACCTAAAAATGATATGGCATTTTTAAAGATGTAAGGCAGAGTATGAATTTTTTGTTCCAGAGTCTTTAGAAAAAAGCTGACTTTGGTTAGCAAGATACCGGCCTACCAAGGCAGGAAAGTCACTGGCATTGTGGCCGATGATAGTTTGCTTATGGAGGCTTTATGAAATTAGGAATTATAGCCGATACTCACGAAAATATGCCCATGATTGCCAAGGCAGTTAAGCTTTTCAACGATAAAAAAGTTGACTTGGTTCTTCACGCGGGCGATTTTATCTCTCCGATAACCGCGAAGGAATTTAAATATTTAAAGATGAAGATGATTGGGGTTTTCGGCAATAATGACGGAGAGAAATTTTATCTGCGAGAGAAGTTTAAGGACATCGGAGAAATACATGAGGATTATTATGAATTGGAGCTGGACGGTAAAAAGGTTGCTTTAATGCACCAGCCTAAATTCCTTGATAGCTTAATTGCCGCCGCAAAGTACGACTTGATAATCTACGGCCATACCCACGAGGTAGACGTTCGCGAAGGAAAGCCATTAGTGGTAAATCCCGGAGAATGTGGCGGATGGCTTACCGGAAAATCCACCATCGCAATCGTCGATTTGGAGAAAATGAAAGCCGAGATAGTAAATTTAGGTGAGGGGTTTTGACGGACAGCTTAGTTGTGAACTATGCTGATTTGGAGTATATCCGAAATAATTCGAGTCAAGCCCTCAAAGTTCTGT
>DFBH01000073.1 GCA_002366545.1 Candidatus Oleimmundimicrobium americanum | reverse complement strand
AAAAAGAATATCATAAATTGTCGAATAAATTAGAAGATTAGTATAAACTTTACCTCAGGTGATTAAACTGTCGAAGAACCAAAATTCGAAAAAAAGAGCTATCGTTTTCTGCGCCTTTGGACTTTCGGGAGCAGCCGCTTTGATTTACGAAGTGTTGTGGGCAAGGACTCTTTCATTGGTGTTTGGCAACACGGTTTATGCTGTTAGTACAATGTTAACCGCATTCATGGCCGGTCTTTCGCTTGGCGCCTTTATCGGAGGAAAGCTTACCGATAAAACAAACAATCATCTGTTTTTGTTTGGAGTTTTTGAGCTCGGAATTGCCCTTTTCGGACTCGCTACATTTCCTCTAATTAAAATTCTTCCTTCAATTTACATCTATGCCTACAAAAATCTCAATCTTTCATTTTATTCATTTTGTTTAATTCAATTTATTCTGAGCTTTTTAATCATGGTTATCCCCACCTCGTTAATGGGAGCGACGTTTCCCGTGGTTAGCAAAATTGTCACAAATAAACTGACCAGCCTGGGAGAAGATATCGGCAATATATATTCGGTTAATACCTTTGGGTCAATAGCGGGCTCTTTTCTGGCAGGATTTGTTCTTATACCAATAATGGGTATCACAAAAACAGCTATCATTGCGGCTCTTTTAAATCTTATCGCTGCAAGCTCGGTGTTGTTTTTATCAAAATCAAAACATTTATTCAAAATACTTGGTGGTGGAATAATGTTTTTTCTTCTTCTCTCAATATCAATTGCCGCCTCATCCCCAAAGCCCGTTTTAAACAATTTTTACACTTTGAGCGAACAAAACTTGGATAAATATCTTAAAACGATATTCAACGAAGAAAATGTAAACGGCATAGTGTATGTTTTTTACAATTCAATTAACGGAGAAAGATCTCTCCAGGTAGATGGAAAGTTTGAAGGAAGCACGGGGCCTCAAGATATGTCCACTCAGCTTATGCTCGCTCATTTACCAATATTAAGCCATCCTAACCCTAAAAATTTCTTAAATATTGGGTTGGGAACCGGCTATACTGTTAAGACAGCATTGGAATACCCGCTAAAACAAATTTGCTGTGTGGAAATAAACCCCGCGGTCGTTAGGGCCGCAAGACAATGCTTCAACGAAAATATTTTTCTGGATCCTCGTTTAAACTTAGTGATCGCCGACGCGAGGAACTATCTTACGGTTGAAGAGAAAAAATATGACATTATATCATCGGAGCCTTCTTATCCAACCGTTTCCAGCGTTTCTAACCTTTTCACTCTTGAATTTTATAAGATTGTTGAGTCGCGACTTTCCGAAAACGGAATTTTTTGTCAGTGGATACCATATTATCTGCTTCAAGATAAAGATGTTGTTTTTATGCTAAAGACATTTAATACGGTGTTTAATCACACCTACATCTGGAAAACAGCTCAGTGGAAAGATTACAAAGGTGGCGACTTACTTTTTATCGGTTCAAAAACTCCATTTAAATACACGGCGGAACAAATTGAGCAAAGAGTGCGAGCAAGAATTGACTATCCATTTTACCTCTCCAAAACACCGGAACAAGTAAGAGAAATAACTAAAGGCAATGATATTCCGCTAAATACCGATGATAAACCCATGTTGGAATTCACAACCCCAAGAAATTACATTACCGGACTTTCCCATATGCGTTCAATGTACAGATAAACATTAAGAGTAGGCAACAAGAAGTGCGTTTAAATTAAAATATTAAAAATAAAAACAATAGAGAAAAATCTAAAATGTTAAAAACAGCCCTTGAGATCAGCTTTTTAGTTCAGCCCTTAAAACCAGCCTTTTAAACCAGCCATCAGTCATCTACTACTTATGAGATTGCTACACTTTATGCATTCGGTAAACTGCCCACTGCGAGCCCTGAATTTTATTTAAACTTTAACTTTATCTAAAACCAGCAAATTAAATGCCATATCATCCCTCTTTCCTTCCCCTTCGGGTCGGAGACCCTCCAAGGTCGAGACCGGGATGACCCTGGAGGGACGAAGGGTCATTTTTAGGCTTAAAAATAGGCTGCTAACAAGCAGTCAAGAGTCAAAAACCAAAGCTGTCTATTGTTTTTGGTTTTTAAAAACCCGGGTGGGTCGGACAAAGCGAAACTTGAGGTCGCCCCGATGAAACGAGTGGAAGGCCGGAAGGCGAACAAAGTGAGCGCCCGAGAATCTGTCTGAGCGCAAGCGAGTTATTCTCGGCCCGCCCGGAGCGAGTGTAGTCGCGGATACGGCCGAGCGTGAAGCGTGTTCGACCTACAAAAAAATAAATTCTTGGGCGAGTAAGAAAATGAACAAATAAAAGTTATTTAAAAAATTGCTTCACTTTAAAACGTACACACCTGCCTGCCTGCCTGCCTGCCTGCCTGCCTGCCTGCCTGCCTGCCAATAACTGGCCAGAGGAAGACAGGGCCAACTGCTCTATTCTTTTTTAACCTTCTCAATGGACTCTAAAAGACCTTTTACATGCTTGTCGTCGGGATTTAATTCAAGAGATTTCTTGAAGTACTCAATAGATTTATCGTAATCTTTTTGCCTGAAAGCGAGGATACCCAATGCCGTATATGCTTCTGCGGCTTGCGAATTTAACTCAACTGTCTTTTCAAACTCGGGACGTGCTCTCTCCCATTCTCCTTTTTCAAAATAAATCGACCCCAAATAAAAATATGGCTTCCACAACGCAGAATCTTTTTCAATCGCCTGTTTGAGAGCCCCTTCAGCAGCATCGAGTTTTCCCTCATCATAGAGGCGAATTCCAATACTTTCATGTGCCAGAGCAAGTTCTTTTATCTCTTTCTTCTTTACATACTGGCAATAAAAAAGCCCTGCAATTAGGGCCGCAAATAAAACTACAATTACCACCAATAATATTCTTTTCTTCAAACCGGCATCAACCCCAAACGATAAAATCAATCAATTAAAATTTTCCACTACCGTGATAATGACATTGACTACAAATTTTTCCTCCACCCATCGCATGAGATTGGATATCGTGGCAGAAAGTACACCAACCTGTATTGCTACTCGTACCCGTCGCACCATACCAACCATCGGAGACAGTTGTAAAACCGCCATTTATCGTCATCATTGTACCATTTATTACAACCGGGTTCTTTAAGTGATACAAACTTTCCGAACCATGAGGCTCGTGACAATCCGTACAATTCATAGCAGAATAAGTAGAAGCATCATTATAAGGAGCCTTTAAGGTTCCAAAATCCATACCCCCGGCTCTATCTTTATTGCCATGCGCATCGCTTGATATAAAATAAGTAGCCGCAATGTTTTTTGTAGCCCCGCTATTTCCATAAGACACATCCGAAGGCGCGTTTGAGTTATCGTGACAGGCGAGACAGTAAGAGGCAAAATCGGGCATATCTTGGCCAAACGTGGGGTCGGCATCATCTACAGCATAATAATAATTGTACGTGCCCCCACCGCTATAAGCATAAGTGTTTGTCGTGTTATATTTTTCAATAAAATTATCTATCGGCTGATTGGCGGGCACCGCCACCCTGCTCTTACCATTTGCCAAATCGTAATCGGGAGTGTTTATATGGGGATTATGGCAATCGTCACACTCAATTTTTACTCCCACATTATACTGATTTTGGTCATCACAGGAAATATCGTGCCTCTGATTTATTAAAGCATTGCTTGCCACCGCACCATCTTCATAGACGGTAGAAGGATTAAACAAATCCCAGATATTTAAACTTACGTTGCTTCCGTAAAATCCACCGGTCCCGGAATTGCTGTATGAGTAAGCAATTGAGTGACAGCCTGAACTTTGTGAATTGCCCGTTGATGTCCCGTAACATAAATATTCCTCATTACTTTTGTTTGTCGGATTATCCCACGCCCATCTCAAAAGAAGGTAATCAAAAGCAGCTGTACCGTCCCCCCTGTTTCTTCCGTGAGGATTGTGGCAGTTTATACACTGAGTTGGCTCAGCCCCACCAGTCCAAAGTCCACCGCCGGTATCGGCGCTCGTTGGCCAGATATTTCCGTCACTTGTGCTCTCCCTGTGACCCGAAGCAATATAAGGGTCTTTACCCCTGTAACTATAACCGGGACTGGAAGTCGGCACCTTGAAATCAACGTGGCAGCCATAGCAAAGTTGATTTTGATAATCCTTTTGATAATCGGTAAAGCTTTCAAGATAAGTGGTATCCAGACTTGGACTGTAATTTGTCCCGTGAGGGTTGTGACAATTAAGACAATATCCGCCCTGATATTCATTTTCATAAGCCCCGGCCGTCCAGGTAACGTTGGCATGAGCTGCCGCTGTTAAGCTATGCTTAGAAGCACCGTAAAGCGCAAAACCCTCCCAGGCGCTTCCACTGATAGCAACATCGTGGCAAGCTTGACAAAAAGTGTTATCGCTAAAGCCATCTGTTCCGGAGGTAACCGAATAAGAATAAACGGTCGATGGTATCAACGGTCTAATATCTGCACCGTGATATGCATGACAGGCAACGCAATTAATTTTAGTGGCAGCTTGAGAAGGAGTGTAGGATGCCGTAGTTAAGTAATGCCCGTGAGGATCCCCTATATAGCTCAAATGGTCGCCCCCGATTAGATTTACCCCTTTCCAGTTTGTATCCGGGCCGTGGCAATAACCGCAAAATTCATCTCCACCATCAAACCCTCCCGCTGTAAGCAGCCTTGGCCTATCGGTCGGATTTAAGTGAGGAGTATGACAGTCACAACATCTCATTTGATTAAGCGAAATCTCAAGCTCAAGATTTGTATTGGGAATCGGATGATAAGAAAGTCTTGTGGTTTCACCCAAAGTTAATTCACCAAACCCACCTTCTCCGGTGCGGATGTTGTAGTCACTTCCCGTCCCATCATGACAGGTATAACAAACTTCCTTTTCGGTTTCCCGACGAAAACAAAGAGTTGACCCAAGAGAATTGTGAATATCATGACAATCCCTACATAAATTTGAAACAGAAGTGTAGCTGTCATGAGGATTCTCTTTGCCCGCTACAGTAGCATCATCGCTATTGGAAAGAGGACCTTCACCATCATCCACAGCAGTAACAACATACCAATAGGTTTCACCAACTATGCCGGAGTTATCAGTATAATGATTAACCGAACCATTTAAATTAGCTATAAAGCCGGAAGAAGCCTTATTATCAACCGTAATTGTCGTAAGATTACGATAAAGATAGTAGAAATTTGGCTCCCCTGTATCGGGTTCACTCCAGTCTACATTAATACTTGGTGAAATTGAGGGCTCGGCAACCAAACTATTTGGAGCGTGTGGCAATGCAAACGCGGGAACAGCCATAATTCCAAGCAACAATAAACTGCCCAAAAAAACTGCGGCAACTTTTCCTAAATATCTCCATGCCTTCCTGTCGGCCTGACTGTCAGTAGACATAGTAAAAACAACCTGCCGGCTAATATGTGCGGCAGGTATAATATGCTTCAAATTCATAAGTACAGCTCCTGTACCAAACACACCATCTTTCAGGACAAGTTTTCCTTTAAATGATCTGGGCGATTTTAGGAAGTAACTATTTATTATATCAAGCTTTTGAGCGAACTGCCATAATCAAAACAAACCAAATAATGTAATTTTTAAATTATCTCAAAAAAAAGACACCAATCCCATTGGCGCCCTACAAAAATACAACATGAACAAAAGTTTTTTTCAACTC
Organism: Candidatus Oleimmundimicrobium americanum; assembly: GCA_002366545.1. Taxonomy (GTDB): domain Bacteria; phylum Actinomycetota; class Aquicultoria; order UBA3085; family Oleimmundimicrobiaceae; genus Oleimmundimicrobium; species Oleimmundimicrobium americanum. Next base: position 20,676 of record DFBH01000073.1, on the reverse strand, counting down.
TTAATAGCTCCAAACCTCCACCGAATTATTAACCCTATCAGTCACGTAAATGTTTGCATTCTCACGACCAACTGCTATTCCATTTGGAGTCATAAATCCGGATTTTCCTTTTTGTCCGTAAGAAAAAAGGTATTTCCCCTCAGTGTTAAAAACAAATACTCCGTGAGCAAATGGATCTGAAACGTGAATTCTGTGCAGACTATCTATAGCTATGCCTCTGGGTAAATACAATATTTTCTTAGATGCATTCCTTCCACCAATTTTAAATTCATATTTACCGTCAGCATTAAAAACCTGAACCCTACCATTATTAGAATCGGCAACGTAAATTTTACCGTCCTTATCAACAGCAATACCATTGGGATAGGAAAACTCTCCAATCCCATTTCCGCTCTTCCCAATTTTCTTTAAAAAATTCCCACTCAAATCAAATATTTTCACGGTGTGATCGCCAACATCTGTCACATAAAACTTTTTGTTAGCATATGCAAGAGCAAGAGGTTTTATCATTACTTTGTGTTTTTTTGGAAAATCATGTAGATACTCCCCGTTGGAATCAAAAACCATAAGCCTTTGACTTTTAATCTCAGAAACATAAATGTTTCTATCGGGGCCAACCACAATTCCTACCGGATAAACCGTATGACCATTATTTGTAACCGAGAAGGAAAATAAAAAAGTGCCTCTCGGAGTAAAAACTTTAATTTCTCCATTTGCACTATCAGCAACATAAACTTTGCCCTCAGAAACTGCTACACTGAGGGGACCTTTTAAAGAAGCTTTCCCACTCCTTTTCCCGATACTGAGCATATACTCAACAGGACACCTTTCAACCTTCTCTCCGTGATTTTGAAATCTATAATAATATGTCACAAGCAACAAAAGAATTGCAAACAAAACGGCAATGAGAGTAAATGCAGAGATGGATTTCCATCTAACCTTCATAAAATTCTTAATTTTTTCAGGAGATTTTACTCTTCTCTTTAAATTAATAACCATAATTGCTCATATATTAACAAAATGCAGCCAACTTAGCCACTAGTTAGTCATTAGTCCCGCCAGAGGCGGGCAAGCATCAGCAACACACCATATAGTTTCATTTGCTAAGAGAACTCTCCATCTGTAAAATAAAGCCAACAATTTTAAGTTACGGAGGGATTGAAAAAATAACAACTTATCTATGAAAACCAAAAAACCATCCGCAAAAATAATTATCTTAAGCTTCGCTATTTTATTCATCGTTATTTCAATCATCTCACTTATAACGGTAAGCTCTTTTGGCGACATTTCCCAGGCGCTCTTTTGTAAGACGTGTCATGTCACAAAAAGCGAGGTTAATGCTCTAAAGAATTCGCCTCATAAAGATGTACTTTGTTTATCATGTCATAGCAAACCGGGCTTCCTTGGATTTTTTTCTGAAACAATTAGAGGACTGCGAAACGGATTGTCTTACATATTTAAAAATTACGAAGAACCCATCATTACAACAGTATCAAACGAATCCTGTTTAACATGCCACAGCGACATAAAAGAGGGCTTAAATATAAATAACGCCATACGAGTCAGTCACAAAGAATTTTTAAATGTCGGATATAAATGCACCGAATGTCATAATACTGTTGCCCACGGAAACGCCATTGCTCAGCCCAATATGCCCCATATGGATAAATGCACCGCTTGCCATAATAAAAAAGATGCTCCAACCACTTGCGGAATATGCCATGTGGAAAAAATGAAGCGAGAAGTCAGAACCCTGGGGCCATGGGCAATAACCCACGGTTCTACTTGGGAAAAAACCCATGGAATGGGGAATTTAACCACCTGCATTATTTGCCATGAGACCCAAAAATGCGCAAAGTGTCATATAGAAATGCCTCACCCTGAAAGTTGGCCCTATGTACACGGGGATAAAGCCAACAATGCAACCAAAGAAGACGAATGTACCGGCTGTCATATTAAAAGTTTCTGTGATGAATGTCATCAAATTAAAATGCCCCACCCGCAAGGGTTTTTGCCCCAACATCCAAAAATAGTTGAAAAAAACAGCGATAAAATATGTTACAACTGTCACATAAAAGGAGACTGCAAACTGTGTCATGAAAAACACACACATCCAGGGCTTACTCCTTCAAAAATAGAGGGTTTAAATTGAAAACAAAACTGGCGGAGCTATTTGCAAAAGAAAAGATAATTGAAGTTCTTTCACACCCGGAAGTTCATCCTCAAGAAGCTGCCGTAATTTTGGGTATCATTATAATTATAATCTTTATACTATTGCTCTTAATTGGGATACTGGCAGTTAAACCCCATCCAAAAGATTTGCAAAAAGAAAAACGGGATAAAGAAATTAAAAAGAAATACAAGAAAGAACGTTTTTTGATAGGTATTGAAATATTCATTGCAATTATTCTTCTAATCACAACGCCGGCACTTATTTACACTTCAACTCCAACTTTTTGTAATTCCTGCCACACAATGCAAAAAGATTATAAAACCTGGAAAACCTCAGTACATAAGAATGTGGGATGTGTGGCCTGCCATCAAGAACCGGGCATACTTGGTTTCGGGATTGAGAAAATTGCCGTTACCAGAATGGCCGTAAAATTTGTTTTAGGTTCATATAAAAATCCCATCCTTGGCGAAGTAAGAAACAAATCCTGCAATCGATGCCACAAGAACGTGAAAGACAAAGCCATCATAAACCGCACAATAAAAGTGAGTCATAAGGAATTTTTAAGAAAGGGAGCAAAGTGTACCGAGTGCCACAACACGGTGGCCCACGGAAAAACAGTTTCTCAACCGAAATATCCTCATATGGACTATTGCGTAACTTGTCATAACGATAAAGAGGTAACATGCAACTGCAATCTTTGTCACGTAGAAGATATTGGCAAAAGACCCAGAGAGATTATGAATTACCCCAAAGTCCACATGGAAAAAAGCATTAGATGCGACGGGTGCCACGATACAAAAACATGTAACGAATGTCACGGTGTTGAGATGCCCCATCCGGCAGGCTTTGCATCCCCGTGGCAACACGCAAAATTGGCAGCCTTCGACAAACAGAAAATTTGTTTAAAATGCCACGACCTCGACTTTTGCAACCAATGCCACATGTTTCCGGGCCATCAATACGAATTTAAACCCACACACGGCAAGGAAGGAAGAACCGAAGAAGGTTGCACCGGCTGCCACCGGACCGAGAAATTTTGCAGTTTATGTCATTAGAGATAATTCAGCCACCAGCCGGCTACCCCCAGGAAAATAAAAGGGTAAAGAGAAGTTAAGTAGAAATTGGTGGAAATTAAATAGAAATTAGGTAGTAATTAAGTGGAGATTTCGAATAAGTAACTATAAGTCTCAATTAGTTACAATGAATATCAACAAGTTACTATTAATTTCAATGAATCACCATATCAATACTCAGCAGAAATTAAGTAGAGAGACTGAGTAGAGATTGATAAAGGATTAAAGGTTAAAAGAGCATTAGCAGGGAGCTTAGAGTTGGAAAAACAAACAAACCATCCAACGAGCAAACTTACCTTTTAATTCTAACTTTCCTCATTAAGCCTCTTAATGGCTTGCAAAGCTTCAGAAAATTTATTATCTAAGACATAAGCAGCTTCATAGGCCTCCAAGGCTTTCTCTTTCTGACCAAGTTCTTCGTAACACTGACCAATTTTAAATTGAAAAGAGACATTGTTTGGTTCAACCTCAACAGCCTTTTGATATTCTAATAACGCTTCTTCAAACTCACCCAATTCCCAGTGAGAATCTCCCTTAGCATCATGACCAGTGGCGTGATAAGGCATAATCTCAACAACTTTTCCTAAATACTTTATGGCATTCCGGTAACCGTCCTCGCTTTTCAAAGACATATATGCATTGCTCATGTGGATATAGGCCTCGGGTTCAACATCATTGATTTTTAATGTTCTCTCGTACCACTCAATGGCTTTATTGAAATCTTCCCCATTCTTTGTTCTATCAAAACGCTTCGACCAGTTATCCCCGGCCATCAAATAGTAAGTCTTCTCATAGGGAGCATGCTTTATGGCATTTTGAAACAGCCCATCCGCGACAATTTCATCCCTTTGAATCATAGAACTCATTACTCCTCTTCGATAATACATATCTGCTAAAAAAGGTCGGGCAGCTTGTGATAAAGCCCATACAGAAAGAACTGTGACTAAAATACCAAGTAAAGTCTTGACAACAGAGGAAAACTTAATCTTTAAATTACACTCAGAAGTGGGGCTTTGTCCCATAACAACACCCGCCAACAACCACCATAAAGGAGTGGTTGTTACACTGCTTGGATTGAGTTGCCAGAACATGATATAACCTACTGCCGCGGCAAAAAGAGCGGCCCGTATCGGTTTTACATCAGATTCACTTTTTCTTACAATAAACGCTCCCCACCAAATAAATATTCCAAATATAGAAAGCAGTACAACAAGAGCGGGCAAACCAAGGGTAGCGGCCGCGCTAAGCAAAATATTGTGGGCATCTGCATCTACGGCCCTTGCTTCAAGTTGTATCTTTCCCAAAGTCATATATTTATTCATCGCAATTCTATATGTTCCCGGTCCCCATCCTAAAATTGGGCGCTTACCGATTATAACCACAGCGCTTTTCCAATTTTCCACACGTGTTCCCATCGATCCCTGCCCCGCCAAAGTGGTCTCAAATCTCTTTACGGCAGAATCTCCCCTAAAAGATAAAACGGCATTCCCCACAAAAAACAAGCCCAATACAATAATAAGAAACACGATGATAAAATCTTTCTTTTCTTTGAGATAATCTTTGCCCATTAAAAAGAAAAGTGCAGCAACACTTATTAACGCCGCAAACCATCCGGCCAAACTTAAGGATAATGCTAACACAACAAGTATCAGCAACAACAAGGCACCAAATACGAAAAATTTGTGAATATTCTCCGCCTGTAGATATTTTGCAAATACAATCGGCAAAGCAATAGCGAGAAAAGCTCCCAGAAATACAGGATTTCCAAGGGTTGAACTTACGCGTCCACCAAAAGCACCCATGGCGCCTCCGGAAAGTGTGCCGTATCCGAAATATTCGGCTATTCCCAAAAGTGATACAGCGACAGCAGAAGAAATGAGAGAGCCGCTTAAAATTTTTATTCGTCTCGTCGTCCAATCGATATTTGCAGCAGCAAAAAATAAGACAAAATAACCGGCGTAAATAAATATCCCTTCGCCGTAATTATAACGCCCGAATAAGCTGGTCGATAAATGAACGGAATTTAAGGCAGAAATAAAGACTAAAACTGCAAACATAAGTATGGGGATATCCAGATAAGTGCGTTTTAAACTGACTTTGCCCAAAATCACTTTAATTAAAAATAGGGCAATAAGAACAATGGCCGTCCAATTTAAAAGTAATAATTTGGCAAAATAGTAACCGTTTACAACAAGCTTGCTCCAAGCCAGCGGTAATAAAAAAGCAAATAACGTTAATACATAAAATTGGATGCTATCTATTGAAAAATTTACTTTATTTCGTTGCGTCAACTCAATGTTATCGTTTAACTCAATATTTTCCAAAATAAGCTCCTTTTAAACCTTGTGTGTTTCAACTTGATTTTTATTATAACTTATCGCTCTGGAAATGAAATGATTGAATGAAAATATAAATGTTAAAAACAGCTACTAGTCCTCGGCTTCCAGAAAAATCATTAGAAGCAGCCGTTAGCCCTTAGCCTATAGCCTTTAGGAAAATCAAAAGAGCTTTTTAAAAGATTTTGGTTTTTTTAAAACTCGGTGGGTCGGACAAAGCGAAACTTGAGGTCGCCCCGATGAAGCGAGCGGAAGGCTGGAAAGCCCTCCAGAGGCGGACAGGCGAACAGAGTGAGCGCCCGAGAATCTGTCTGAGCGCAAGCGAGTTATTCTCGGCCCGCCCGGAGCGAGTAAAGTCGCGGATACGGCCGAGTGTGGAGCGTGTTCGACCCACAAAAAAATATAATTAAATAAACAAAAAAGTTAGCTATTACAATTAAACCAAGATTGCCGCGACCTGCCTGCCGGTAGGCAGGTCGCCTAACTGAAGCAGTCACTGGCGGGCAGGCCCTCCAGAGGCGGGCAGGCGCAATGACACCTTATTTGTCACTGCGAGCCCAAAGAGCGTGGCAGTCTCGCTTCAGTCGCTACACTCCATTGGAACTTGTAAAATGCAAAATCAAAAACCGAGATTGCTTCACTTTATTCGCAATGACGGGGAAATAAATGTTCGTAATAACGGAAGAAATAACTCGGAAGACAAATGTGAGAAAAAGAGCAAAAAAATGCCCCGCAATTTGCGGGGCATTTTTAAGCTAAATTTCAGCAACTCTTAGTAAGTCTCGCCAACACCACTGCTACCAGACTTGTGACAATCTAAGCATACGTTGTCAAGACCAGTTGTTGTGTATTCAGCCTTCAAGAAGTATTTACCAGTAGTTAAATGCGGGAAGGAATTATCCCAACCCGTTGCGCCTGCATAAGTTGTTGCATAAGTCTGGAACGCTCCAGTGCTGGTGTAGTCGGTGGTAGTAGAACCACCACTTAAACCACCCCTGTGACACCTACGACAGTTCCTTGAACTTTCCCACGCAGTCTGCCCTGTAATCTGAGAAACACCAGAATACATGGTCGACGTAGTATCGGTCATCACGTGAGTCTTATGGCCCGTGGTAGTATAGAAGTTAAGGTTGTGACAATCAGCACAAAATTGATTCTGGGTTTCGCTGTTGTTGCCATACTCCAGATTACCAGTGCTCTTATAGTTTGCCAACGTGTCTGTAGTACCATCAAGAAGCTGTACGTAATCATCTCCGTTACAATCAAGCTTCACGATACAGTTACTGTAACAATTAGCTCCGTGAACGCCATGGCAATGACTACAGGTAAACCCATCATCAAATTGGGTTTTGCCGTAGTCTCCAAATGTGGTTGCATCCGGAATAGTTACAGCTACAGCAGCTCCGGTAAGAGTATGTCTTCTGTCTCCTAAATTACTACCAGCAGTGTCATAATTATCACTACTACCACCATAAACAGCAAGCTGAGTGAGTGGAGAACCGGCTACGTGACAAGCCTCGCATGCAGAAAGAGCATTTGTTGCAGGGCTACGAAGCAAAACATAGGTTCCTGTCGCCTGGTGAATCGCGTGACAAACTTTACATTTGTCCGTGTTTGCAGCGTACCCACCATGCGGATCCACAACAGTTCCATTCTCATAATAACCGCCGCCGCCAAGACCGGTTTCATCATAACCATAACCGAAAGCGACAACCGTTATACTTAAAGCAAAGACCACAGCTAAAGCCAAAATTAGCATCTTTTTCATCTTCTTCACCTCCTTTCTCTTAATCTTTAAATTTTACTTTCAAATATCTATAACTTACACTGCTAAATTTATAATATCATATCACACACAATATTTAAATTTCCTTAAAAAAATGCGCCATCCCCTCAAATCTTTGGTACCGGCGCCCCTATCCTTATATTATATCGTCATTTTAAGAAAAAAACTTGAGAGTGTCAACAATTTATGTAATTTTTGTTCCAAATTATTCCTTCTTTGGAACAATTCTAACCACTTGTGCACGATTATTAAACTTATCGGCTATCGCAAAAACATTGTTCCCCATATAAGCTATGCCCGTTGACCAATTAAGTTGCCCATCCAACCTGCCACGTTCACCGACTTTTCCAACCTCTTTACCCTTTGAATTGAATATCCTAATTGAATCATCAAATGAATCTACAAGGTATAGATAACCATCCCCATCAACGGTAAGCCCCATTGGAAGTTGAAAGCGCCTGTTTCTCTCATACATACTCTTGGGAGGAGAACCTACAACCCAAAGAACCTCACCATCTTTGTCAAATGCTTGCAAACGCATATTGTTCCCATCGGAAACATAAACATTCCCCTTCTTATCAACAGCAATTCCGTTGGGAAAATCGAAGTTTCCTTCCACTTTTCCCCTCTGTCCCCACCTTTGAATAAGCTTACCTTCCAAATCAAAAATGGAAATATGCCCATAAGTAGCTACAAAAAGTTTTCCGTCGTCAATACAGGGAACGAGAGGCATCATTTCTTTAATCTCTTTTACAAGTTTGCCTCGTTCATTAAAAATCAAGATTTTACTTAAAATCCGGTCGCATACGTATATATGGCCATCATCAGCAACAGCAATCCCCAATGGCCCCTGCATTTCTCCTTTTTTTTCGCCCTTTTTCCCAAATTTTAAGAGAAATTTTCCATTTTTATCAAATACGAGTATTCGCCCATGCTCCGTGTCCGTCACATAAATATTTTTATCTTTATCAACTGCTATTCCATGAGGTTTTGAAAACTGGTCTTCTGGCTTTGGTCCATAGCCGTATATAGAAAAAAGGTGAGTAAGCCCTCCTACTTTAACCGGCCCCTTCGCCTCGGGAGGCCGGGACAACACCCAAAAAAGATATATTAGCCCCATAAGTAATATAAGCAATACTGCTAAAGCTATTGATAAAAAAGTTTTTCTTTTCACTTATCTGTTACCTCCACAAATCAACTTATTTAATATATCACGACCAAATAAACAGTTGCAATGAATATCTCTTTCAGTCACGTAGCTGATAGCCCGCTGCCCGCCTTTGGCAGATCGCTTGATAGCCGATAGCCCGTTCCTCCATCAACAATGGAGTCACTCAATGGCAAAAACCTCCTGCTTAATTGCTAAATAGCCCGTCCTACGGCCTCAATGGCCATCGGCCATCAACTGCTTATGAGATTGCTTCATTGAAACTAATTGTAGTTTATAGAGATTCATTGTAATTTATAGAAACTTACTGAGATTTGTAGAGATTAACAGTTACTTATTCGAAATCTCCACTTAATTACCACTTAATCTCTATTTAATTACCGCCCAATCTCTATTTAATCTCTCTGCTCTATGCTCCGCGCTCTATGCTTTCAACTATCAGCCCCGCCAGCGGCGGGCAAGCATCTGCTATTTTTTTAACTTTCCCCTATACCCTTTCCCCTTCTTTTCCCATCTGCCATACGCTATCTGCTATCTGCCATTATGGCAGCTCCTCCACTTGATGACACAGTAAACACAATCCGTCTTTTGGCTTTGTCACCATCGCGGGATAAGGTGTATTGTGAGGATCGTGACATGAGCTTGAACAAGTTAAGGTCCCACCCGTAAGCTCATCCGTATATGGTTCGCCATAAGGGTGATCTATTCTATGTTCCGGCACTAAAATATGACATGTTTTACATAAAGCTACCGGTTCTTTAACGAGTAAAGGAGGATAGTCGGAGCCGTGGACAAAGTGACAATTTAAACATGAGCCCTCAGGGGCAATCCACTGCAAATAGTCATGAGCAGAACCAGCATAATGAGCCCCTATATCTTCGTGGCACTTGAAACAAAACTCATTGCCGGGAGCCGTTATTAAATTGTCGTATGGCGCACCGTGAGGATCATGGCAATTTACACAGTAAAAATCTTTTGTCAAAGGATGGGCTGAAGCTTTTTCAAATAAAACCTCAATATCTTTATGACACAAGAAACAAAAATCAGTCTTCTCCGCCCAAAGCTGAACGGGATGATCAGAAGCATGATATCCATGACAATCGGTGCACCTGTCATCCTCAATTGGCGGATGAACGTACGGATATTGTATCTTCTTGCCAACATCAGGATGACATGCCACACAAAGTATCTTTTGATTTGCGACAAGACCTTTATCATAATTCGAACCGTGAGCCTCGTGGCAGCTTAAACACAACCCCGCTGCAAACGGTTGATGAGTATCTTTCATGGATAACTCTTCTGCAAATCGATGGCAATAAAAACAAATCTTTTTCGGATCATCTTTCAACAAAGCGCGATATGAAGACATATGTGGTAAATGACAATCCAGGCAAAATCCTTTTCCAACGGGGTCATGCACAAAATTGCGGGTAATATCCTTACCAATTCCCGGGTGGCAAGAGAAACAGAGAGTTTTTAAAGGAGCCACCAACTCCGATTTTTCTCCTCTTTTATGGACCGTATGACAACTTGTGCAATGGGCCTTAGCATAAGGAGGATGCATGGAGGCTCCGCTTTCTTTTTTGTGACACAAAAGACACTGATACGAAGGAATAATTTGACGAAGCCTGGGTTCATACTCCTGTAAGTACGGGAGAAGGAAAATTAGAGAGCCAAGAAAGATAATTGTAAGAAGAGGAATAAGCCAACCTCTCGAGCGAGAAAACCATTGCCAAAAACCACGTTTACGTTCTTTTTCCCCCTCGCTTTCCAACTGTTGTTTGTCTGCCCCTTTCCCCTTGTCCTTCAAAAGTTGACTCCTTAAACAGCTAAATTAAGAGGTAGTTAAACGTTCCAATGCTTTCTTTGCGTCTTTATAATCCGGATAATACCTCAGCGCCTCTTCGTACTCGCTAATGGCTAAATCTTTTTTACCGCTCTCCTCATAAGCTAAACCGAGGCTGTAATGAGCATCTGCAGATACGGGGTTTACCTCGACGCATTTTTCTAAAGCTTCTATAGCCTTCTCATAATTTTTCTGGTCCAGATAAATTTTCCCCATTAAATAGTGCGCATACTCATGTTTTGGATTTAACTTAACAGTCTTCTTTAATTCATTGGTTGCCTCATTAATCTCACCTTTTCTCTCATAGGTTACAGCAAGATAATAATGAGGCTCCGCGTAATTTTGATCCAATGATATGGCTTCTTTAAACTCTTTTATCGCTCTTTCTTCTTGACCCATATCGATATAGGTCATACCGAGATTTACATGTGCCATGGCGTCCTTTGGATTATTTTTAACTTGTTCTTTATACATAAGAAGATCGCGCTCAATAGCGGTTCGGGGGATTTCCTTAGTAAAAAAAGCCGATTTTACAACAAGGCCGCCAAAAACTAATATTAATACAGTTAGAACAATTACACTCCAAAACAACCAACCAACGGAACTTTCTGCTTTTTCCTCTCCGGTATCTTCTTTTAAATCTTCCATTTTTGCCCTCTCTTTGTTTTGAGAAAATTATATAAAAAGATTAACAAAATACCCTGATAGTGTAAAGGTGACTCAATTTAAATATTTCATACAAACATATACATGTTATCGGAATATAGAGAAAGAAACATTAGACATACAGCAAAAAAATTACTTTAATAAAGTTCTGTAAAATGACAATATTTGCAATTCAATCGACAAATCTATCTGACACGCAACAACGTCGTCGGGAACTTTCAAGAAAATGGGCGCAAAATTTAAAATAGCTTTTATTCCACAGGAAATTAACTTGTCGGCAATAGATTGAGCCTCGGAAGCGGGCACCGTTATTATACAAATTTCAATATCTTTCTCTTTGATAATTTTCCCCAAATCTCTTACATCGTATATAACCAAATCGTCAACTTTTTTGCCTATCATTTGTGAATTATTATCAAACCCTGCACATATTTTGAAACCCTTCTCAGCAAAGCCCTTATAATTAATTAAAGCCATACCAAGCTTCCCAACGCCTATAATGGCAACCGATTGTTCTTTATTTAATCCCATGAATTTCGATATATGATGAGCTAAACGTCCAACATTATAGCCCACACCCCTTGTGCCAAATTCACCTAAGTAGGACAAATCTTTTCTGAGCTGAGGGCCATTTCCTCCGGCTAATTCAGCCAAATCATGCGAAGGTACAACAGAAATCCCTTTTTGGGCCAATTCGGTAAGATAATGAAGATAAACGGGCAATCTGATAATTGTAGCCTTCGGAATTTTCTTTCCTTTTGATGTCTTTTTTTTGTCCATACAAAACCTCAAACAATTTCTTTGATATATAGAAAAGGCCTCACAGAAAAATTCTATGAGGCCTTTTCGCCTATTACCTAAACATCTTCACATGACAATCAGCACAGAAAGGTGCGTAAGAAGGCTTGTGACACTCAAAACAATTCCCGGCACCGCTTTGTTTCACGATAACCGGATGAGCTTTGAGAGTCCAATTGCCCATCTCTGATGTCCAACCTTTATGATGGCAAGATTCGCAGAAACTATAATTAGGATGACACATGATACATAAATCCTGATTTGTCTCCCTGCCTTTATTTACCACCGCTCCATGCTCTCCCTTCTTGAAGGCATCCGGGTGAGGCATTTCCATCTTATGGCAATTCATACAAAATTGTGTCTTATGACATATACCACAATTTTTGCCCTCCTCGGCCAAAGCCAAATCTGCGTGCTTTGGCGGCAAGAAATCCGAAGCAAAATGATCACCATATTGCGACCCGCTCCCCGGTTTCAACTCAAATAGCGGAGGATGACACAAAGAACATTTGCCTGAAGCTTTAGCTCCCTCCAGCCCATGACAATCGGAGCCGTAACAGATATCCATTGGTGGTCTATTAACCTTTTCCGGTTCGTGCGCGGGAAGCTCATGACAACGTGAACACTTTGTCCCGATGTTTATGTGTGGCACATGGGTAAAGATTAATAAATTTCTGTTATCTAATTTCTCTCGCGTTTGACCGTAGTCTATGCTGCCGTGACAGTACGTACAATTAAACCCTTCTTCCATTTCAGGAAGACCACCTGTTAATTTTTCTCCCGCCTCAGTTTTTGCGGTTGCAGCTTCTGTAGGCGTTGTTTCTTTTGCCTCCTCCTTGGTAACCTCCTCTTCGGTTGGCTTAGTTTGTTCACATCCAATTATTCCAAAGATTAAACCAATTGAGATTAAAAGAACTACGCCCCACAAAAGATATTTTTTTGTGCTTTTAGGGATACCAAACAACCAACTTCACCCCCTTTTACCATACTATTTTGTGAAAAATTTAACTTCCATATACAAGAGGAGCATGTCCTCTGAAGCAGAGAACATGCTCACCCTTATCTCTTACCCTCAGGCATATCTCCTAACCCCTCTGTCAACCTATCTGACATCGGACAAAGCAGATATGATGAATCCAATAAGCTCCGATAGTCTTTCATCTTTATTGCTTAGGACCCTTGATATCTGAGTATGGTACACCTCTTACGTGACAATAAGCACAGTAAGTCGGCCCGTGGCACTCAAAACATGCCTGCGCTCCAACTTCCTTCACAAGAGGCGGATGACCAGTTGCCTCAAATGGGCCATTTCCAACCTTGTAACCCTTGTGATGACAATCTTCACAGAATGTCTTATCCGGGTGACAATAATCGCATTTAGCCTTCATGGTCCTGGCCTCTGTCTTATGTTTCCCTGTTTTGAAATCAGCTGGATGTGGTATTTCCATACCATGACAATCATCACAGAAACTCTGTAAATGGCATATCTGACATTTAGTTATATCCTTCGTAGCCAAATCAGCGTGATTTCTCACTAAGAAATTAGAAACTGTATGGTCACCATACATAGAACCCTTACCGGGAACAATATTAAATTCTTTTGGATGACACGCTTCGCATTTACCCGTTCCCGGGGTATTCTTCATCGAGTGACACTTTTCGCTATAACAAGAATGCATCGGCCACTCTTGAACCTCCGTTGCATCTTTCCCTTTATGACACTCATTGCAAGCAAAATTCTTCTCAAAATGAGGTTCATGCGTAAAGATGAATGACGGAGATGTATATACGCCCGTCTTGAGCTCGCTGTGACAACTTCCACAATTATTCATGGAAATAGCAACGTTCTTCACGTGATGGCAGTCAGAACAGAATTTATCCTTATGACAAACTGCACAATCCGTGGCATCTTCTTTCGCATCGGGCCTGTGCGCGCTCATATAAAAGACGGAGTGAGGCATCTTTGTCTTATGACATTTTGCACAAAACTCGTAAGCATGACAGATATCACAGTTTTCAAGCTCAAATCCTCTTACCTCACCGTGAGTTGTACCCCAGTTAGCCGCTTTGTGATCCTTGGGTATTGCTTCTCTTGCAGTATGACAATCGGCACAGAAAGGCTGAGCGTGACAAGTATAACAATGGGTGATCTTCTCTCTTGCTTTCTTTATGTGCTCCTCGGGGAAAAACCCTTCTTGTTTGTGATAAGCGGGCTTTAAATCAAACTCCGGAGGATGACAAACACCGCATTCAGGAGGGGCCATTTCCCCTTGCTCTCCATGAGACAATCCATGACAATCGTAGCATAAGTCCATTGAAACACGATTTGTTTTGTTCTTCTCATGAACAGGGATTTTATGACAAGCGTCACACTTATAACCCCGATTTAAATGTACCGGGTGATTAAAAATTAAGCCGAATTTTTCTTCCCATTTAACCGGTTGATCTATCTCCCCGTGACATTCTGAACACTCGCCCATAGTCACCTTACCCTCATCGCCGGTATCCTCCTGCGCAAAAACATAAAACATTCCTCCGCTAATTAAAAGAACGAGGACTGAACAAATTAAATATAAAGCTAATTTAGTATACCTTAACTTTTTTATCGCGGTCGCACCTCCTTTACTAAAAATCTATTACTTTTTTTACCAAGGGAACCAGGAAAACAGCCCCCTGAACCATTTTAAAACAGCGTTTACTTCAAAACCTTCCTGCAAACCGTGGATTGAAGGCCCGTAACCATCGGCAAAACCTTTGGTAGAACCGGGGTGACACTCTTCACATGTTTTATAAAGATTTTCATCAGAAATTCGAGAATTCGGATTATCTTTTGAAAGAATGTTGTGATAATCATGACATTGCCAACATGTAGGAGCTTTTTTGAACCCTACTTTGTAAGCCTGCCCATGATAATAGTCACCGTAATTTTCCCAGTAATCCTGGTGACATTCCCCACAAATTTTCTCGGCGTTTGCCCAAAATTCATCTTTTACTTCCTCATTTTTCAAGCTCTTAATATAATGGTCACCATGACAATCACCGCAGGAAGCTGAATTCACCTTACCCATAAGAGCGGCTTTGCCGTGTACACTATTTTTATATTCGCTGTACACATCTTTATGGCAATCTTTACAAGCTAAAGAAGCAACTCTTAATGAATCCCCTTTAACCTCCGGGTGAGGCAAGGAAATCGTAAACCCTAAATGGCACTCAGAGCAAAGAACATTTCCATGAACAGATTTTTTATACGCTTCCTCGTCTATGTAAAGACTCTTCCCGTTTGCCTCTAAATCCTTATCGCTATGACAAGTCATGCAACCATCAGAAGGATTTATTCCACCATAATATGATGATTCCTGAGCAAATACTACTCCACAAGAAAATAGTACAAATATCAACGATAATGAAATAAGTAAACTAATAAAAATAGAAGTTTTTCTCAAACCTACACCTCCTTACAATAAAATATTAGACTTACAAGAGTTGCTAAAATTAATAACTAATCGGCACCTCCTCGTTAAATTATCACTTAAACTTAAAAAACCGTGTTCAAAATATAAAATCTATCTTTAACAATATATCCAAAAGCATTCATAAAATGCAAGAAAATTTTGCTAAATATTTCACTTATCTTGCATCCTCAAAATGTAATTAAAATATTATTCAAGGCAAAAATTCAATTTCCTTCTTTTTAAAGGAAATTATAAAAAGAAATTAATTTAAAGTTTTTTCTTAAGGTGCTCAAGCTTTTCTCTCGCTTTCTTAAAGTCGGGTTCAATTTCAAGTACTTTTTCGTATGATTCAATTGCTTTCTGAGCTTCCCTTTTTTCTTCATACGCTAAACCAAGTTCATAGTAAGCCGAAAAATTGCTTGGATCTGTAAATATCGCCTTTTTTTCTTCAGAGATTGCCCCATCGCAAAATCCCTTGATTCGATAAAGGGCTCCTAAACGCTGATGAGCAGCAGAGAAATACCCATCAATCTCGATAGCCTTTTTGTAGGCTGCCTCGGCTAACGCCAATTTATTATTATCTCTCCACGTAAATCCATAGTACGAAAGAGCATCCCCCAAGTTTAAATAAATATCCTCGTCCAAGTCATTAAATTCCAAAGCATCACGATATACCGATATGGCTTTATCGGCCCATAGCGGGTTATTTGTAATTTTTGCTTTGCGTAAATATGCCCCTCCCAAATAAAATCTCTGAATATTGTGATGAGGATTTAAAACAACAGATTTTTCAAGACCAAAAATAGCCTCGTTTACATTTCCAGAAGAATTTGAACACAAACCGTTGTAAAGTTGAATATCAGCGGCAACAATCGTTCCAAAATAAAAACTAACGCTTAAAAAAACTATTAAAAAAACTCCAAGCAAAATAGTTGTAAATGTCTTAAACACACGTGAAGAAGGAAAACTAAATCTTCCTGTTTCCCAGACTTTAAATTTAGAGAAATTTCCGAAAGCCATCACGCTCCCCATCAACAACCAAAAGAGGGGGGCAACCCCAACCATACTCGGTTCAAACTGAATTTGAACGACATAGGCCACGCAAGCTGCCAAAAACCCAACAAGAAGAGGATAAATATTTGAGCCGCGAACCCTTTTGAGCAAAACCCCTGCCGATAGAGAAAAGGCAATTAACGCCCAAAAATAAAAAGCAAGGCCCAACAACCCTGTGCTTGCACCAATATGCAAAAAATCGTTGTGAGCCCTGTCGGGCATAGCCTTTTCGCTCTCCAACCTTATAAAGGTAAGCGAACGGTAAGGAGGAAAAGCGGTGCGAAAAGTCTCCGGGCCATATCCAAGAACCGGCCTATCCGCTGTCATCCTGACCGTACTTCCCCAGATACTCAACCGAGTTCCAATTGTTCCTTCTTTAAGCGCAAAACTCGACGCAATTCGGGAAAACTCCGAGGAGGGAATTTCTCCTTTTGAAAAACCAATAAAAAAAGTGCTCATTAAAACCAACATTAAAGCAATACACACAACTGCAACAAACTTACCGTGTCTTCGCAGCGAACCCCTTCCGGCAAAAATAATTAAAAATGCTGTCCCGGCTAAAAATCCCAACCAACCGCCGCGAGAATATGTAAGAAATAAGCAAATTAACTCAGCAGATAAAGAGATAACCAAAAATAAGCGCTGCAAGCTTACTTTGGTATAAAGCAAAAGAACAACGGTAATCGGAATGGTCATAGCCAAAAAGGCCGCCAAAAAAACGGGATTGCCAAGTGAAGAAAAAATTCTTACCCCAAAAGGTTGAGCGGCCACCCGAAGAAATTCAAAACCGAAATATTGAGCAATTCCGTAAACGGAAACAAGGAACGAGGCAGCAACAAATGAAGTTGCTAACCGCTTAATTTGTTTCTCTTCGTTAAAAAAGTAAAAAGCCAGATAAAAAAGAATTATATAATTTAAAAGTGCGGGTAATCCCTCAAATCTTCTGTACTGGCCAAAGATACTAATCAAAGGATTAATGGAAAAAATAGTGCTAAAAATTATCGTCAAGGCAAAAAATAAAAGCGGCAAATCCATGGAGGTGTGATGATATATAAAACCATTATCCCGAATTATTCTGTTAAACCAAATTAAAAGCATAATCAATGTTGCTGTATGAAGAAAAATTATTTTAGGCAAGTTATAAAAATCAAAAGTCCAAGGGCAAACAAGAACCGGAACAATGAAAGCTATAGCTATCAGAATGTAGCTGATTAAAGACTCCGAATTCATGGAAAGCCGGCTGGTTGATTCGTTGATCTGTTGGTCTATTGGTCTGTTCATTTTAAAACGCCCTTCTTGCTCTTGAAAAACTATTTTATGTCATAGTCACTGCGAGCCCAAAGAGCGCGACAGTCTCGTTACTTTTTCGTCATCACGAGGGCTTTAGCCCGTGGTGATCTCAAGATTGCTTCGTTAAAACCAATTGTAATTTATAGAGATTCATTGTAATTTATTGAAATTAATAATAACTTATTCGAAATCTCCACTTAATTACAACTTAATTACCGCCTAATTTCTATTTAATCTCCATCAATTACCACTTAACTTCTCTTTACCCTTTACCTTTCTTTTCCCACCAGCCCCCTACTCCAATCTCACATTTTTATTTTCCCTGGAAGCTGATGGCTGGAGGCTGGTAGCTGTTTTACCTCGCTCCTTTTCCTGTAAGAACAACTTTTATGGTTTGCAACAATATCTTTAAGTCCAAAAATAAAGATTGATGATAAATATAAATCAAATCGTACTTCAACTTGTTGTCGGGTGTCGTGATGTAAGAGCCACTGACCTGAGCAAGACCCGTTACCCCGGGTTTAATCTTAAAACGCTCTTCGTACCCGGGAATATTTTGCTTATGCCTTTCAACAAAATAAGAGCGCTCGGGCCTCGGCCCGACAAAACTCATATCCCCTTTTAAAATATTCCAAAGCTGAGGTAATTCATCTATGCGACTCTTTCGCAAAAATCTTCCCACAAAAGTTATCCTTGAATCGTTTTCAGCCGCCAAAACCGGACCGCTTTTTTTCTCAGCTCCCACAACCATAGTGCGAAACTTGTACAAATTAAAGGGCTCCCCTTCCTCTCCAACCCTAACCTGTTTATAAAAAATGGGGCCGCCGGAGGTAAGTTTTATTAAAATTAAAGCTATAAGCATTACCGGTAAAAACAAGATACCGAAAAAAGCCGCCAGTAAAATATCGATGACCCGTTTCAAAATAAAGACCCAAGAAGGAACCGGATCTTTTGTAATTTTAATTAAGGGGATGTCATTAACCAAGGAATAGTCAACTTTTCCGATAAATATTTCATAAAGTTCGGGAATGGCCTCAATTTTTACACCGGTTTCATCCGACTTTACAAATTCACTAAGTAATTCCCTGTGTCGAATCGGAGAAGCAATTATAACCCTATCAACATCATGGTCTTTAACCAATCTAACTATATCGTTCACCCCTCCCAAAATGGGAATTCCCTGAACTTTTTGGCCTATCCTTTCAACATCTCTTTCCACCAAACCAACTACCTTATACCCCCATTGGATACGCTCTTCTAACTCCCTTAAAAGCTGCAAGGCAATTTCTCCCGTTCCAACAAGCAAAATCCGCTGAGTCGGCCACTCTATATTTAGAGTCTTTAAAGCAAAAATACGCCAACCACAAATTATTAAGATGAGAGTTACCCACGAAATTACAAACACTGTTCGAGGAAAAGAGAAGAACCTAAAGAAAAATGTGACAGACACAATAACCAAAGTACTCAAAGTGACCGCCTTAAGAACAGCAAAAAAAACACCCCAGCCACCTTGGACTTTTTCGGGATCATAAAGGTCATATACATAGAAAGCTCCCAGTTGAATCAGGGTTATAAAAATAGCGAGGTTTGTGTACGCCTGAAAGTTAAAAACAGGAAGCTCGCCTCCAAAACGCAATAAAAACGAAAGAATGATGGCACAGTTAACGAGAACTGCGTCAATTATTATTGAAATTATTAACCATCTTTTCCTTGATAATTTTGTCATATACCAAACACCAACTAATTTTAATAAAGGATATCGAAACCTATGTGACAATTAACTCATTATAAATTTCCAAGACCCGTTTTGCCATTAATTCCTTGGTAAATTCCCTATTAACTCTTTCTTTGCCGTTTGCCCCATATTCATTCCGTAAATTTTCATCATCCAAAAGCTTATTTATGGCCTTAGAAAGAGCTTCGGGGGAACCCGGAGGAACAGTAATCCCCGTCACCCCATCTAAATTAGCATACGGAACCCCCGTAGGTAAATCGGTGCTAACCACAGGCTTTCCGCAAGCATGGGCTTCAAGCTGAACCAAACCAAAGGCCTCGCTCCTCGCCACCGACGGTAGAACAAAAACATCGCAGGCATGATAGTAAGCAGGCAAATCATCATCAACGACTCCCCCTATAAAATGCACCCTATCAACTATACCCAAATCCGTAGCAAGTTCTTTTAAATCATCTTTCAACGGTCCTTCGCCAACAAGAAGAAGCTGTCCCTTTACATTCTTCATAGCTTTTACAAGAAACTCAACACCCTTGTAATAAATCAACCTTCCAACAAAAAGCACAATATTATCGCCGTAACGATTTCTTATTTCTTTTGCTTTTTTTGAGACCTTTTCTGTTAACTCAAAACGTTTGACATCTATGCCATAGTGCACTACTTCACATTTCTCTTTAACCTCTGTTAAAAATGGCGAATGCTCAATCATGTTCGGTGAACCAACAATAATTTTATCCGCCCTCTTCAAAAAAGCTCTTAAAAACGGCTTATAAAGAGAGAGCAAAAACTTCTGTCTGATGATGTCGCTGTGATAAGTAACCACCAATTTCCCGGACGAAGATGCAAGTAAATAGGAGAACTCTCCAAAGGGATATGGAAAATGAAAATGAAAAATGTCGCTTTTTAGCTTATTCAACCAATATGGGAAAGTCGGAGCAATGGGCGTGGATTTAAAAGTGCCGATGTTTGGTACCTTATAAACTTTTATGCCATCTATCTTTTCCTCCACCGTTTGAAAAGAAGTATTGGCAACAAGAACCCTGACATCAATTTGAGAAGATAACTCACGCGCCAGGTCTCGAACGTGGTTTTCAACCCCTCCGATTACGGGATAATATAGTTTGTTTACCATAAGAACTTTCAATTTTTTAACTTTGAACCTCCGATATCCTCACAGGAGTTTTACAAGGCCGTTCTTTCCGTGAAACACCTTAACCCGTCTGCATAAAGCCTTTTTGTTTTACCTCCGAGGTCCTGTAAATCGTCAGACCAGTGCCTAGCAAAGAAGTGTTTTATACTTTCT
>DFBH01000058.1 GCA_002366545.1 Candidatus Oleimmundimicrobium americanum | reverse complement strand
TCTCTGCTCTACGCTCCGCGCTCTATGCTTTCAACTATCTACTACCAGCCCCGCCAGAGGCGGGCGGGCATATGCCATCCGCAACTTTACCCTTTACCCATTACCCTCTCGCTCTTCAGTTGCCTCTTGTGCTAATTCTATCCTTTTTAACGTCTTTTCCTTCCCAAGCACTTCAATCGTCTCAAAAAGCGGGGGGCTTACCATTTTCCCGGTTACGGCAACTCGAATCGGTTGAAAGATAAGTTTTGCCTTTATATCAAGTTCTTCAGGAATGGAGCGCAAGGCAGTTTCCACATTTTCGGTATCAAACTTTTCAATTTCTTTTAACTTATCGGATGCGGTTTCAAGAACTCTTAGAACCTCTGATTTTCTTAACACCTTGTCTGCAGCTTTGGGGTCAATTTCAATCTCCTCTTTGAAGAAAAAGTCCGTAAGCTCCAAAACATCAGTTAAACACTTTATCCGTTCTTGCACCAAAGCAGCTATCATTTTAAGTTTTTCTATCCCAAAATCAGAAGGTTTCGCAAAAAAGCCGGCGTCAACCCAGATTGGAATCAGCAAATCCGTTAGCTTATCAACTGATAATTCACGAATATAACATCCGTTCATCCACTGAAGCTTGACATTATCAAAAATGGCGGAGTTCTTTGAAACTTTTTCAAGGGTGAATTTTTCAATTAAATCTTCAATGGAAAACAAGGTGGTCTTTTCATCATAAGACCAACCCAAAAGAGCAAGATAATTTAATATCGCTTCAGGCAGATAACCATTTTTTTTATATTCTTCCACCGATGTAGCCCCATGACGCTTGCTTAAAGGTTTTCCATCGGAGCCCAAAATCATCGGAAGATGGGCAAAAGCGGGAATCGGCAAACCAAGGGCTTCATATAAAAGGATTTGTTTCGGTGTATTTGATAGATGGTCGATACCCCTAATTACATGCGTTATTTTCATAGCAGCGTCATCGACAACGGCAGCAAAATTATATGTCGGAAGACCGTTTGCCCTGACGAGAATGAAGTCTTCTAAAACAGTGTTCTGAAAGACAACGCCCCCTCTTATGATATCCGAAACGATCGTCTCTCCCTCTTTGGGACAAGCAAAACGGATAGCATATTTTCGCCCTTCCTTTTCATAATTTTTTTGCTCTTTTTCGGTGAGTTTTCTGCATCGACCATCGTATCCGGGAGATCTGCCGTCCTTTAATGCTGCTTTTCTCCGCTCTTCTAATTCCTCCGGGCTGCAATAACACCTATAAGCCATCTTTGCCTCAAGCAATTTTTCAACGGCTCCCCCATAAAAAGGCAGACGCTCAGTTTGACGATAAGGCCCATACGAACCTTCAATTTCGGGGCCCTCGTCCCAATCTAAACCGAGCCATTTAAGAGACGAGTTTATTTCTTTGATTGCTTCTTCTGTGGAACGGCTTCTATCAGTATCCTCTATCCTTAAAATGAACTTGCCGCCATAATGCTTGGCAAAAAGCCAGTTATAGAGAGCAGTTCTCGCGCCCCCGATATGCAATACCCCAGTGGGGCTTGGAGCAAAACGAACCCGCACTTCTTTTTCCAAGATAATCACCTTCGAATTAATATAAGAACAAAATAAGCAGCAAAAGCTGCTTATTTTGTTCTTTGTGTACTTATCCACAAAAACGGTAATCCCTCGGATTACTTTCCAATTCTAAACATTTTTGTCCCGCAATCGGGACAAGTTCCCGTAGTTGCAGGCTTTCCGTTTTTCATGGTTATCTTCTGTGGATTAACCATCTCTTTCTTAGCTTTACATTTAACACAATAAGCGACTACTGCCAAAAAATCACCCCCTCTAATCAACTAAACACTCTCGAGTCGTTCTCGAGGACTCACTATATTTGTTATCCTAACGCCAAACTTATCATCAATTACCACTACTTCACCTTGGGCAATTATTTTTCCGTTAACTAAAAAATCTATAGGCTCACTGGCCAACTTGTCTAATTCAACAACGGAACCCCCGCCTAAGTTAAGTATCTCCTGTATGGTTAGATCAGTGCGACCCAACTCTATTGATGCTTTTAAAGGAACATCCAAAAGCAAGTCAATATTTTTTATATTCCCTTGTTTATCTTCAGCACTCAAGGAATCAAAGTGAACGGACTCAACGGGGATTTTCTCTTCTATGTTTTCGCCGGGTTCAGCTGTGGATTGCGGCTCCATTTCTTTATCTGACTGTGTCCCTCCAAAAAAACTAACCACTTGACTTACAAAATCTGTTGATGTGATGCAGTCCACCTGAATTGGTGCAGAAACATCGGATATATTTAAATCCGCTCCACCTCTTACAACCGTTCCGTCCGCAAACAATGCACTCAAACTCTCCGCTTCGTCTTCCAATTTTGTAATCTTAAACTGAGCGATAGAACCACCAGCCTCCCGACCGGCAGAAGCAGTGATATTGCTCATTACTTCGCCACTAACCTGATTAAAAATTTCTTTTAAAACATCTTGCCCCATCTCGTCCACTGAGGCGTTGCCACTAAGCTCCTGTTGCTGAGCCAACTCCGCCAATTTTACCCCGTCGGCTTCCTGTAAAACCAAAAAGACATTGCCGCTAAGACCGGTTGTGCAACTAAGCTGCGCTAAAATCACGGACTCAGTTTTCTCACCCCGATACTCTTCCAGAGTCGACACAACAGAGGGAAGGAGAGAAGATTCTGCCTCTTTCTCACTAAAAGCAGATACAATTTTACCCAAGGCAGAGAAAACAATGTTTAAAACATTTCCTAAAACACTGAGGTCACTCTCGGTTAATTCGACTTTCCCTTCCGGTTTTTCGGACACTAACACTCATTCCCTTCTTTTATTACCGATGTAGTTTTTACGGCTAACTTTCTTCCTAATATACCAGGTTTTCCGCGAAATTTAGCAATATTCCCTATCTTTATTTTTACTTCTTCATTTGTATGAGTATCAAGCTGTATAGCATCACCGGGTTTTAATTGCATTAAATCCCCAACGGTTAGCTCAGCGATTCCCAATTCTATTGTCACCGGCAATACGACTTTTTTTAGATTTCTTTTTATATTTTCTCTTTCTTTCTCGTCAAAACCTTTTTTTTGGTTTTTAGCGGAGAACCAAACTCTTCGAGTCAACTTTGGAATTATGGACTCAAGAGTCAAGTAGGGCAAACAAATGCTCATAGCACCTGTATTGTCTCCCATTCTAACTTCAAAAACTATACTTACAACTATCTCATTAGGAGGAGCTATTTGAACCAGTTGAGAATTTGCCTCGATTGCCTCTATTTTAGGTTGAAATTGCATAATTCCACCCCACGCTTCTTTAAAAGCGATAAGTATTTTTTGAGAAATTCCCTCAATCACACTTCTTTCAATATCTGTAAGTTCCCGATTCTCCTCCAAAACCGTGCCCGCTCCCCCGAGCAATCTATCATAAAACATAAAAGTTAGAGTTGGATTTAATTCCAATATTGCATTACCCGAAAGTGGAGAAAGTGAAAAAATAACCAGGGTTGTAGGAACTGAAAGCCCCGATATATAATCTTCATACGAAGTTTGCTCCACTGAAGCCAAATTAAAGCTAATATTTTGCCTTACATAAATCATTAAAGCTACTCCAAGATGTCTGGACAAATTTTGATGAACGTTTTCTATAGTATTTAAGTGAACTTTGGAAAATTTATCGGGGTGTCTAAAATCATAGACCCTGATTTGTTTAGGCATCTCTTCACTTACGGTTGACGCAACTTCTTCTCCCTGCGTTGCGCCGGTTAAGAGAGCATTTATTTCATCCTGGGTAAGCGCTCCTGACATACAATCCTCCCATGGCTATTGCATAATAAAGGTAGTAAAATAAACGCTTTTAATTTTACCACAGGTGAGTAAAGAATCTACTTCATTTTTTATTTCCTCTTTAAGTTGTTGCTCCCCTTCCGCCGAAGAAACCTGATTCGGGGCTTTTGAGCGAAGAATAGTAATAATAGTGTCCCTAATCTGGGCTTTTCTCGATTCTACCTCTTCATTAAGTGACTCATTATCTTTCTCAAGTTCAAGAGAAACTTCAATTTGAAGATAACTATTAGACTTCACCAAGTTTACGGTAAAGGGTTCTAAAGAAACGATAGAACCAACATCTATTTTAACTTCTTCTTTTTTTTCATTCTTAACCGCAGAACGTTTACCTAAATACTTCATAACCCCAAATGAAGTTCCCACCGCAAGGCCGACCACTATAACTATTAAAATGGGTATCTTAAACTTCCCCAACTTTAACTTGGGCAACTTTAAGCTAAATTTCTTTTTGCCCTTTTCTTTCCCTTCCTTTTCTCCCTCTTCCCCTTCTTCTTGAGCTGATTCTTTAACTTCGTCCTCAACCACGTTAACTACCTCCCCTCTATGGCCTCAGTTTTAGGTTCTTGAATATTTAAGGTTGGATATAAAACAACCATATCTACTCTTCTGTTTAATGCGCGGTTTGCCTCAGCGTCATTCGGTACTCTTGGCTTATACTCCCCATAACCCGCAACCGAAAGTCTTTCTGGTGGAAAACCAACATTTTCAATCACATATCTTAAAACTGAGATGGCTCTATCCGCAGACAACTCCCAATTTGAACGATATTCCGGGGTGGAAATAGGTATGTCGCAAGTATAACCCTCTACTCTAATTACGTAATCGGTATCTTTTAAGGTTTTGCCGATTGTTCGAAGAATGGGTAAAACCTCCGGCTTTAGATCAGCTTCTCCTATGTTGAAAAGAACTTTATCCGTAAGACTAATTAAGAGACCTCTATCGGAGGTGGTTAAACTAATTGATGCCCCCATGTTGGCCGCGTTAACATTTTGCTGAATTTCCTCTTTAAGCTGCTCCATAGCCGCAATTTCCTCTTCGGAAATACTGATCTTAAGACCGGCCGCACCTTCAAGAATATTTTCCCCTCCGCCTTTCGCTTCACTCGGTTTAAGAGTTTTGCCTGCTTCCCCCAGTTTCTGGGTAGATGCTCCCTCCACTTCAAGGATTCCCGTTGTGCCATGAATGGCAGCGTTAACGGAGCCAATCGCTTTGATAAATTCTTGCATATCAACTATCGAGAAGGAATAAAGCAAGACGAAAAAGACCAAAAGCAAAGTCATCATATCGCCGTAACTAACCATCCACCCCGGGGCGCCACGCTTGGGCTCCTCCTGCTTTTTTTTTCTAGCCACCCAAACCTTCCTCCTTAGCTTTGGCTATATCTGTTCTTACTTTCGGAGAAAGAAAAGCCAATAACTTCTCCTCGATAATATGAGGATTATTACCCGCTTGAATCGATAAAATCCCCTCTATCATTACCTCTTTGTATAGAATTTCTTGCCCGCTCCTTACGCCAAGCTTTCCCGCAATTGGATTAAAAACAAGATTGGCCAAGAGTGCCCCATAGAATGTAGTAAGCAAAGCCACGGCCATACCCGGCCCAATCTTGGAAGGATCGTCAAGATTTTTAAGCATCTGAATGAGACCAATTAAAGTGCCTATCATGCCGAAAGCCGGCCCATAAGCACCCATTGCCTCAAATATTCCTTTACCCAGCTTGTGTCTTTCTTCGATAAAAGAGAGTTCTGTTTCCATAATGTCACGAACAAGTTCCGGATCAGTACCATCTATAACCAATTGCAGACCCTTTTGCATGAAGGGGTCACCAAGCTGATTTGCTTCCTCTTCCAGAGACAGCAATCCTTCTTTTCTCGCCTTTTCCGCAAAGTGCACAATTGTACTTATTAACCCAAGTGGGTTATCGCCTGAACCAAAGAAAGCATTTTTAAGAACCTTTACAACTCCAAGAATTTGGGGCATTGTAAAATTTATAAGCGTAGCAGCAATCGTGCCCCCTAATGTAATCATTATGGAAGGGGTATCAAAAAATATATTCAAGCTGCCACCCTGAAGGATGGCCAAAGATATCAAAGCAATACCAACAATAATTCCAATTGTTGTAGTTAAGTCCAAGAGCTTGCCCCCCGTGTTCGCATAAAATCACCATATATTCCTTTAATAAAATCGACAAGCAATTGACATCCTCACCTAGCTAAAGC
>DFBH01000033.1 GCA_002366545.1 Candidatus Oleimmundimicrobium americanum | reverse complement strand
TCGGAAATTTGGGGTTCACTCCAGACTGTTTCTCTGATTTATCAGTTTCATTTCTTGTAACTTCAAAACCACTCTCCTTTATTCCCTTTTCATCCTCTACTTTTCCACAACCACAAAGTACAGAAAACATTCCCGAAAGAAGGCAGAGAAGGACAATACAAATATATTCTCTCTTCCTTAGGTTTTTATTTATTTCCATCATCTTCTCTTCCACACTCAAACAATATTTTATCTCTAATTTTTTTACTTACCTCATCAACCATCTCATCGGTAAGAATTGTTTTTCCTTTTTCAAGACCCATTTCAGTCAAGACATACGATTTCGGAGTTACCCCTATATGCTCAAGATTTTTTCTAGCACAAGCATCGGAGCATCCATCTATAGCAATATTTTCATCTGCACCCATCGCCGATTTCACAGGGCCAGAAAGATGTGCGCCTACGGCTGCAAGACATTTCATTTTCCCAAATCCTTCTTTAGAAAGTACCCTTACAACCCTATCGGATATTTCTCCCACATCGGAACAACCTGAACAAGCATAGATTAGTTTAACTCCTTCCGCACAACAGCAATTGTTCATTTTCCCACCCCCTTTGTTTTTTTAATTTGTCTCAATCCATTTTTTAATTTCTTCCTTGCTTGGTATTTTACCTGCCGCTTTTACCTCCCCTTCGATGACAAGGGCAGGGGTCACCATAACACCATAGTTCATAATCTCATCAATGTCCGTCACTTTAGTTACTTCTGCTGGAACACCGAGCTCGCTAACAGCTTCTTCTGCTAATTTGGTCAGCTTTTTACATTTCGAGCATCCCGTCCCTAAAATTTTAATCTCAACCATATAGAAAACACCTCCTTAATTTTTCATCCCATTATTACTCCAAACAAGAGACCAGCGACCGTCGAGAAAACAACCACCAACGAAACAAAAGTTAACATTTTTTTGGTGCCAATTATCCTTTGAATAGCCAACATTGAGGGGAGTGAAAGAGCCGGGCCGGCTAGAAGCAAAGTCAAAGCTGGCCCCCTTCCCATCCCCAAATTCAAAAGTGTTTTAATGATAGGAACTTCGGTTAGAGTAGCAAAATACATGAACGCGCCAGAAATAGAAGCGATAAAATTGCCCAGGAAGGTATTCCCCCCGACAAATCTTCCTACCCAAGCGGGCGGAAGAAGCACCTCTATAACTCCTGCAAAGAAAACCCCTATAAGAAGAACGGGTACTATGAGCTTCATTAAGTTCCAAGTTTCTGAAAGCCACATATTAATTTCACTTCTCTCAAACCAGTAAAGAGACATATAAACAACAAAGAAGATTTCAGCAATAACAAAAGGCCACTTGATGAAGTTGGCAAATTTGGAAGTAGCAGTAAGAAGAATTAGCACCAGAGTTGCGATAAAGACAAGCCGGCCTAAATCATTCCCCTTTTCGTTATCCATAGCGTTAAACATTGGCATTTCCTTATTTTTTTGATTTTCTTCTTTCCGATAAATAATGGCCATCATAAGACCTATTGCCACCGCAAATAGGACAGCCAGGATTGCTCGAGCTAAGCCAAGCCCGGGGCCAAGAAGGCGAGCTGTATAGATGATAGCAAGAATATTAATTGCGGGGCCCGAGTAAAGAAATGCGATTGCTGGTCCAAGACCGGCTCCTCGTCTATTAATTCCCGCGAAGATGGGTAGCACTGTACAAGAACATACGGCAAGTATTGCACCTGAGACCGAGGCTATACTATATGAGAGAAATTTATTAGCATCAAGACCAAAATACTTCATCACAGAATCTTTGGAGATAAAACTAGCAATGGCTCCCGCAATAAAAAAAGCAGGGACTAAACAAGTTAAGGTATGGTGCCATACATAATCAATTAATGCTCCCCAACCGCTTGATAAAATAGCTTGCCAGGTAATCATTTTATCCTCCTAAAATTACTTCTTTATAAAGCTTTGTTAAACAACGGATTTTTTCATCATTTAACCGATAATGAATCCACTTACCCTCCCGCCTGGCAATTACAAGCTCTGCTTCACGAAGGATCTTTAAATGATGTGAAGTAAGATTTTGCGGGAGATTTAGCGTCTCGTGAATCTCACAAACACAACGTTCGCCATGCTTTAGAAAACATAAAATTCTTAACCTGTTCTCATCGGAAATAACTTTCAAATACTCCATAAGTTCAATCAATTTTTTTGTTTCAATCTTGCAACCAACTTGCAAATTTTCCATAGCACCTCATCTCAATCACTATTGTATCAATGTTTATTGATATATTACTGAAGTTTATCTCTTTGGTCAATATTTTTTCAGGAAAAATCTCAAAGCAAAACACTTTGCCAATTGGTAGACAAAACTATGTGATTAAAATGGAGAAATAATGACAGGATTCTATATCGAACAAGCGGTGCGCATTTTGGATTTACAGGATTTAATAAGGAAATTTTTCATTACGTGAGCTTAAGCAAGCTTTATTTAAAAATCAACAACTTACTTATTTCTTATCTCTCTCAAAAACGCCTCAACCACCTCGGGATGAAATTGAGTTCCTTTGTGTTTCTTGAGTTCATCTACAGCTTTCTTTTCAGATAGGGCCTTGCGGTAAGGTCTGTCTGAGGTCATGGCGTCGTAGGCATCAGCCACCTTGATGATACTCGCCCCAAGTGGAATCTCATCTCTTGATATTCCATTGGGATATCCTTTGCCATCGGGACGTTCGTGATGGAAAAGGACACAGGAGACTATTTCGGGAGAGAAGTCCACCGGCTCAAGGATTTTGGCGCTTGTCTTAGGATGTTTTTTAATTACCTTCCACTCCTTTTCGGTAAGACCGGTTGGTTTTCCAAGTATCTTCCCGCTTACCCCTATCTTTCCCACATCATGAAGACGGGCAGATATTTCAATCTCTTCTATCTCCTCTTTGGGCAACTTCATCTCTTTGGCGATGGCCAGGCTGTATTTTACGACCCTTTCGGAGTGACCGTGAGTATAGGGGTCCTTAGCATCGACGGCCATGGCTAAAGCTTTGACCGTATTTAACAAACCTTTCCTTATATCCTGATATAGCCTGGCGTTCTCTATGGCCGCCCCAACCTCGGAGGCCAAGATGGTAAAGAGTTTTAGGTCGCTTTGGGTGAAGGCCCCTTCTTGGTCTTTGTTGTCTACGTTAAATACACCGATTATCTTATCTTTGACCTTGATGGGAATGGAGAGAGCATCCTTTATCTTCCTTTCCTTCTTATACTTCTCAAAAGGGGTATCCTTCATATCCTTCTTTAGAAAGAGAGGCTTACCCGTTTTTGCCACGTAACCGGCGATGCCCTCTCCCAATTTCTCTTTGACTTGGGCAAACTCTTTGCTCAAGCCGAAAGAAACGGCAACGGTTAAGAGCTTTTCTTTCTCATTTAAGAGCATGATTGAGCCGCACTCTGCGTCGAGGAGTTGCCGAGCGCTTCCCAAGCTTAATTCAAGAACCCTATCGAGCTCCAAGGTGGAGCTGATATTCGCACTTACTTCGGAAAGGGTAGTGAGTTCGGTGACCCTATTTTCGAGTTTCACTTCTGCTTGCTTTCTTCTCTCTTCTTTTTCCATACTTTCCAGGGCAAAACCGATGTCTTCACATACCTCTTCTAAAAGTTTTACCTCCTCAACATCGAAAGCGTAAGGCAATTTGGAGCAGACCTTAATCGTCCCAAAAGTTTTATCTTTATAGCTTAGAGGAACGGCTTTACGTGAACCGTACCCATATTTTTCAAGAAGGGAGGAGCTGCTGCGATAGAGCTCGGTGCTCCCTTCGCCAACGATATCGGTTAACTCTTCTTTTAGGACCTCGTAAACATGCGAGGCATCTTTCTCTAAAGGATCGGGATGCGCACTCTCTTTTTCTTCATGTTCCGGTGCCACCGCTGCCGCCTGAAATACGGGCTTATCGTTCTTGGTTAAAGTAGCTTGAGCCGCGCTATAGTCCCGAGATTGAACAAGAACTTCACACGACTTCTTCAACAACTCCTGGGGGTCAGTTTCCCTAACTACCAATTGATTGATATCGCTTATTGCACGAAGCACCCTGTTTAAGTGCTTGATGCTCTCTTCGTTCTTCCTTTGCTCGGTGATGTCTCTTGAAATTTCAATCACTGCCGTGGGTTTTCCCTCTTCACCTCTTAAAGCTACATTGGCGGTACAATGGAAATATATTGTTTTACCGTTTTTATCTATCGCCCAGGTACCGTGCTCATGAACCTTTCCATCCTGAAATGCCTTGAGCGTAAGGCAGGGATATGGTTCACAAGGTTTATCTCTTTTATGGTATGCCTCATAACATTTTTTGCCGATAATATCCGCGCCAAAGATTTTCTTGGCGGTTTCATTTGCCCAGAGAATATTTAAATCTTTGTCCATCATACTCATATGGTCACTAATTGACTGCAACATAGCATTAAGTTTTCCCTCGCTCTCCTGCAGTGCCTCCTCCGCCTTTTTGCGCTCAGTGATATCGACATTCACCTCAGCAAACAACCAATCGCCCTTATCATCCTGAAATGGTATGGTTGTAACTTGTATCGGCCTATTTCCTTCTTTGACAAGAACCTCCTCGGTAACAGTGGAAGCTTTTGTTTTCTTGGCCTTCGCGATTCCACATCCAGGACATACCTCATCTTGACCCATGAAATATTCATAACATTTTCGTCCCATCAGCTCACCATAAACTTTCTTCCACTCTGGGTCGATATATCGAACGTTAAACTCGGAATCGATAATATCGAGACCCGTCTTTGTCGCGCCTAAAATGAACTCAATTTGCTGTTTTAGTTTCTTAACTTCTATTTCGGTTTGCTTGCGCTCAGTGATATCCTTGAAATCTTCGACAATACCAATTAGTTCACCACTTGATCCCCGAAATGGGGTTGCCGTTACAATGCAAGGGACTCTGGTGCCATCGTTTCGTTCCTTTTCTATATCGCATTCAATGTGTTCCTCGCCGCCGAGAATTCGGGTCAGCGGGCAATCGGGGGTATGGCAGAGAGGACCACGAAACACCTCGTAGCACTTTTTGCCCACCACTTCGTCTCTGCTTACGCCCGAAAGATTCGAAAATGTTTCATTAACTCGAATCATGTTAAAATCTTTATCGACCACACGCATTCCATCAGCTGCGGTCTGGAATATCTGATTAAGTTCTTTATGGGCAAGTTTGGTTGACTTCTCTGCTTGCCCGCGCTCAGCAATTTCCCGAGTTAAAGGATGAAAAATCAAATAGTAAAGTGCAGGGAATACCAAAACAATTAATGCGATTGCATCCAGCAGAGGAACCATGTACCAGGGCAAAGGAGGAACTTTCCACAACACCAACATAATCACAAGTTCAACTACAAATATAATGAGTGCCAATCGCCATATAAGGGCAAAAGGAGAAGTAGACCCTTTTTGATTGTCTCTTTCATTCATTTTATCGGTCATTATTTCGCACTTTCAAAACTGTTTGGGAATTTTAAAGTACATAATTATTATCGACATTTAATAAATTACACTTTAGAATCTTTCTACTTTAGATACGATACCACCTTAAATCTCTTAATTTTCCTCATTTTTTTGCCGACAAAAACAGTTCACAGATTATAAGCATAAAAATTCAAAATGCTGCACCTACCAAAGAAGGACCGGTAAGCAAATGCTAAGACGGATAAATAGGTTATCTTAAATGGAGAAATAGCAACAACATGATTATAAGTTGAATAAGTGAGATACATTTTTGACACTACGCATTGTTTTTAGAAATTTCCGCTCTCTTGTCTTCCGCCAACTTGCGAAGAACAGGGTGCCAATCAACAAAAAAGGACCGCCTGATATCAGCATAGCAAAAACCTTATTGTGACCAGCGGCAAAGTATGCGAAGGTGCTGTGCATGATACCGATAATTATCACTATTGTTCCGCCGAGTCCTTCCCTTTTGCCACCAAGCAATAAGAACACCCGATGTGAAGCCCCACAGGCAAGCCCGTGATCCTCTGCGAAGACAGAGTAAAGAGTTCGAGTAAAACCGGAGCAAATCCAGTGTAGAAAATATGACTATACTTAGAACTGGGAAAACGATGGTGGCGGGACGCGGAATCGAACCGCGGACACGAGGATTTTCAGTCCTCTGCTCTACCGACTGAGCTATCCCGCCAAATTTCAGTTTATGTATATAGTTTGTAGTAAGAGCTAAAGTGCTCTATCCCTCGGGCTTCGCCCTACGGGACCCCGGAGGCCTTACCAGGCCAAGGGGCCGACTGAGCTATCCCGCCATAATAGATACCTGGCCACATAGCAATATAGTGACATGGAGCTATAAAAAACTATATTATCAAGTTACCATGTATCCATATAACTAATGTGGCGGGAGCGACGGGACTTGAACCCGCGACCTCTGGCTTGACAGGCCAGTGTGCTAACCAATTGCACCACGCCCCCATATTAAATTGTTAGTCGGGAGTCATTAGTTATTAGTTAATTCCCAACTCCTAACTCTTAACTACTCATCCTTCGCTTCGTTCCAGGATGACCCAGCTCCAGACACCTGTGGTGGAGAAACGAAGGGTCGCAATTCGCCTACGGCAAGATTGGTGGGCGATGCAGGATTTGAACCTGCG
>DFBH01000044.1 GCA_002366545.1 Candidatus Oleimmundimicrobium americanum | reverse complement strand
CTCTCCGCTATCTGCTATCAGCTATACTCTAGATGACCTCTATCTCGCTGTTATCTCCAACCATAAGCCTATATGCCTTAGGTTTTGTATTGCTCCTGTAAACCTTCACATTTCTTCCCAAAAGAGTGTCTTCCATACGACTGCCTATATCATTGATTACGCAATCTGCCAAAATTATGCTGTGTTCAATTTCACTGCTTTTAATTAATACACTATCATGGACAGAGGTGAAGGGACCAATGTACGAATTAATTATTTTAGTGCTGTGCCCAATTATGGCGGGACCTCGAATTGTGCTTTCCTTTATGACCGCCCCTTCTTCCACCACAACCTTGCCCAAAACCTGCGATATATCATCCACATCACCATCGATTCTTCTCTCAATAAGTTTTAACATAATTCGGTTAGCTTCCAATAAATCTTCCAATCTTCCGGTATCTTTCCACCAACCGTCAATTATGTGAGGATGTACAACGTATCTTTTATCGATTAAATACTGAATGGCGTCGGTTATCTCAAGCTCATTTCTCCGGGACGGCTTGATGACATTTACTGCCTCAAAAATACTCTTATCGAACATATAGACCCCAACCAACGCCAAGTCACTCTTTGGCTCCTTTGGTTTTTCCACCAAGCAGACCACTTTGCCGTCAGATAGCTCCGCCACGCCAAAATGTTGAGGCTCCTTTACGTGAGATAATAAAATTTGGCAATTGCAATTGGTCTGTTTAAATTCTTCTACGAGACCATTAATACCATCCTTAATCAAGTTATCCCCTAAGTACATGACAAAATCGTCGTCTTTTATAAAATCGTGAGCGATTTTAACGGCGTGAGCCAGCCCCAAGGGAGCCTCTTGCGGAATATACGTTATATTTACTCCCCACTTACTACCATCCCCGACAGCCAACTTCACCTCTTCGCCTGTATCGCCAATTATTATGCCAATATCTGTTATATTCGCATCTCGAATGGCTTCTATCGCATAAAAAAGAATGGGTTTGTTTGCCACGGGGACGAGCTGCTTTGCGCTGGTATAGGTAATTGGCCTAAGTCTTGTTCCTGTCCCTCCGCTTAGTATTAAGCCCTTCATTTTCCCTCCTCGGGTAAAAATCAACTGCTCGACCTTAAACTAAATTTCTTTTTCCAAACACTTAAACGAAAGTCTTGCGGCTTCCACCGTTCTCTCAATATCTTCATCGCTGTGAGCCGCGGAAACAAAACACGCCTCAAACTGAGATGGCGCAAGATAAATTCCATTTTCAAGCATACTTTTAAAGTAAAGGGCATATTTTTCGGTATTTGAGTTCTTAGCAGTTTTATAATCAACTACCTCTGTATCGGTAAAGAACATACAACTAATTGAGCCCACCCTGGTACAGTAAACATCAACGCCTACATCTTGGGCCGCTTTTTTAAGCCCTTCTGACAATTTTGCCGCTTTTTTCTCAATTTTCTTGTAAATATCACGTTTAGCAAGAATTTTAAGTGTAGCAAGCCCCGCTGCCATCGCCACCGGATTGCCGGAAAGTGTTCCCGCCTGGTAGACCGGTCCCACCGGCGCAAGATGCTGCATAATCTCTTTTCTGCCGCCGAAAGCTCCCACCGGAAACCCACCGCCAATAATTTTGCCCAAACAAGTTAAATCCGGGGTAACTCCAAAGAACTCTTGAGCCCCGCCGTAAGATACGCGAAAACCGGTGATAACCTCATCGAAGATAAGCAAGATGCCGTATTCTTTCGTTATCTTTCTTAAACCTTCAAGAAATTCGGGTTTGGGAGGGATAACACCCATGTTAGCTGCAATTGGCTCCAATATTACGCAAGCTATTTCCTCATGTCGTTTTTTTATAACGTCCTCAACTGATTCAAGATCATTGTAGTTCAAAATAATTGTATCTTCGGCCGCTCCCTCAGTAATCCCGGGACTCCCCGGAATTCCGAGCGTGGCAACTCCTGAACCGGCGGCAACAAGCATGCTATCTGAATGACCATGGTAACAACCATCAAATTTTATAATTTTATTTCGGCCCGTATAACCTCTGGCCAATCTTATAACGCTCATAACGGCTTCTGTGCCGGAACTTACCATCCTGACCTCGTCGATGGAAGGAACAGCTTCCACAACTTGTCTTGCCATTTCAACTTCCAACTCGGTCGGAGCCCCAAAACTGGAGCCTCTTTCTAAAACCTCTTCAACCTCGCCTAAAACTCCTTGAGGCACATGACCTAAGATTAGCGGCCCCCAGGAGCAAACGTAATCGATAAACTCATTTCCATCAACATCATATATCTTAGAGCCCTTGCCTCTCGAAATAAAAAGCGGCTCCATTTTTACAGATTTAAACGCCCTGACCGGACTATTTACGCCACCCGGAATATATTTTTTGGCACTCTCAAAAAATCTTCTGGAAATCTCAGTATTCAAACCACATTCACCTCTTAAACAAATAAATTATTTTCTGCTAATTTTCGACAAAATACTTCATGCTTACCTTTTTAAACTCTTTTGTACTATATAACAACCTATAATTATCGATGTCCGTAACTTTAGATATATTATCGGCTACTTCTTCACAATCCTTCCGGCTTTTTCCGTGAATCATGGTAAATAAATTGTAGGGCCACCCCGGGTAAGTCGGGCGCTCGTAACAATGACTAACTTCTTTAAATGAAGCCATAATCATTCCCAACTCATCCGCTTTTTCTTTGGGAACAATCCATGCTCCCATGGCATTGAATTTAAAGCCTACCTTTTTGTGTCTTAAAATGGCCCCGAAGCGCCTAATAACACCCGTTTTTTCCCATCCATCAATCTTTTTAATAATATCTTTTTCCGATACATCAATTTTATCAGCTATTTCCTTAAAAGGTCGAATACATAAAGATATATCATCCTGAATTTGCTTAATTAAATTTATTTCCCTTTCGGTAAATTTCCGTTTTTGAGTTCCGGTTTCCAATTTTTGAACTGTCGACCGCCTGCCGCCTGACGACTGCCCCAAATCGAACTTTACTCCTATCTTAAAAAGCCTGGTTGCAGGGAGATAAAGCAAGTCGGAAATCCCTGTTCTGTTCTTAATTTCTTCAATTATCGAATGAAGTTTTTTTTCGGACGAAGCCGTTAAGGTAAACCATAAATTGTAATCATAGTTTCGAAGATAGTTGTGAGTTACACCGTTATAACCGTTAATTATATTTGCAACTTCTTTAATCCGTTGCTCGGGAATCTTCATCGCCAAAAGCGTGCTCACATAACCTAAGCTTTTGGAATTAAAAATGGCGCCGATGCGCCGGATAATTTTCTCCCTTTTTAACCTACTAAGACGAAAGATAACTTCTTCTTCCGTTAAACTGAGCTCTTTTGCAAGTGCCTGAAATGGCCTTTCAACTATTGGAAAGCCGGATTGAATGATATCTAATAATTGCTTGTCGATTTTATCCATACTACATTAGCCTCCAGTCACCTAGCTAATAGCCCGCTCCCCTCCAGAGGCGGGTCGCTTGATAGCCGATAGCCCGTTCCTCCATCAATGATGGAGTCACTCAATGGTAAAAACAAAAAACCTTCTGCTTAATTGCTAAATAGCCCAGCCTATGTGGCCTCTATGGCCGATGGCTCACTCACTACCGTTTGTTCAATAGCCTATAGCTCAAACCATCTACTATCAGTCCAAAACTAGTTAGTTTGTTGGTTTTTTCCTTTACCCTCTCAACTTTCTATCAACCATCTGCTATCTGCCATTTGCTATCTGCTATTTACCTTTTATCTTTGGTTCATACACGCAGTACGGCTCTTCGGCGAGATAGTTTCCGGTTCTTGCATAAGCACGAGCCCTGCAACCACCACAGACCTTCTTGTATTCGCAGATGCCGCATTTCCCTTCTAACTTAGAAAAATCTCTTAAATCGTTAAAGACTTTTGAATTTCCCCAGATTTCATCAAAGGGCCGCTCTCTTACATTCCCACAATCAATTTCAAGATAACCACAGGGCTGAACCTGCCCTAAATGGGATATGAAACAAAAAGAAGTTCCTCCGAGACACCCTCGAGTCATCGCATCCAAACCATGAGTTTGAAAAGTAATCTTTCTTCCCTCTTCTTTTGCTCGCTGTCTCATTATTCGATAGAAATGAGGAGCGCAGGTTGCTTTTAGTTGAATTGGCACTTCTTTTTTCTTATCATAAAACCAGTTGAGCACCCTTTCGTAATCCTTTGGCGGAATTTCTTCATTGACCAATTCCTTTCCGCGCCCGGTTGGAACCAACAAGAAAATATGATGAGCAACAGCTCCTGT
Source organism: Candidatus Oleimmundimicrobium americanum (assembly GCA_002366545.1). Taxonomy (GTDB): domain Bacteria; phylum Actinomycetota; class Aquicultoria; order UBA3085; family Oleimmundimicrobiaceae; genus Oleimmundimicrobium; species Oleimmundimicrobium americanum. Next base: position 4,065 of record DFBH01000044.1, on the reverse strand, counting down.
TTTTATGACAAAGTTTAAAATATCTTCAATTTCATTGATGTTCCTTTTTGTGATGGTCGTATTAATCTGAAAATCAATACCTGCCCTTTTAACCGCTTCAAGTCCCTTGAGAGATGCCTCAAAAGCTCCTTTCACACCCCTAAACTTGTCGTGAACTTCAGGAATTGCGCTATCCAAACTTACGCTTACGCGAGGAATACCAACTTCAGCCATCTTGCGAGCAACATTATCGGTGATAAGGGTGCCATTGGTGGCTATAACCATGCGCAATCCTTTTTCCATACCATACTTCGCAATATCAAATACATCTTCCCTCATCAAGGGTTCGCCACCGGTTAAAATAATTACGGGATTACTAAAACTCGCTATATTGTCAATTAAAGAAAAGCATTCCTCAGTGGAAAGTTCATTGGGATCTCTCTCGTTTACCGCTGATGCCCGACAATGAGCACACTTAAGGTTACAAACGCCGGTTATTTCCCAAGCAATTATTCGAAGTGGCGATGCCGCTTCAGCCTTCAGCCTCCAGCTTCCAGCTTCCAAATCCGGGCTAGTTTTATGTCTCTTAATCATCTTAGATTCTCGTGCCTCCTAGATTCTTGGCAGCTAACAGCTACTTCAGCCAATTGGCAACATCCTTTGCATGATAAGTTAAAATTATATCTGCTCCTGCTCTTTTAAGCCCCATTAAAATTTCCATTACCACTTTTTTCTCATCTATCCAACCTTTAGCGGAAGCAGCCTTCACCATAGAAAACTCGCCGCTTACATTGTATGTCGCAATCGGATACCCCGTCTCCGACTTTACAAATTGAATTACATCCATATAAGCTAAGGCGGGTTTCACCATTATAATATCAGCACCCTCTTCTATATCCAGCATCACCTCACGCAGGGACTCCAATATATTTGGCGAATCCATTTGATAAGAACGCCTGTCTCCAAATTGAGGCGCAGACTCCGCCGCTTCTCTAAAAGGACCATAAAAAGCCGAGGCATACTTTGCCGCATACGACATGATGGGTATATTTTGGTACCCATTCTCGTCAAGGGTAGCTCTTATGACGGATACACGACCGTCCATCATATCGGACGGCGCCACCATATCTGCACCGGCCTCAACGTGAGAAAGAGCCGTCTTTGCCAATAACTGCAAGGTTAAATCGTTTAAAACTTCATTATCCCTCACAACACCACAATGACCATGACTCATATATTCACATAGACAAACGTCCGTAATTACCAGAATATCCGGAACAGACTTTTTTATTGCTCTAACCGCTTCCTGGACAATTCCATTTTCATCATATGCCCCCGAAGCTGCTTCGTCTTTATTTTCAGGCAAACCAAACAAGATAATCCCAGGGATACCCAAATCCCTTACTTTCTTAACTTCTTCCGTTAATTTATCGATGGAAAAATGATAATTGCCCGGCATGGAAGAAATTTCTTTCTTTATCCCTTTGCCATGCGTTACAAACAACGGATAAATTAAATCATCTATACTTAGAGAAGTTTCCCTAATCATTCGACGAAAATTTTCGTTTTGCCTCAACCTACGAGGACGATAGGCGGGAAAATACATCGTACCTCCTTCTTATACCTCTTTCTCTGCTTTTTTAACTTCTTCTTTTGTTTGCACGGGTTTAGGAGCAATATGGTCAACCAACCTTTTAAATTCCTTGTAAGCTAAAAAAAGAATCGCGACCAAAAAAATTGGGTACAAAAGGCCCACAACTGCACCTCCGTACTGCAAAACATATATATACCATGGAGTAGTTCCCATCATTATAAAAATCACCCCCTCGTTTTAGTTAGTAATTATAATGCTGTTGAATTTTGTCATTGCGAGCTCCCCGCCAATGGCGGGGAGCATGACAGTCTCTTTACCAGCGAGATTGCTTCGGCTTCGCCTCGCAATGACGCGAAAAAGTGCTTATTTGGCTACTATTCAACAGTCTCGTTATTGGTCGGTAGTAAACAAAAATGAAAAAAAATTTAAAAACATTTTTAGTTCTACATTGCGGTTTTTTATTTTTCTTTTTGCTCCCAACTCCTCACTATCGACTCTTTACTAATTGGTGGAGGTGAGCGGATTTGAACCGCCGACTTCTACCTTGCGAAGGTAGCGCTCTCCCACTGAGCTACACCCCCATATTAATTATTAGTAAATAAAAACTAAAAATGAAAATATAAAAACTATATAGAAAAATTTAAAACTAAAAGACAAAATTCTTAGAAAGAGTACCCTCCAGGTACTGGTTTTACGATAGAAACTTTTTAATTCTTAATTATCATTTTTCATTCTTCATTCTCCATTTTTCTTTAGCTTTTGACTCCCGACTCCGAACTCCTCACTATCGACTAATAACTAAACAAGGCCTATTTCTTCATCGGTTAAATAGCAGGCGGGGTCGGAAGCCCATACGTCATTATAATATGACTCTGCCCTAGCCCGAAAGTTACCGTTGCACACATTCAACCACTTACATTTTGCACATCTTCCTTTAAGAAGCGGTTTTCTGTTTTTCAAACCACCCGTCAACGGATTTGAAGTATCCATCCATATTTCGCTGAATTTCCTATCTCTCACGTTGCCAAGAACGTGCTGTCTCCAAAATTGGTCCGGATGAACCGCCCCATCCCAGCTAACACAGCCAATCCCTATCCCCGTGCTGTTTCCTTCATTCATTTGAAGCAGTTCAGACACCTCTTCGGCTCTTTTGGGGTCCTCTTTTAGTAAACGCAGATAAACGTAGGGACCATCTGCATGGTTATCGACAGTTAAAATCTCTTTCTCGAGACCTCGATTGAAAAGGTCTCTGGTTTTATCCATAATTAAACCCACCGTTTTTCTGGTTTCTTCATGAGTTAAATCTTCATTAATTAGTTTGCTGCCTCTTCCGGAATAGACCAGATGATAAAAACAAGCTCTCGGGATATCCTCTTCTTCAAGCAATTTAAATATATTTGGTATCTCTTGAACGTTACGTTTGTTCATTGTAAATCGGAGACCGACCTTAATCCCTTCTTTCTTGCAATTATGTATGGCCTCAATAGCTTTATCGAAAGCCCCTTTGACCCCACGAAACTTATCGTGAACATCTCTCATCCCATCGAGACTAATCCCCACATAAGACAAACCAATCTCCTTTAAGATTTTTGCTTTCTCAGAAGTTATCAAGGTACCATTTGTTGAAATTACAGCCCGCATTCCTTTTTCTTTAGCATAAAATGCAAGTTCGGGCAGGTCTTCTCTCATCATGGGCTCACCGCCGGAAAAAAGAATAACCGGAGCCCCAAACTCGGCCAAATCATCTATTAAAGCCTTGCCTTCTTTGGTCGTAAGCTCTCCCTCATAGTCAATATTTTTAGATTGGGCGTAACAATGAACACACTTCAAATTACACCTTCTGGTACAATTCCAGACTATCACTGGTTTTTTGTCTTTCGAAAATTGAAGCAGATGAGAGGGGAGTTTTTTTGAATCTCGCCCATATCTCAATGCGTCGGAAGGCTCCACAGCCCCACAATAAAGTTTAGAAATACCTATCATTTACACAGCCTCCAGCCTCCAGCTACCAGTCGCCAGCCATCAGTCGCCAGCTTCCAGCCACTAGTTTTATTTTAAAGAATTTATTAAACCATTTATAAGTTTTCCAACTTCAGATGTTTGTTTTTCTAATCTGTTAAACCCACCTACTGTAAGGTAATCAAGATCCTTAGCAATTTCCAGGAAAACTTCTACTTCAGCTAAAGAACCGCGCGCAATATATAAAAACTGAACAAATTCCTTGTCATGTTGTCTTTCTTTCCCTTCTGCAATATTGGCCGGTACACTAAGAGCTGCCCTTCGAAGTTGTGAAGTCAACCCAAATACTTCAGAATGAGGAAACTTGTTTGTTTCAGCATATATTTGCAAAACAAGCTCTTTTGCTTTCTGCCAAACAACGAGACCTCGATAACCTTCTTGCCCCATTTTCATTATTCCTCCACCTGGCAACTGGGGGCTGGGGGCTGATAGCTATATATAATTGCTTCAATCAATCCTTTTATCGTATATTC
>DFBH01000037.1 GCA_002366545.1 Candidatus Oleimmundimicrobium americanum | reverse complement strand
TAGTTTTAAAACCCAGGTGGGTCGCCTATAAGAAAGTAAGTCAAGAAAAAACACCCATCCTTTAGTAAGAAATTTCATTTTTTCTTACTTACGGTCTCCGAACGTTGTCTATTTCCAACCATGTCCTTTTAAACCTCATTTTCTCAACCTTAACGGATCTTACTTTATCTAATGTGTATCAGAAGGTTTCATCAGTATCCCTTCAGTCGCCTATTTGAGCTCTCTATCCCCGGCCTATGTTCATCTTGGCCAGAAAATGGGCTATGATAAATTCCAGGAATAGAGGGATGGCTAATCGATCAACTAAACTATCATCCGAAAGAGTAGATGTGTTACGACCCACATTGAGCTCTCTCCCCTCACCTATAAGACCGCTCTCTACCTTCCATGAGGCTTGTCCTTGAAACACAGTGCTTATAGGTCTGATGGAACTTCCCGGCTGCTTTTTACATGATCCCTCCTGTAGGGTTGATATCTCTTGCCACTCCTAAAAACTCCTAAACTTAAGATAGCTAATCTCCGAGATGCCTTATGCCTCGCGTTGTACTCTGGATAGCCTTTTTCCCGGATCAAATACTTATAGTAATCGTTAATCGGATTGTTCCCGCCAATAGCTGCTATGACTCCTGACTTGTAAACAGACTTTAGCTGCCTACAGTAACGGGGATCCCTTTTGCCGTAACTTTTCCCTCCACTTATCTTTTCAAGCTTGATCAGACCCACATAACTTAAGTAATGACCCTTATCAGCAAATCGATACGGACTCACAACTCGAGAAACAATCTTCACTGCATTGATGGTTGCAACCCCTGGCAAACTTTTTTGATGCCTTATTTCAGGGTACTTGCGAGCAAGCCTTGCAAACTCCTTTTTATACCCTTTCTTCTCTTCCTCATAAGCTTTAATCTGCCGATTCAAACACTGAAGCACAAATTGCTCGCCTCGGGAGCCCAACTTGATGTCTCTTTTCTCCTTACCCTTCTTCCCACAGGCCCTAAGTAATGCATATCGTTGATTTTTTAGCCTGACCCCAGCCTTGATAAGATCCTCATAACCACTCACAACCCTGCGAAGATACAAAAACTTATCATCAGAGTGATAGACTTCTTTTATGAGTCCGGCTTTTAAGAGCTGTACCAGTTTAGTAGCATCGATCTTATCCGTCTTGGCTCCCTCATTAAGCAGCTTATTCCTGTAGGGATCACAGATTATAATTCTTTCCACGCAATCTTTTAGTTCGGTATATAACCATTGTGATGTGGTCGTCTCTTCAATCATCAACACCTTAGTACCCCTTAGATTCTTTAAATAGATCTGAAGCTCAGCAATATCCGAAGGAACATCAATGGCTGTGATTTTATTAGATTTTTTTGTCATACGGGCAATAGCCATATTCTTGATGGACCAATCTATTGCTATGTAGTGATCATAAGTGCTATCTTTCATAAAGGTCTCCTTTCTTTTGTGTCAGTTTTAACTGCTAAACAAAATTATAAACTAACACGAATGATGCTTTGTCTTAAAGGAGACCCTCTTTCTTATTTTATCGGACAAAACGAAACTTGAGGCCGCCCCGATGAAGCGAGCAGAGGGCCGGAAAGCCCACCAGAGGTGGGCAGGCGAGCAAAGTGAGCGCCCGAAAATCTGTCTGAGCGCAAGCGAGTTATTCTCGGCCCGCCCGGAGCGAGTAAAGTCGCGGATACGGCCGAGTGTGGAGCGTGTCCGACCCACAAAAATAAATTCTTTGGGCGAACAAGAAAATGAAGGAAGTAAAGTTTCGTAATTAGAGAGCTGACTGGTTTATAGCACTAAAAAAGGCCGCCGAAGGCGGCCTTAAGAACGAATTCTTAATTCAAATGTTCTTTTTCAAAGTCCTTGAAAAATTCAATCAGTCTTCCCCCATCCGAGTTACCCATTTGAACCACCTCGTCGTTGAAAATATATATAGGTCCCTGATACAAAGTTACTTCAGGAAGCCCGGATTTAAAATCGTCCTCTTTACGATCCATGTTAACAACTCGAAGCTTAACATTAGGATTTATTCTTTTTACCCAAGAAGCTACATCCAAAGCCTTCCCGGATTCAAAACAGTTATCTCGAACATATATGACAAGTTCCATATTCTTCTCCCTAATTCTATTTTTTCAGTGCTCTTATTAGCCCCGGCAGATTCTCTTCCAAAAAACTTTTATTTAAAGTGAAATAATAAAATTGTCCTTCTTTTCTTGCCCTTATAACACTTGCTTCTCTAAGAATCCGCAGGTGATGAGACATAGCCGGCCTCGACAATGAAAAATCTTTAATTATACGCTCACAAGACACTTCGCCGTTTACCAGCCTATTCACAATTTCACATCGCGTCTCGTCAGCAAGCGCCTTAAAAACTTTCACCTTAACATAATCTGCCATATCATTTCCATATTTTTAAATTTTTAAACATACTAAATTAATTATAAATCCAATTTTTCTTATGTCAATGGGTCGAATTGCTTTTCATAAAGAAAGAAGACCGGTTAAGGTTTATGGTGCATCACTATGCCATCAACACTTTTTCCATCGTATTTAAAATAATTTGGAATTCTTGCCACTTCTTTAAACCCAAGCTTTTTATAAAAATCGATGGCTTTGTCATTAATAGCGAAGGCGCTCAATTCAATTATCTCCAAACCTCGCATCTCTTTAGCCAATTTAAGAGTTCTTTTGGCGAGCTCCGTTCCAATCCCTATGCCCTGATAACCTGTGAGTAATGCAATGCCAAATCGAGCAATATGGTTTTGCCTGTAAGGCTGGCGTTCGAGTGAGCATATCCCAACAATCTTTTTATCTGCCTCAGCAACAAGATAAATCCCCCGGCCTTCCTCCATTTTTTGAATAAATCCAATAACCTGTTTTTTCTCTTCTTGAATAGTTATTTTTTTATCCATAAGCAACATTAAATTCTCGACAACACACGCATTGATGAAGTCGCGCGCCTTTTGAATATCACCCATTTTGAGCAAACGCATTTTTATTTTTTGTCCATTTTCTGCCCAAAAAATATCAAAATTGGCCATTTTTCAGACAATCTCTTCTTCCTTCTTTAAGACCCCACTTTTTATCCTATTGACCAGCTCTTCTAAAACAGGGAAAACGTTTGGGCGAATATCGCCGGCCACACATACTCGCATTATATCCTCGCCTACTTTAAGTAAGCCTTCATCTATTTCAACCAGGACTTCAACAATGCCGGGATGAGACTTGGCCTTCTTAATCAATTCATCAAGCATTTTGTAGTCTACCTGCACCTCAACGGCACTAACCTTTTCACCGCTTCGCGAAAATCCCCTTACCACTCCGTTATGACAAAGTATCATGCCCACCTTGCGATAATCCGGACTCGTTTTAACCTTGTCAACCATATCCTGTAAATTCATAAAAACACGCTCCTTAGAAAAGAGTTAAGATATAAAAATAATATCAGTTTTAGACGAACTAAAACAATAAATTGCTTTATAGAAGGAAAATGATGGTGCCTGTGGAAGATAAAACTAAACAGTGCTTAGGAGAAACTTATGTATGACGGTTACGCAGTAGGGTTTAGTATCATTTTTTTCTTAGTTTTTGCGTTTATTTTCTTGTTTGCTATTGCCACATTTGTATTTTGGATCTGGATGTTAATTGATTGTCTAAAGCGCCCCGATGAAAAATTTTCAAATCCAGGTCCAAATACGAAATTAACGTGGGCTTTAATAATAATTTTCACACATTTTTTAGGAGCCGTTCTTTACTATTTTTTGGTTAAGAGAACAAACGAGTCAAAAGTTCAAGAAGGCTAAAATTGTTTTGTCCCACCAATAACACCCTCGACCTTGCCCAATAATTCTTTTTTTTGTGAAGGGCTTAACTATATAAATCGGCACCAATTTTATCTCTTTCTCCTTCTATCAGCTCTTTCCTTGCAGTACATATGATTATGAGGATATCTTTGCATTTTTCACTCTGCTTCAAGCTACGACAAACTTCAAATCCATCTAATAGAGGAAGAACCAAATCGAGAATAACAAGATCGGGGTGTTCAATGTACACTTTTTTTAAACCTTCTACTCCATCTGAGCTGGCAATAACCTCAAAACCCTCATTTTTAAGCATTTTTTCTACAATTCTCACGGTGCTTAAACTATCATCCACAATAAGAACTTTGCCTTTAGACATTTTGCCTCCGAAAACGTTTTTTGCGTTAATGTTAATGATTATATCGGTAGTTTTAAGAAAAACTTGAGGCAAAATAACTTATTGAAGAAAATTTATTATAGATGATTTCTAAAATATGTCACCGTCTCCGCAACCCCATCTTTAAATGTTACCCCGGGCTTCCAGCCAAGTTCTCTCTCTGCCCTCGTGGAATTAAGTGAAATGCGATTAACCTCTCCGGGTCTGGCAGAAGCATACTTCGGCTCAATTTTTACGTCAACAATTTTAGCAACCGCATCAAAAACTTCTTTATCTGAGGTTTCGATGCCCGTGCCGATGTTATATGCTTCGTTTTCTCCCTTAGTTAAAGAGATGACATTGGCCCTGACAACATCAAAAACGCTTACGTAATCCCTCGTCTTTGAACCATCACCAAATATGGTAGGCTGTTCATTTGAGAGCAGTTGACCTGCAAAAATTGCAACTACCCCCGCTTCTCCAAATGGATTTTGTCGAGGCCCATAAACGTTAGCATATCTTAAAATAGTGTAATTAAGCCCATGCAATTTCGTATATACAGAAAGGTAAACTTCCGTAGCATATTTAGATACACCGTAGTTCGAAAGCGGTGAAATTAAGTGCCCCTCGTCCGCGGGAGGATTCTCTACCTCACCGTATAACGCCCCGCCGGTCGAGGCATAAATTAACTTTTTTACTCCATGTTTAACTGAATTATCAATTACATTTAAGCTTCCAATAATATTTTGCTCCGCATCAAAGATGGAATCATCAACCGATTTTCTTACATCCGTCTGAGCTGCATGATGGTTTACAATATCCGGCCTCTCTTTATTAAAAATCTCAGAGAGACCTTTATCTACGACACTAATTTCATAAAATCTTGCCTTTGGGTTTATGTTTTCCTTAAAACCGGTCGAGAGATTATCCACGACAACAACCTCGTGCCCTTCCTCGATGAATGCATCTACAACGTGAGAGCCAATAAAACCCGCTCCCCCTGTTACCAATATCTTCATTTAGCCTCCAAAAACAATAAGCTAATCCCAACTTTCATAAAAACTTCTTTTTGAACCTCTACCAACATAGGCTTTCTTGAATTATAGCTTAAAGGAGAAAAATCTCAAAAAGTCAATCAAGCATGCACAAAAATGTAAACCAATAGCCAAAGTTGCATATATTAAAGAGGACTGGTAGACTACCAAATGAAGATAAACCACTAAAGACCCCTAATTACAATTGGAGTTCCAGGTGTGGACAAAGGAAAGACTACAAAAATTCGCTAAGGAAAAATTATCGGATAGCCTCCTTGTAATGGTTTCTAATCGAGAGCCTTACATTCACGTCTTTAAAGAAAAACAGATAAAATGCCTTAGACCCGCCAGCGGTTTGGTAACCGCTCTCGACCCCGTGGTAAAAGCCTGTTCCGGCATATGGGTTGCTCACGGCAGCGGCAATGCCGATAAAGCAGTCGCTGACGAAAAAAGCCGGGTGGTGGTCCCTCCCCAAACAGATAAAAAGACGCCCACCTACACTTTAAAAAGAGTCTGGATGTCAAAAGAAGAGGAGGAGGGATACTATTACGGATTTTCAAATAGAGGTCTCTGGCCTTTATGTCACATGGCTTATACCCGACCCGTCTTTCAGCACTCCGACTGGCTGCATTATGTTAGCGTTAATGAGCGCTTTGCAAACGCCATATTAGAAGAAATTGAAGGAGAAAATGCCTTTATATTCATTCAGGATTATCATTTTGCACTTTTACCAAAGTTCTTAAAAGAGAAGAGACCCGACTTAATTGTGGCTCAATTCTGGCACATCCCTTGGCCAAATCCCGAAGCTTTCAGGATTTGCCCCTACAAAAAACCGATACTTGAAGGTCTCCTCGCCAACGACTTGCTTGGTTTTCACCTTCACTATTTTTGCGATAATTTCTTGGACACCATAGATAGAGAAATCGAAGCGCGCATCGATAGAGAAAGATTCTCCGTTTTCAAAGATGAAAAAGAAACTTTGATTCGTCCCTACCCCATAAGCGTTGACTTCACAGATACATCCTCACTTGCTCTCTCAAAAGTCGTTAAAAAAAATAGTAAAAAATTTAAGAAGGAGTTCGACCTCGACGATAAATTCGTGTTTTTCGGTCTGGATAGATTGGATTATACAAAAGGAATCAAGGAAAAGTTGCTGGCGCTGGATAGATTCCTTGAGAAATATCCTCAGTATATTGGCAAAGTTGTCTTGGTGCAAAAAGGAACATTAAGCCGAATTCATATCCAGGAATATAAAAGCTTAAACGATGAGATTAATACATTGGTGGAGAAACTGAACTGGAAATATTCAAACAATGGTTGGGTGCCCGTCATTTTTACAAGGAAGGATTTAAGCTACGAGGAAATATTGGCACTATACTGTTCAGCAAATGCCTGCGTGGTAAGCTCGTTACATGACGGCATGAATTTGGTATCCAAGGAATTTATAGCCTCAAGAAACAATGAGGATGGAATTTTAATACTTAGCCAATTTGCCGGAGCATCCCGCGAGTTAGAAGAGGGAGCCATCATCATAAACCCTTATGATACTGAGGATTTTGCGGAAAAAATTAAAAAAGCCGTCGAAATGACAAAAAAAGAAAGGCGCCGGAGGATGAAGAATTTAAGACAAGAGGTAGCTGAAAATAATATCTACAAGTGGATTAGCAAAATAATATCGGATTTAACCAGCTTGGAGAAATAATTACAGGTGAGCTACTTCTTCCGGATGATATAAAGAAAGAAACAAAAGCAGGTAATCTCGCATGTGCCGCGTCATGAGAAGATTTTGCTTGGCAAATTCTTTTGCATTTCTACCCAATCTTTTCGCGTAACCAGGATTACAAAGCAGTTCCTTGATAGAGTAAGCAGTTCCCTCGATAGTCCGGGTTAAAAGACCATTATAATCATGGGTTATTTGAAATGTAATTCCCCCTACTGCGGAGGCAATAACAGGTTTCTCTTTCCACATAGCTTCGCTAACGGTTAAACCAAAGCCTTCCTTTAGAGACTTCTGTAAAATAATCGTAGAAGCTCTCTGGAGTGCATTAACTTCTATATCAGCCGGGGTCTCCAATTGCAAAACGTGAATATCGGGATAACCCGCTACCCTTTCTTGAACTTCGGATAAAACCTCAGTGCCTTCGGGATCATCAACTGCCGTACCACCCGCCAGAATCAACTGGCAATCAACGGACTTTTTAACCAGCTTATAGGCTTCTATAACCCCTATGGGATCTTTAAAACGATCAAAACGTGAAATCTGAGTAACTATAGGCTTGTTCTTTTTTATATCGTATTTCTCAAGCACCGAATCAATGGTTTCTTTGGAAAGCTCCTTATTTTTTAAACTCAAAGGGTCGATTGACGGAGTAATTAAAAATTTATTTATCGGCAGCTCTTGAGCAAAACCCGGAGACGAAAATACCGCAGCATCATACATTTCTACATATTCTCTTAAAAACCGCCAGAGTCTCCGGTCCGGAGCATGAGTATCTATATGACAACGCCAAATCCACTTATTTTTAAATTCTTTCTTCTTTTCAATCAAAGCTAAAGGTTGAGGATCGTGAATAAAAATTATGTCACCGCTTAAATCCATCTGCTCCACATTAATTTTGTTGTTTTCAAGAAAAACATCAAGTTCTTCATCTGTTATGTTTACGTGTGCCCCTTGTAAGGCATTGTGAAATTTCTTGGTAACAACAAAAAACTCGGCACTCCCACTGATAACTTCCCACTTGGCCAAAACACCTAATTCGTTAAGCAAGGGAATTGCGCGATTGAGTATCTCGGCCACACCTCCCCCCATCGCAGTAGAATTTATGTTTGTGATGACTTTGCCGGATAGCTTCTCCGCAAGTAGCTTTAGCTCTTCTACTGGACCCTTCCCAATAATGGGGATATATTCATCTACTAACATTAAATAATCGCCTCTTCTGATTTTTTAATTACTTCCAATCGCTTCTTAACATGTTCAATCAATTGAGATTTAAGGTCCTCCGCAGTATGAAACACAAAGGGGTCTAACCGAGAAACACAATTAGCCAAATTTACTTCTTTAAGCTCATTTTCCAACCAGTAAGAAAAGCTGTCTTCACGTTTTCCCAAAAGAGCGCCAACCCCAAAAAGATGAAAATAAATGCTATTGACGCTTACCTTTTTTAACGCTTCGTAAAACTCAAAAAGATTGTACACAGCCTGCCCGGTCGGCACGATAAAAGTTTTTGCATTAATAAAATGAAATTCTTTGCCTGAAGGAACATTAAACAGCCTATATTCGTCGCTTGCAAGATGCTCTTTTGTTAATTGAAGCACCTTTTCTTTTAATTCATGAACGTCTAAAAGTTTTTGTAAATCCAACGCAATAATTTTCTCGCTTAACACTTCTTCATGAAGTTCTTTTTTTATCCAGTGAGCAAAATCATTTGGAGATTTCGGCGACATATACTGTTGAAAAGATAAAAAATGTTGTGTGTGGTGATAAATAACCGAGAGGGACGCACTTTCAATTAAATCCACAAGCTCCTTGAGATTTTTGGCTTTTCTCCCCGTTATTTCCAGCAAATCCAAACGCGTTTTAAATACAAAAGGGTTTTTGGCATGTATCATTTATCAAATAGCCCCTCCATTTTCTCAAAAAATTTTTCAACCTCCGACACATCTCTCAAATAATAAACAGCTCTAGAGGAAGCGCTTGCCTCACCAATAAAAACGGAAACGCCCCCCGTCCCCAATACCTTAAAAACATCTTCATCAGTTTTATCATCACCCATATATATTGGCAAACTATTTTTTAAATTGAGCACTTCTATCAGCCATAAAACTGCACTGCCTTTATTCCAATCAATCGGCGGCCTCAATTCTAAAACTTTTTTGCCTTCAGTTTGCTTAAGCAAACCTTTTTCTATATAAGACCTCACCGTATCAGAAAATATCCTTTTTATTTTAATGCTATCCTCGGATACAGCTAAGCGGTAATGAACGCTTAAAGTTAAGCCCTTGTCTTCAACAAAAACCCCCTCAAAGGGAGATAGATTTGTTATCAGCTCTCTTTTAACCTTCCTTATAAGTTTTGAGGCCTCGATAGCTTTTGGGTGAATATAAGTCTCATTTGGTGTTTCTATCTCCAGTCCATGATTACCGGCGTAAATTAATCCTTTTACGTCAACCTTTCTCTTTAAATTAGAAAGAGACCTTCCGCTTAGGATACCGACCGTAAAATGAGAATTTTTGGCCAAGTGGGGAAGAAACAGCTTCATTCGACCTGACATCTCGGCCAACTCAGGACGAGCAACAATTGGGGCAAGAGTTCCGTCAAAATCCGCTAATAATAAAATTTGGCCAGCTGTCTTAAAAACCTGTGAAAGATGTGGCCAATCTTCAAAAAGATGCTGCATTAAGCCCCAATCAAAATTTGGATTACTAATTATAGTTTGTGACGACTCCCCTCGCTAATCAGCCATAGGCTGATGGGCCTTTGGCTCATAGGTTCGGCGCATCCCTGCCTACCATCGAAAGTATACACCAACATCTGTGTAAATGCCAAGGAAGCGAATTGCCTTTGTCCAGAGGACAATGGGCCTTTGGCCCACGGCACGTCGGATAAATTAAACCGTGATATTAATGCAAGTATCAATATTCTTAACGAAGGATAAAAATTATTGGGGCAGAACTCTCTGATTACACAGGTGGAGATGGCGTCAGACTTAGCAATAAGCAACTACCCGTGAAGCCCATTTGTCTTTAGCAAATGGGTAGTTCACCGGCCTTTTCGAATTTCTCCTTTAGGGAAACCTAAGTGAATCACCCCGCAGCAGAG
>DFBH01000071.1 GCA_002366545.1 Candidatus Oleimmundimicrobium americanum | reverse complement strand
AGGTTTTGGTATGGAGAGTGGTGAGCTTGTTTCTTAGGAGCGGCCTGCCCGCCAGTGCCTGGCTCAGGCAGGCACTGAGAATTTACTTTTCCCACGTCATTGTGCCTGCCCGCCTTCAGCCAAAGGCTGATGGTCCTCTGGGCTACTGGTGGGCTTTCCGGCCCTCCACTCGTTTTATCGGGGCGGTCTCAGGTTTCGCTTTGTCCGACCCACCCGGGTTTTAAAAAACAACTTCACCCGTTACCCTATACCCTTCTTTTCCTGAAGGCTGAGGGCTGGCAGCTGGCTAAAGGCTGAACTCTTCTTCCCCTCCCTCGACGGGAGGGGGTTGGGGGAGGGTGTGATGAGGTTTTGCCCTTAACATTTTTCATTTTTATTTCTTAATTTAAAATAGGCTAGGAGCCGCCTCTTATTTGCCACAAGCCAATTATTTTTAAGATAAAGATAAATCCGATAAAAAGGCCAACGACAATTATTGGGTATATCTCTTTCTTGACTTTCATTTCAATCACACCTCTATTCTTGCTTTCACCGCATCGAAGTTGCATTTATCAACGCATCGCAGACACCTTATGCACTCCGCCGATGTTTCGGTCAACGTCGATATTTCAATACCCATGGGGCAGTAAATCTCGGAACATTTCGTACAATTTTTACAAATATCTACGTTTCTTGCGAGTTTTATGAAACTTATTTTGTTGAATAACGCTTGAATTGCGCCGAAAGGACAGGCGTATCTGCACCATGCTCTATCGATAAACAGAGAAAGCGTTAAGAAAATTGCCATAGTTATTACCGCGCTAATTGCAACATTACCCCAAAGTCCCGCAAAGCGGAATAAGGCCGAGTAGGGATCAAAAAGCTTAAATATCATGACACCTAAAGTTAGCGCCAAGAATAAAATCAAGCCAAGAATGACATATTTTACGTATCTAAGAGCTGAGTCAATTTCCTTCGGTACTTTAATTCTTTTTGGAAACGCTTTTTTCCCCAGCATTCCAAGCCATTCCTGTACGCTCCCGAAAGGACATATCCAGCCGCAAAAAGCCCTTCCTGTTACTACCGCTGTCAAGATGGTTGCCCCGAGGAGCACAAGTTTGGTTATTGGCATACTAAAGATATATGTTCCCGTTCCCAGGTTTTGAAAGATCTTGACAAATCCCCCAAACGGACAGTATGTGCCCAAAGAGGGGAAGCCGGATTTTCCTCCGCCATAAATTAGATGGCCGATGGAAATGTATAAGATGAAGGAAAAGAAGCCAAACTGGCTGATAAACCTCATAATATCTAAATTTGTTATTTTATATTTATTTTTTAAGTTAGTTAACATATTCGCACCTTCTTTTAGAAAACAAGAGGGGCGAAATTGCCCCTCTTGTTTTGTTGGTTAATCGCAGTTTTTCCAAAGAGGTTCACCCTCTGGATTTCTGAGAGTCGCAGTTTTGCTCGTTGTAAGGTTCTTGATTGTTACAGCGGCATAATTATCTCCACGGTCTTCTTCTTTTTCTATTACCTCAATAATTAGGTTGTCTCCCTCCGCAATTGCTATGCCTTTTTCATTCCAGAACCAGGGAGGACCAACCTCAACCTCATAAATCTTACCATCTTGAGCTTCGATTTTGAAGCTGTTTCCTTCAGCCAAATCGACTTCAGTTACTTTACCCTGAAGGTCAATTATTGCATGCTCATGCTCTTCACAATCATCACAGTTACATCCATTGTGGTTTTTGGAGTCAGCTTCCTTTTTATTGCGGTCGGCATGTCCGTTCCCTTTTTCGTGAGTCTCGGATTTGCTCCCATAATCTTCGCGGAAACTTTCTGAAGATATTGCTTCATGTTGAGCCTTGCCTCTTTGTTTAGCTTGAGCTGCGGATCCGCTGGTAACGGCATAAGCAACTCCGGCAAAGAGAAGAACGATGATTGAGACTGCTATTACGGTTGATAGTTTGATTTTCATTGCTTTTCACTCCTTTCTTTGATTTATTTTCCTTCTGTCTTAATAATCGAACATCAAGATTAAAGGAAGATTAGAGAAAGATTAGAATTTGATTAGAAATGGATGGCGAATGGCTTATAGCAGATAGCGTATAGCTGATGACAGATGAAGTATAGTAAAATCAGCAATCTGGCCAACAAACTACCGACTCCTGACTGATAGAACAGAGAGCAGAGAGCTAATAATAAAGGATTAAGGGGTAAGGATTAATTCTTCCTCGTCATTGCCTGGTACAGGTCTAACGACGAGGCGAAGCCGAAGTAATCTTCTTAAACTACACCTTGAGACTGCCGCGCCCTTCGGGTTCCCGCCAGAGGTGGGCAGGCGCAGTGACGGCTGGTGTTATTGTCTGTCTATCGGCAGGTAGGTGAGGGACTGTTAGATTATTATTTTCGTTATTGTGAGGAACGCCTGGTTCATTTCGTCATTGCGAGCACCCCACCCCAGTTAAACTGGAGTGATTTAAGAAAGAAACAAGGTTTTGGTATGGAGAGTGGTGAGCTTGTTATTTAGGAGTGACCAAAGGGAGCGCGGCAATCTCGGTTTAATCATAACAGCTGATTTGTTTTTCCTGGAGACTGAAGACTGGTGTCTGGAGGCAGATAGCAGATATTGAAATTCATTGAGACTAATAGTAATCCATTGAAATTAATGGTAACTAATTGTAATTTGTAGAGATTAACAGTTACTTATTTAAAATCTCTATTTTATTACAACTTAATCTCCACTTAATCTTACTAACTACCGTCTAATTTCTGCTTAATCTCTGTACTTTAATCTCTCTGCTTATGTTTCTCCTGGAGACTGGCAGCTGGAGGCTGAGGACTGATGGTTAATCGGCAAATAAACAGAGAAAGTGGTTGTCTTATCGGGGATACTTTCAACTTCAATTTTTCCGCCGTGGGCTTCTGCGATATTCTTTGCGATTGCAAGTCCCAACCCTGTTCCGCCCGAGGTACTTTTTTCTCCTTTGTAGAACCTTTCGAATATATGCGGGATGTCATCTTTAGGAATGCCGGCCCCATTATCCGAAACGCTTAACACGGTAAAGTCGGGTCGTCTACCTGCTTTAAGTGTTATGGTGCCTCGTTTGGATACGTGCTTGGTGGCGTTGTCAATGAGACTAAGGAAGAGTCTTTGCAGCTTCTTTTTATCGCCTCTGAAGGTAAAATTCTTAAAGTCGTCAAAATGTATCTCGGCACTTTTTGGTTTTATGAGATTTTCCGATTTGTCTATAATTTCTTGTAAAAATTTCTTAGCCGAAATTTTTTCGATTGCAAGCTCATTCTTGTAGCTCTCGTCTCTTGCCAAACTTAAAAGGTCATTTACCATCGACGTCATTTTTTCGAGCTCTTCCTGAGCATTTTTTAAGGCATTTTTTAAATCGTCCTTTGTGGCTTTTTGATTTCTTAGCGCTACATCGATTTCTCCTCTTGCTATTGTTAACGGGGTTTTAAGCTCATGTGAAATATCCGCGAAGAAATTTTTTTGCCCCTTAAAAAGGTTATCGAGTTTTTCAATCATTTTATCGAAAGCATCGGCAAGTTTCTTCAACTCATCTTTTGGCCCTTTTAAATTAACGCGTTGACTTAAGTCTCCCGAGCTTATTTCATTAGCCTTCTCGGTTATTGTTTTTATCGGTTTGAGCGCGCGGCTTACGAAAATAATGCCGGTTGCCAGGGCGATTATTATAAATATGACATTAGCGACGAGAAGCGATATTCCCAAAGAAAGTATGTTTTGCTCACTTTCATAAAGAGGCAAGGCGGATACAAAATAACCATCATCAATCTTTTTTATTCCTACTCGAACCATTGAATCATCGGTTAATAAGCTGTTTGTTATGACGGGTTCTTTTTTGGCTTGATTCAGCGTGGCTTCATCGATTATTATTTCATTTTCTCCAAGAAAGATACTTGTTGAGGTAATTTTGCCTTGGGAATCAACGATCTCCTCAAGAAAAGTTTGCCCACCACCGACACCTTTACCGGCTCCTCTCAATCCTTTAAAGTGCATTCCATTATTATTTTCAAATTGTTCCAGTCTGTGGGAGATCGATTGATCAATTCTTGAATAAGTTTGTTGTTTTGCGTATGTATATATAGCCGCGCTAAAAAGGACTAAAATGAAGACCAAGATGAGCGTATAACCAATAACTAATTTTGTTTTAAAAGATTTAAACAAAGTTATTCTCCTATTTTATAGCCTGCTCCGCGGACAGTTTGAATGAGTTTTTTGTCGAAGCCTTCGTCTATTTTTTTTCGAAGGTATCTTATATATACATCAACAATATTTGTCTGCGTGTCGAAATCGTAACCCCACACATGTTGGGCTATTCTGGTTCTGCTTAAAACCATGTTTTTGTTTCTCGCGAGATATTCCAAAAGGGCGTATTCGCGGGAAGTCATGTTGATTTTTTGGTTGCCTCTTGCAACTTCATGAGACGCGGTATCAATTTTCAAATCGAAAATTTTTATGATGTTACTTTTTTCTGTCGTGGCTCTTCTTAGGAGTGCTCTTGTTCTTGCCAAAAGTTCATCAAAGGAAAATGGCTTGGGTAGGTAGTCATCTGCTCCCGCGTTAAGGCCTTTAACCTTATCCTCAACCGTATCTCTTGCTGTAAGCATAAGGATAGGGGTTTTTACGCCTCTCTCACGAATCTTTTTGGTTAGCTCAAATCCGTTCATTTTTGGGAGCATTACATCGAGCAAGATAAGGTCATACCTTTCGTTTAAGGCTTTAAAGTAACCGTCTTCTCCATCAAGCACAAAGTCTACGGTGTAGTATTCTGCCTCAAGCCCTTTTTTTATGAAGTTTATAATTTTTTGCTCATCTTCTATTATTAAAATCCTCATATTCAACTCCTATGATTCTATAATATTAGGAAATAATCAAATGACCAACGGCTATTACTATTTTTAACTCTTAAACTGTGTTAGCATTTCTTTATATTATTTTAAAAATGAAGGGATACTAATGAAACGGACTAAGATAATTATTTTAACTGCAATTTTTTTATGTGTTTTGAGTTTAAGCACGTTAATTACAATTTATACGGATTTTTTGTGGTTTTTAGAACTTGGTTTTTCAGCTGTCTTTACTAAGATTTTATTCACCAAGCTCATCCTTTTTATTATTCCCGGTATTTTGTTTTTTATATTTATATATTTTAACGTTTTTTTAACGAATCGTTTTGCTCCAAAATATACTTTGGAGGCTGAAAATCAAATAGTTATTTTAAACCCTCCCATTGCCCGAAAGATGTTTACGGTTATATTTTTGGGGATTTCTCTTTTCTTTAGTTTTGTTATGGCTTCTGCCGCAAAAGAATTTTGGTTTAATGCTCTCTGTTATTTAAACAAAGTTTCTTTTTCAGGTGTCGATCCGATTTTTAATCGCAACATTTCTTTTTACGTTTTTACTCTTCCGATTTTTCGTCAAGTGTATAGTTGGCTTTTAGTTGCGATAGCAATAACGGCGATGGTGACTGCTTTATCATATTTTTTGCATCGGGGAATAATTATCGGGAAAGGAAGTTTTTATAGATTTGCCCCTCATGTTAAAGCTCATTTATCCGTTCTTTTAGGATTATTTTTTCTCGTTCTGTCGTGGGGATACACCTTGCGAGCCTACAATCTTCTTTATTCGGCACGGGGAGCAGCTTTTGGCGCAAGTTATGCTGATATTCATGCGCAGCTTCCTTTTTATCGTTTTATGGCGTTGGTGGCGGTTGTCATCGCCATAATTTTCATGCTAAACATTAAATACAAAGGGTGGCGTCTTCCGCTTGTTGGGGTAGCCATTCTTTGTATTTCATCTTTAGTTAGCGTTATGTATCCGGCAATTATTCAGCAATATATTGTATCTCCCGATGAACTTGCCAAGGAAAGTAAATATATAAAACTTAATATTGAGCATACAACAAAGGCATATAATCTGGACAAAGTTGTAGAAAAGGAAATGCTTGTCACAGGTGATTTGGCTATTGAAGATCTTAATAAAAACGCGGGAACCATGAATAATATCAGGCTTTGGGATTGGAGACCGCTGAAGACTACTTTTGGTCAAATACAAGAAATTCGACCTTACTACGTTTTTAATGACGTTGATGTAGATCGCTATAAATTTAACGGCAATTTGGAAGAGGTTACTTTGTCGGCAAGGGAGTTGTCGATTGAGAGATTGCCGCAAACGGCAAAAACGTGGGTAAACGAGCACATGGTTTTTTCCCATGGGTATGGGTTTTGCCTAAACCCCGTGAGTAAGGTTACAAGTGAAGGATTACCTGAGCTATACGTCAAAGATATTCCCCCAAAGGCGAGTGTCGATTTGGAAATTACGAGACCCGAAATTTATTATGGAGAAGTAAATGACGCATATTTGGTGGTCGGAGTAAAACCTCCAACCAGGGAGCTTGATTATCCTAAAGGAGATAAGAATGAATATGTAACTTATAAAGGCAAGGGCGGGATACCCCTTTCTTCCACGATAAGGAAGGCCGCATTTGCAATGAGGTTTGGCAGCTTAAAACTTTTTTTAAGCGACGCGATTGGTTCACAAAGTAAGATAATTTTTCAAAGAACTGTTAAATCTCGCGTTAAGGCGGTGGCACCGTTTCTTTCTTATGATAAAGACCCTTACCTTGTTGTATCAAAAGGGAGGCTTTGTTGGGTGCTTGATGCATATACCAAGACCAACATGTATCCTTACTCTACGCCCACCGGTAATTTCAATTACATAAGAAACTCGGTTAAAGTGGTTATGGATGCATACGATGGAGATTTAAGTTTTTACGTCTTTGATGAAAGTGATCCGCTGATAAAGTGTTATCAGAAAATCTTTCCCGAATTATTTAAACCTGCGAGCGCCATGTCATCAGATTTACATGCTCACATTAGGTATCCTGTTGATCTTATGATGACTCAGGCGCGGATATATTCTATTTTCCATATGACTGACCCACAGGTTTTTTACAACAAAGAAGACCAGTGGGCCGTTCCTCACGAAATTTATGGAGGAAGCGACGTTGAAATGGAACCCTATTACGTAATAGTAAAATTAGAGGATGAGGAGAAGGAAGAGTTTTTGCTCATGCTTCCTTTTACTCCTGCTAAAAAGGACAATATGATAGCTTGGATGGGCGCGCGCTGCGACGAGCCAAACTACGGAGAGCTTATTATTTATAAGTTCCCAAAGGAAAAGTTGATTTTTGGGCCAATGCAGATTGAGGCAAGGGTGGATCAAGACCCGGAGATATCGCGAGAGCTTACTTTATGGGGACAGGGAGGTTCAAACGTTATACGCGGAAATCTTCTTGTGATTCCAATAGAAGACTCGTTACTGTACATTGAGCCCCTTTATTTGCAAGCGGAGCAAAGCGAGCTTCCTGAGCTAAAACGGGTTATCGTGGGTTACGGAAACAAAGTGGTAATGAAGAAGAGCATTGAAAGCGCTCTGCTCTCCCTTTTTGGAGAAACAAAGCCCGTTGAGGAAAAGGAAACTTTACCGGATGTGGATATAACCACAGAAAACTTAATTAAATTAGCAGTAGAATATTTTGATAAAGCTCAAGAATATCAGCAAGAGGGCGATTGGGCCGGTTATGGTGAGGAAATTGAGAAGTTGAGAAAAGTTTTATCTGACCTGGAACAACAATCGGGAAAGTAAAAAGGGAATTTACCTTCTGAAGCGAATGTTTTTAAGTGAAAGGGGGTAATGTCATGGAAGTTGAAATTGGAAGGATTGCTCATTACTTTTCTCATATTGGTGTAGCAGTTGTGGATATAGCAAACGGGAATTTAAATATAGGTGATTCCATTCACATAAAGGGCCATGTGACCGATTTTGCTCAAAATGTCGAGTCGATGCAGGCTGAACACCAATCGATTGAAATCGCCAAAGCCGGTCAGTCCGTTGGCTTAAAAGTAAATGAACACGTTCGAGAGAATGACGTAGTTTATAAAGTTTCATGAGATTTTTCGTCAATAAAATTTGAAATATTTGAGGAGTAAAGGCCTCGTAATTCAAGATGCTCATAAATCATCGTTTAAGCTTCCTTGTTCTAAATCATAAAAAAGCCGCTCTGTGATATAATTGATAAGCTGAATTTGCGATTAAAGTGGGAAGATAATGGAAATTATAGTAAGTCACGTTAATGCTGATTTTGATTCTATAGCGGCAATGGTGGCGGCTCAAAAAATTTATCCTGATGCAAAACTTGTTTTTTCAGGTTCCCAAAATCGAAATGTAAGGGAATTTATTTATTTGCATCGTGATCTTATAGATTATTTGGATATTAGACAGTTAAATGAAAATGCTGTTGACAGAGTCATAGTCGTTGACACTAAAATCGCTGATAGATTGGGTGAGCTTAAGCGCCTTGTTTTAAGATCCGGTGTTGAGGTATTTACCTTTGATCACCATCCGCTGACCGATGAAGATATGAAAGTTACGCGCGATTTTTCCGAAGAAATCGGCTCTACCACCACCATCTTAACCAAAATAATCAGAGATAGGCAGATTGTCATATCTCCTTTTGAAGCCACACTTTTTTCCCTGGGAATTCATGAGGATACCGGCTCATTGACATATCCGACTACCACGTATGATGATGCCGAAGCCTTGGCTTTTTTGATGGCTCAAGGAGCAAACATCGATTTAATAAATTATTTTTTAAATTTAGTTTTAACAAAAGAACAGCACGAACTTCTAAATGTTTTGCTTAAGTCGGCTCGTGTTATAAACGTTAACGGAATTGATTTAATGTTTACCAACGCTAAAGCCGCTGATTATGTTGACGGTGCTTCGGTTCTTACTCGTAAGATTGGGGACCTGGAAAACATTGACGTTGTTTTTTCTTTTATAGAAATGAAAGATCGTATTCACATAATAGGCAGAAGCAGAATTGATGAGGTTGATGTCGGGGGGATTTTAACGAGATTCGGAGGGGGAGGTCATCCTCAAGCCGGTTCTGCTGTGATTAAAGGTAAATCTTTAAAAAAAATCGAGAAAGAGCTGTTAGAACAAATTTATGTTCACGCTAAAAAACTTCTTACCGCACGGGAAATTATGTCTAAGCCGGTGCGAA
>DFBH01000050.1:7529-9940 GCA_002366545.1 Candidatus Oleimmundimicrobium americanum | reverse complement strand
GCTCAAACAGGTTGGGGCTGATTTACTTAAAATCTCCAAAGTTGCCGTTTTCAACTCGATTGAGTCTGGCCAAAACCCTTATTTTTGCCGTGGACTCTTTCAGTTTGGAAAACCACTTGTCATATTGTTTTGTACTTCGGAGTCTATATTTCATACTCTTTATGTATCTCGTAGGATACAGATTGTCAAGGTGATTTTGAATTGCTTTAAAAAGAAAATGCTTGAGATCGTAAACTGAAACTCCGGGAAGCCTTAATCTGGTACTGAAGCTTTCCAATGATTGAACTCACCTGCCGCCAACACTGCGGAACGCTGAACCTTGAAAAACCACCTGCTTTGATGCGGGCCAGAGCCTTTCAAAAACCGCCGAGCTGTTGGCGGTCAAGTGCAGTAATTCGTTAGGCAAAAATGTCCTATGTCAAGGGCTGACCCCATTGCTTCCTATTTTTCCCACCGCAATTACGCTCAGCATACGCCAAATCCGCCAGATAGACGTATTTTATCAAGTGGATTGGACCAAGCCGGCGGTCAAGATACTCATCCTCCTGACCGGCAACTAAAAATGCGTATTGTATGAGTAGATCAATTTTGTTGGATTTCATCATAAAACAACTATATATTTAATTTTTCTCATGAATTTCGGGGGAATTTCGGGGACAGCTTACCTATTTGCTGAAGAAAAAAGGCTATAATATGTATCCTATCCCCCCGATTAACCTATTTATTTAACAATGCTTCTCCGATCTGCGTTATTATGTATTGTTGTGATGGGCTCTTCGGCTTGTCCGGTATGGTCATGGCGACACAGTTTGCCTCAAGGAGCGGACGTAAATAATTGTTCATAAAGGTCTCACGGTGTTTCAGTTTCATAAAACTCATCATTTCCTTTAGTAGCCTGGCTTCACGGCAATATTTGAGAAGCTTTGCCTTGTCCGCATCTTGCACAACACTTGTCCGGTACTTGTCCGGTACTTGTCCGGTACTTGTCCGGTCCGCCATCTTTTTTCTGAACTGTATTTGAAACGCATACCCAACCTCCTGGAGGATTAGATCAATCTCAGGGTATTTTTCAAGCGCCTTTCGCATTTTCTGAAATCCTGTGCCCCATGCTTCGATCAAATTAAGACTCTTGAAGATAGGCGCCAGAACGCGATTTCTGATTTCCGATCTTCCCGTTCCGAGCTTTTCTATGGAGAGGGTCTCCGGCAAATGTCCGGGACTTGTAATTTCGAGCATGTCATCAAAGATCGCTACCTTTATGTCGTTTCCAAGGACCGAATAATCACGGTGAATGACGGCGTTTGTAACCGCTTCACGAACAGCTTCAAGAGGATATTCCCATCGCTCCTCTCGATACACCTCACCGATTTCCGCTGATAGCGCTATATTCTTTTTGATAAAGGAAAGACAGGGCTCTACAGTCGCATGGATCGGACCATTTATTGTCATCTGATCCAGAAATACGCCTGTGTCCGTGCCCTTGAAACGCGCGCACTCTATTTTTGCATAGGGGAAATACCGTTTTCGAATGGGCGATTCCGACAAGAGAACAGCCCCGTGTGTCGGAAGAATATGGCTTCGCTCATCATGCAATAATCCCAGATTTGTCAGACGTTCATCATCGAGAGCTCGTCCGGTCGTTTTTTTATAATCTGCTTTAAATGTATCGAGAGATACTTCTGCGATGGAGGCATCATATACGGGAAGAGCGTCAAAGGAAATGTTTCGCCTGCGAAGTTCCAATGTTTGAATCATTTCCTGCGATGCCTGTCTGGTCGTAGAGCCCACACGTATGTAAACGCCTTTATCTTTACCCTTGGATTTAATGTAGTATGGTTTATCTGGTCCTGAAAAGATCTCAACAACGAGAAGGGTTTTGTCTTTCACAGCCTGAATATAAATCTCAGGCACAATGGTCGGTTCACAGTTATCTAAAATATGGTTTGCAATGCGCTCTTCGAGCTTGAAGAGTTTATTATTAGCAATACCGATAATTTCGCGGGGATCGTTCCTTACTCCAAACACGATTTTGCCTCCCCCACCATTCGAAAAGGCAACAGAAGTTTTTGCTAATTGTTTCCCCCCGGTGAATTGTTCCTTGAATTCAAGACGTCGCGATTCCGGTTGAGCCCAGAATTTTTCAATATGATTTTGCTTCTCTCTCATCTCAAATGGATCCTCTTTTTGGTGAAAGTTGCCCGTTTTAATAAGTTTTTTTGATTCCTTCTTCTTCATTACCGTTCTTTCAATATATCGGCATTCCCCTGCTGCCTGAAATATTTACTTTCATTATTTAAGTATTGCGTCCCCGGAATTCCCGTCCCCGGAATTCCCAGCCAACACTGCGGAGCGCTGAACCTTGAAAAACCACCTGCTTTGATGCGGGCCAGAGCCTTTCAAAAACCGCCGAG
>DFBH01000050.1:6885-7524 GCA_002366545.1 Candidatus Oleimmundimicrobium americanum | reverse complement strand
GAGCTGTTGGCGGTCAGGTGCAGTAATTCGTTAGGCGAAAATGTCCTATGTCAAGGGCTGACCCCATTGCTTCCCCCTAATTTTTTCTGATATTTTTTTGTTAAATTCAACGTCTGAACTTAACTGTTTGTATTTCTCCAAATAGCGAATGGCAGAGCTATAATCAGTATTTTTTTCTTTAATGGTGGCTATTACCAAATAATCCTCTTTTGGAATGTCCGAGAATGAGGCTGTATATTTTTCCATGATTTGTGGAACACCAATGACTAAAACCATGAATACAACAAAATAAGCGTAAAAATCTTGCTTTCTTTTTATCATCATTTGAGCAAAGACAACCAAAACAATTAAGAGCAACACCAGTATTAATAAAAAACCGAAAAATTTAGTATCTTTGATAATAGCGCCTGCTGCCGGGAATAGACCATAAGAAATTCTACCGACTGCGAATCCCCCTAATAAAAAGCCTACTGGTGAAATATATTTTTTCCACTCTGGGGCCTTATCGCTCATAACAACCAGTAATGAAATAATACTTGCTGCACCTGCTACTATTGACCAAATATCAATGAAATTCATCTCGTTCACCAAGATTTAGAGACTATTATTTAATGGTATAACGCGGCGGATGAGCTGCGA
>DFBH01000050.1:1750-6787 GCA_002366545.1 Candidatus Oleimmundimicrobium americanum | reverse complement strand
CATCGCGAGCGGTCAGCTTAACGCCTCGCATCAGACGCAAACCAATCGCGTAGCGAGTGGTTTGTCGGTCTGGATGCGTTTGTTATGTGGTGTGTGGGCATTTTGAAAAAAAATAAGTGTGTTATCCCGCATTTTTGCTAATTCAATTTTGGTCTGCAGTTTTCTGTGTAACAATTAAGAATACAATATACGCCAACCACCAGAAAAAAAAGACAGCAACAAACCAGCCAAATTTTGCGCCGCCATGAGAGCGGCTAGACGCAGCCACATGGATTAGCGGACCTCCATATATTATTAATATTATGATAAGTGCAACAGCTATTTCTGGGTCTATTCCGAACACTCTTTTCTCCCAAATTAGTCTATCAATTTTAAGTTTTACTAATTTTCACTCTGCTCAATAACGCGGCGGATGAGCTGCGAGGATGTGGATCGACATGAGCTTGCTCATGACGAGGCACACCGCAGTCTGCTCTATTGCCATTGTTATACATTTTTTATTTTCCAGATTTTCTTCTGTTATCATCTCTGCAAAGCATTTGACAATTTTCAGCAGAGGTTTTTCCACCTTCGTGCCAAGGTGTAATATGGTCGGCTTCCATTTCGCTTATCTCAAAATGTTCTTTACACTCAATACAAATTCCTTTTTGCCTTTCGTATGCTTCTCTTTTTTGATTGTCGCTGAAAGCACGGATATTTAAGTGTTTCTCTTTCCGGTTTAGAACGTATAAATAAATTCCCTTTTTGTTTGTTACATCTTCATCTTGCATTAATTTTGTTATTTCTTCTTCAAGTTTTTTGGAATCAAATTTTTGATTTTTAAACTCATTGTAAAGAAATCCCCATTGTATTCCTTTCATTTCCTTACGGCACTTTGGGAATACTGCTTTTACCCAATTAATTACACTTTGAAAATAAAGCCACAATTCATTAGCATTTGGTTCGTTTTGGTGTTCAGCCATATAATGCTCAATGGAATCATTACTTATCCATTTTATTGTGGTTTCTAAATAATCTTGTCTTATCGGTGAGCCGTTTAAATAATCGTTTCCCATACCGTAGGCAGGACATCCGTTTTTACTAAAGTACCTTTTTACGTCTGAAACCCACGAGCCTGAATAAACTGCATTTCTTAATTCTTGATCAGTTAGTTTTTCACCTGCTATATTGATTATTTTAAACCACTCCAACCTTTCACTATCCGTTCCACTACATAGATAGACCATAAGTTTGTAGTCTAAAATTTGGTCTTTTTCATCTTTTTGTAGGTTGTGGAAATATTTGTTCTCAAAGGCGAAATCGCCATCGACATATTGGCAAGCCGAGATTGTCCGCTGTTGCCCATCAATGATCTCGAAATTTCCATCCTCCCGCACAGCCCAATACATCACATTTAGGGGAAAGTCTTTGGTAAGCGTATTAATGACTGCGTCTCGCTGTTTGTCCTTGTAAATAAACTCCCGTTGGTAGGGAGGGCGGATATCCAATTTGCCTCCAAAACCAACAACACCATCTTCAGCGTTATCTTCATAACCCTCTGCTAATTCACGGACTCTAATTTCTTTTAGTTCTATTTCCATCAATTATCCCTTTTCCGGTTTACGGTTTCGTATAAGAATACGACCATACTTTAATTTACCGTTAATATATGGCCCATCTTTTCCGCTTGACGAAACAATTCCCGCCATTCCTTTAATATTTCCTGCAATAAGCCCTATGATTTCAAATTGTTCAGGATTATGCTTATCCATAAATGTGATCGGAACACCCATAACCCCAGCATAGTCCATAGGTATCTCTGCAACTTTATTTACGTTGATAGCATCGTAATTGTCGTATTTTAGGTATGTTCCAGGAGTGTATTGTTTATAGAGAATTAAATCCTCATGGCGCTTTCTAATTTCTAAATTCGTAAACCAAACAATGTTGCCCATACTAAAGTATTTTTTACCATCTTCAATTTTCTTTCTTGATTCTGTTTTTATGTCGTAATGATCCTTAACACCAAACCACTTCGTCCCATAGTTATCAACACCCAGCCATAGCTTGCCATCTTTTATTAGACTAAAAATCTCCTTGTAAGTTATTGCGTTTTGGCTGCCTATAATGATGAATTTTTTATCGTATTTGATTAGCTGTGCTACATATTTTCGAAACAATGAAAACGGTGGGTTGGTTACGACAATATCAGCTTGTTTCAGAAGATCAACACTTTCTTTACTACGAAAATCCCCATCTCCTTTTAAGTGCTTTATTCCTATTTCTTCGGGGTCAGGTATATTATTCCCGTTTTTGTCTCCTTCGTACTCTAAATATATGGCTTGTTCTGAGTCATTTTGACTGAACAAGTCCCTGTTTTGATTTTTATAGCACGTTGCTATTAATTTTTTCAGCCATAGCTTTTCGAAATTGTATGAAAAATAGTGGAAGAAATTGCTTATGCGAGGGTCATCACAGTTACAGTATACAACTTTACCTTTAAAGTGTTTTTTATAATGCTTTAATTCTTTTTCAATGTCAGAAAGTTGAGTGTAGAAATCATCATTCTTCTGTTTGCTTGCTTTATGTAATGCTTTATTTAATGCTTCTATAGCCATTCAGATTTTTTCCTTTTATTTTCTTTTATGTATAACGGGCTGCTCAGGGGCGGCGCGGTTTTTGCGCTGTCCACTGAAGCAGCAAGGTTAGGAAAAATTTTTTCCGTTCAATCCATAGTTCAAATTTTTAGACCTAGGCGTCCATATACGAATGCCCACAATCAATAACTGTGCTGCTTAGAGAGAGATCAATAAGAGGTCCTTAATGTGACCACCAACTCCACTCGATTTTCTGAATATTATCATCGGTATCCGCTTCCATCTCAACCTGGTAGGGATAGGTAAGGATTGCACCAGTTTTGACATCAAATACAGTTTCAGATTCATAGATAATTTGGTACTGATACCGATAAAGAGGAGGGCCTAGAACGGATAAGTATACTGACCACGGCTGACCGATTCTTAAACTATGTTTAAGGCAATAGTTTGGGTTAGATATCTCGACTGCCGTAATCGACATCGGCCTCTCTCTTCCCGCCACACGAGATGCTACCTTCGCGACCATATGAAGGGTCATGCCGGGATAATGCCACACAAGGTCTTCATTTTCAGGTGGACCTACTGGATCGTGGTGCCTATCTGGCTGAGATGAGCGGCACTGTGGCACACCAAAACGCTCAGAGAGAATACTTGGATTTACAGCACTTCTGTTACGTTGCAAGCCGGGTAGAGATGGTTCAAATATTTCGTAAACAAACGCTTCGAGTCGCTTCTGTTGTGTGGCTGTGCGAGATGGTGCAACAGTCACCTTCTCTTCTATAATCACATCTGTAACTTCGAAAACCACGCCTTTGCGCTTATCAACCGAGTTTTGATCTGATGCGCTAACTATATTGCATCGTTCGAGCACATAGAAGGCTATGATAACCGATAGGCCTATAAAAATGGTAACGAACCAAAGCTCTATTTTGGAGCTTGATTTTAGCCGGCTAATCTCATCTTTCATAATCCTAATCCCATATCTCCTAACAAGTTATTGAGCAGATATGGATATCATCACCTTTGTAATGATATCCGCCTTTTTAAATGTAGGAAGGGTTATGTTTCCCGCCCCTTGTGGTTTGTTGGGTCGCATCTTAAATATTCACTATTTAAACTAAACAGCCGTAATCCCATTGCTAATATTTGAGATGTGATCCGCATTTCTTTTATTTACTCTCCAGTATCGATTTTAAAATATCCGGGCTTTTTTCTGTAAAGCTGTTCATTCGTTTGACAATCTCGCTGGCAGGGTTTGACCAGCGTTTGTGGAGTTCTTCAATTACTGCTTCTTTTCGCTTGTCGGGCAACTGCTCAAAATTATCTTTGCCCAATACCTCTTTTAAATCCTGTTCAACAAATTTCAGAATATCTAATTTGCTCTCGTAAGTTTCATTCTCAAAGTATAATTCCACAACCAAGGCATTTAAAATGTTAATAAACAAGGTGATGTTAGTAGATTCAACTCGATTAAGATATTGATTCACTTCAGTTAAAAAGGAAAGGCTTCTCCAGTAGTCTGCAAATGCATTTTCAGGGACAGGGATAGAATTTATTTCATTAGTGCCTACATTGAAATAGCCACCTGCCATACTTAAGGAGTTGTAGTTCTTTGAAAACCAAAACGAGATCAGCTTAGTATTCAAAATAGCTGTATTTTCAAGCCTTCCGATCTGACGGTTAAAACCCGGATTATCGTGGGCACTGTCTATCTGGCTGCCGAATAGCTCAAAAAGAACTTTGTAATAGAGCTCTTTGGGCGAGTATTTAATAAATATTTTTTCAATTTCTTCAATTAGATATTTTTTAAATGGCTTTGTGTATTTTTTGCCGTTTTCATCTATTAGAGTTTTGTCTTTGTGGGCCTGTTTGCTTATCCACAAGCCTTCAAACCATTCAGCCAGTTCTTTATATTGGTTGTTATTGCCTGTCTCAGCAATATTCAATTCTATATTGTGTGTTTCTTTTAACCCGATTCCGGCTTCTGTTAAGTTTGAACTTCCGGAAATAAAATAATTATCTCTGTCATCATTAGCGGCAGGCTTAAAAAGGTATACTTTTGCGTGGCAAAAATTTGGCTCCAGGGTTCTGGCATTAACATTGTCCTGTTTAAGAAATTCCACAGCTTCTTGAGCTAATTTGTCGAGCCTTAAAGCTGCCTCGATAGTTATATTTTCATTGATTAAATCAAGCGTTCTGTCTTTGACAGCATCTACATTTACTATATCGCCGAGAACAAAACGATAATCTTTGATCTTTTTATTAACAGTTTTTGACAGATAGGCCAACGCGCCAATAGTAAAATATCCGGTTACAATATTCAGATTGCCTTCTTCTGTATACTTTGCAATCCATTCATGTACTTTTAAATTCTGGTTTTCGTTATCTAAAAGCATAATTTATTGTCATTCCTCCGGCAATAATAGATATCATGTCGTGAGAGCTTTGCAGAACCTTATAA
>DFBH01000050.1:0-1584 GCA_002366545.1 Candidatus Oleimmundimicrobium americanum | reverse complement strand
CAATGGAATAATGACGAGGAAGAAGAAAGGAAGAAAGGGGACAGATTTATTTTCTTTTTTTCCTTGGTCGTCCAGGACTGCGCAATTCAAGCCGTCTTCCTATCTTTTGTGATATTTCCTGCATAAACATTCTATCGGCAGTCAGCTGTCCCCGCTGGATAATATAATGAGGGTAGTTGGGAAGTACTAAACGAACTCTCCGTGGCATGAATATCTCTTATTATAGAGGCTTTCTATTGTCAAAAAAATAAATTTGTCCCCTTTTTCATGCTTGAAAGATTATATGCCCAATCGGGTAGCCGGGGGTCCTAGGAATCAGGGGAGGGAATCATGGATGTCCCTGGAATTCCCCTTCTCAAACAAATCAGACTAATATCGAGAACGACGCTTCAAACGTTTTTCACGGCGTGTTTGCTGCACCTGGTTTACTTTAATCTCTCTTCCCTTGAGCATGCTTTTATTCAAGGCTTTTATCGCTGCATCTGCTTCTGAATTGTCCGGCATGTCGATAAAGCCAAAGTCTTTTGATCTTCCTGAATAATGATCCATGATCAACTTGATACCGGCAACCTCACCAAACTTTGAGAAGAGTTTTTTTAATTCACTTTCGTTTACATTGTGAGGCAGTTGTCCAACATAAATTTTCATTATCACTCTCCTTAGAATTTTTGCTGCACCACGATTTGCTGCAACTGTATGCGTTGCCGGTCTCCGCAACGCTGCACCCTATGCAGCTTTAGACTTGCGCCCTTTACTGTGGCGTATTCCGCCATATTTGGGCCGACTTGTACCGTGATTGCCTCGGGCAACCTCAATGGAAACTGTTTTGCCATTGATTTTAATATGCTGAAAAGCGTCAAGTATTTGGGGTGTAAATTTGCTATCTGCTTCAAGCAAAGCCTTGTTCCGCATAATTTCAATCTTTCCGACTTTAATGCGCCCGGCACCAGGAACACCATTAATCTTTCCAATAAGACCCTGGGGCATAATCCCGTCACGCCGGCCAACATTAAGGAAAAAACGGGTAAACTTCTGCTCGCGGTTTGAATTGTCAGCAGACTCCCCACCTTGTCGTTCTCTTTTACCCTGCCGTTTTTTCGCCCCATCACTTACATTGAGATCAGGAGCATTTTTGTAATATTCCAGGAACCGATTAAACTCCAAAGAAACAAATCTCTTGATAAGCTCTTCGCGATCCAGGGATCCAAGCTTTTCTGAAATTCCGGCATACAGTGGATCAATCCGGTCGTAGTCCACCTCAACTTTCGTAACGACATCAACCAGGCGAGCCAGCTGCTTTTTACAAATCTCTCCACCTGAAGGAATACGGCACTGCTTAAACTTCTTTTTGATTTTCTTCTCAATTTCCCCGATCTTAAATCGTTCCTTCATATGAATGATAACAACCGATGTTCCGGTACATCCAGCCCGGCCGGTACGACCGCTTCTATGGGTATAATTGCCAAGATCGTCAGGAAGGTTGTAATTGATCACATGAGTCAGATCATTAACATCCAGGCCACGAGCAGCAACATCGGTTGCCACAAGTATTTGCAGATTCTTGCAGCGGAATTTCTTCATCAC
>DFBH01000009.1 GCA_002366545.1 Candidatus Oleimmundimicrobium americanum | reverse complement strand
TTTTATTATACCACAAGTTCGAACCTTCTTTAATCCTAATTAAAAAAGCCCTTTAAATAAAGGCTTTTTAAATCCGCTCGCCGGATGGGACGATTTTCGAACTTTAAGATGGGTAGATGAAGTTAAATGTCCCGAATTAATACTCAAGCAAGTAGAAGAATTACTGGCCTCCACCTGACATTTCGGGTATACTATCAAATTTGAGTCTGGGGGAAATAAAAAAAGCGGCTTATTGCCGAACCACTATGTCCCCTTGGTCCCTTTATTCATTCTGCTTCAATATTGCAAGGCCTATAGCTAAATCGGAGGTCGCGGTCATGCTTATTAAAATACTAAATGAACCCTGCTTCGAAACCTGATTTTTAAGTTTTCCCCTGAATCGAACGAAGGGTTTTCCGTTCTTTTTTCTTAAAATTTCGATTTCCCGCCAATCCACAATATTAATTCCTAAAGAACCCAATGTTTTAAAAACCGCTTCCTTGCCTGCAAAAGTGGTGGCCAAATGGGAAAGGTTTGTTTCGTCTCTTATGTATCTTAGCTCCGGTTTAGTATAAACTTTATTCAAAAATCTTTGACCTACAAAATCAAGTATTGACTGAAGTTTCTTTAACTCTAAAATGTCCACTCCCACCCCTACAATCATTTTTGGTCTTTTTTAATTTTTTTAATTTGGCTGGTAATCAATGTTATTACGCCAAAAATGTCTTCTATTTTTGCTCCTCGAGATAAATCACTGACCGGCTTGGCAAATCCTTGAAGAATAGGTCCGTAGGTATGGGCTCGGGCTATAATCTTTACCAGCTTGTACCCGCAATTTGAAGCATTTAAATCAGGGAAAACTAAAACATTTGCCTTCCCCGCTACTTGTCCCAATTTTCCTTCTATTTTTCTCTCGGCTACTTCTCGGTTTAAGGCAGCATCTACCTGAAATTCGCCATCTACGAATCCAGGAAACTTTTTCTTTTTAGCAATTTGGGTGGCTTTTATAACCTTGTCCACCAACGCATGGCTAGCGCTTCCTTTTGTAGAAAAGGAAAGGAGGGCTACCCTCGGTTTCCAGCCAAAAAAATCTCGAGCGCTTTTTGCTGAAGCAAAGGCAATATCTGCTAGTTCTTTTGAACACGGGTTAATATTTACTGAAGCGTCTGAAAAAATTAAATACCCTTCCTCTCCCCCATCAAATTGAGGGATATTCATTAGAAAAAAACTGGATGGAACAGAAATCCCCTTTTCCAATCCAATCACTTGTTGAGAAATTGCAATTACTTCGCCTGAAGTAAAAACTGCTCCTCCAATCAATCCATCGGCTTCTCCTGTTTTAGTTGCCATTGCGCCAAAATAAAGAGGGCTTAACAGAATTTTTCTGGAGATTTCCATAGGGATGTCCTGCTTCTTTGAGTATTTCTTGCTATATTCCTCTAATTTAGAGCTTTGAGCCGGATTTACAATTTCAATTCCCTCTAAAGAGACCTTCAGTCTTTTAGCTCTGTCTTGGATTTTTGTCTTGTCCCCCAATAAAATAGGGTGAGTTATCTTTCGGTTCTGAGCCAAAATTGCAGATTTTAAAATTTTTTCATCCTCTCCTTCGGGAAAAACAATTCTTGAAATAAATTTTTCTTTTCTGATTTCTTTTTCCAATTTTTTGATGATGTTCATAGTTTTTTCCGGCTATTTTGTTATTTTTTGAGCTTCTTTGGCAATCTTTAAGGCCTCATTGTCTGGAACAACTAATACTTTTACTTTTGAATTCGGTGTAGAAATAATCAAACTGTTATTTTTGTTTTTCTTTTGGTCCAATTTTATTCCCACAAATTTAAAGTGCTCCATCACGTCTTTCCTTAATTCCCAACTTCCTTCTCCAATTCCGGCCGTAAAGACAATTATATCAACTCCTCCCAATTCAGCAATGTATTTCCCGATGTATTTGGTTACGCTTAAAACAAAAATTTCGTAGGCTAGCCTAGTTAGACGATCTTTGCTTTTTATTTTTAAAATCTCGCGAAAATCTTTTTTCCCACAGATTCCCTTGTATCCCGATTTCTTGTTTAAAATGTCGTAGACCTCTTGGGCGGTAAAATTCAATTCGGTTATCAGATAAGTAACTATGGCAGGATCAATATCTCCAGACCGGCTCTCCATTACCAAGCCTTCCAAGGGAGTGAAGCCCATTGAAGTATCTACAGATTTACCATTTTTTATGGCAGTTATCGAACTTCCGCCTCCCAGATGACAGGTTATTAACCGACTAATTTTTCCACCAACAGTCTCTCGAGCTCTCTCTGATACATACTGGTGAGAAATCCCGTGAAACCCATATCTTCTTATTTGATGTTGGGAATAAAATTTATAGGGGATGGCATAAATATAGCTAGAAGGGGGAAGAGTAGTATGAAATGCTGTATCAAATACTGCAACTTGTTTAGCTTGAGGTAAAAGTTTCTGACAAACTTCAATTCCCATAATATTAGGAGGGTTATGAAGAGGAGCTAATTTAGAATAGCCCTTAAGTTCTTCAATCTTCTTTTTGTTTAGGAGGGTGGTCTTTTTAAATTTTTCTCCTCCGTGAACCACTCGATGCCCTACGGTTCGAATTTTGGAAAGGTCTTTAATTTTCTTTACTTGAGTTAAATCCTTTAAAATTTTTTTAACCGCCTCTTCGTGATTTTTTACACCTCCTTTCAGCCCTATTCGTTCTACTATCCCTTCATTTTCAAGGACTAAATTATCGGCTTTAAATAAAGAATATTTTACCGTTGCTGAACCGGAGTTTAAAACTAGTATGAAAAAGCTATTGTTTTTCATAATCAAAATCTTCCTCACTATTAGTGAAAATTCTTATAGATTGAGCTGGGGTGAAGAACTTATTTTTTTACTTTCTTTTTTATGTAGTCAATGGCCTGCCCTACAGTTTTGTTGGCTTGCACTTCACCAGGAGGAATACTGATGTTAAATTCTCCTTCCAATGCAGCAATCAAAGCAATAATATCAATTGATTTTGCGTGCAAATCTTTTATGAATTTCGTTTTCTTGGAGATTTTCTTTTGGTTAACCTTAAATAATCCAACAATGATTTTCTTTACCCTGGTTTTAATTGATTCCTGTGTCATACTTTTCTCTATTTTTTTTCAAACACTACTATATTCATCCCCTTTACTTTCTCGATCTTGGCCTTTACTTTTACGGGAAGTATCTCATTTCCTTTTCTGATTTCATCTGGAGTATTGTATTTTACTCCATCAATCCGAGTAAAGAACACTGGTCCTTCTTTTAATTTTATCAACCCATAGGCCTTTTTCCCTAGATCTGCAAACTTTGCACTGGGAAGCATAGTAGAAGAATACATTACAAGTTCTCCCTCTCCCGACATCTTAACCTCTTTTAAGTTCCTGCTCCTACATTCTCTGCAAACAGTTAAAGGAGGAAAAGTATAAGCTCCGCAATCCTTACATTTTATGCCCATAATCTTGCCCTTGGCTAGATTGTCATACCATTTTTTAGCAATTGGTTCCATGGTTTTATTAGATTATTTTCCTTTTTTAAATACCGTTACAGCAGTGTGCATTCCGTATCCATGATTGTGCTGAACAGCAACTCGAAGAGGCTTTTTCATCTGTTTCTTTCCTGCTTCTCCCCTCATCTGCTTTACAATTTCATAGATTTCCATCCCAGCAGACGCATCAAAAGCATGGCCTCCACCATGCCTTCCTCCAGAAATATTCAATGGCTTATCTCCGTCATACATAGTTCTACCATCCAACACTGCTTTCCAGGCCGTTCCTTTAGGAAAATAACCTGCAACTTCGGAAAGAACCAACTGATAAATCTGCATACAATCATGAACGTAGAGATAATCAATATCACTCGGTTTAATGCCGGCCATTTGATAGGCTGTTTTGAAAGCGAGCGTATCTTGGGGATAAGGATAAACCTTTTCGTCACCCCAAGGAAAATTGCTTGTTCTCCAATCAAAACCAGCGATATCTATCGGGAGCTTTTTAGTATACTTCTTTGCTTCACCAGACACTACTATAGCCGTTGCCCCATCTGCCGAATTTAAAGCGCTGAATAACCTAGCTGGCCACGCAAAAAAGGGATTTTTGGGAGATTTCCAGTAATCCTCAACACTGGAAAAACCCTCTTTCCTTGCCTCTTGCTCTAAACTTCCCCTTTCATAGGTAATTGCTTTGGGATTCATCGAAGCATGCTTTCTTACCGCTCTATTTACTTCCATCATTATCTTATCCATCTCCTCAAACGACAATTTATTTCTCTTCATGTAAGCAATGGTTGTAAAGGCACCGTAAGCTGAGGCAACATCATAGAAATGATGATAGCCATAAACATGATCCATTCCAAAATCTGTCCATTTCCACAAAGTAGTAGGACTAATTGCTTCTCTTTCCAAAGGATTAACGCCCTTGGGACACGAGGAAGTAATTTCTCCAGCTACTACTAAAACATTTTTGTATTTTCCAGATAGAATACTTTGAGCTGCAATTCCCAAACCGGTATTCGTAGTAGAACAAGCAGTATCAAAATGATAGCCTCCCTTTAATCTCAGTCCCAACCAATCAGCCAGCACTGTAGCATGGCTGTACATCTGAGTAGTATTGCTAAGCATATTCCCAACATAAAAAACATCTATCTTCTCTGGAGGAATCTGGGCATCGTCCATTGCTTCAAAAGCAGCTTCGGCCACTATCTCCTGAAAGGTTTTATCTTTGAGCTCTGGACTGGTAAGAATGTTACCAAATTTAGTACAGCCAACGCCGATAATCTGAGCTTTTTTCATGTTTTTACAAAACTAAACTTTTAATTTTTTCGACCTTTGGATCCAGTTTAAGGATCAATTATATTGTATCATTTTTTTGCAAAAAATAACATGTGGATAAAATAATAAGCAAGTTGTCTTTTAACGGGCTTTCTTAAATTAGAGATCCCTATCAAAATTTTTAATTACTCACACCTCTACTAAAATACAGCCGATCTTTCACTCTTATTCTACCAAATGTTTCCCAAAAGTTTGAATTCATAAAAAATAAAAACCTGGGTAGAACTCTCGGGCATCTCGGTCGCACAGAACCGAGCACTAGCCTGCTCCGCGGGTAGGACTCGAACCTACAACCATCACGTTAACAGCGTGCCGCTCTACCATTGAGCTACCGCGGAATGTTTTAATTATACTATTATTTTTTAGATTTATCAAACAAGTTATTAGTTTTGGCAATTATTGGGCCTTTGGATTTGGAATAAAGTGATTTTTTCCGTTTGTTATACGGAACTTCTGCTGGTGAGGATAAAAACTCTACTGCTATCTGGCAAATGTGCATATCAGGATATAGAGCCACTGGTAAATTAGATTGATTACTAATTTCCAGTGTTAGAGTGCCTTCAAATCCAGGATCTACAAAACCAGCTGTATGCACTAAAATTCCCATTCTCGCTAAAGTGCTTTTTCCTTCTACTTTTAAGACCATATCATCTGGCACTTTTATATATTCTTTAGTACTAGCTAATATAAAATTATTGGGGTGGAGAATAAAAGATTCACTTTTTTTTACTTTCTTAATAATAATAAAATCTTCATCTGGCAATCCTTTTTTAGT
>DFBH01000035.1:17954-34084 GCA_002366545.1 Candidatus Oleimmundimicrobium americanum | reverse complement strand
TAACCTCATCAAGTTTGATTTCTAGGTACTTATCAACCCCATTTGTCAATATCTTGTATCGATACTTTGGTATCCAAACAATATGATACTGACACCTATAAACACAGTGGGCTTGTCTTCTGTTCTCCATAGTTCTTTATTATATCCCAATAAGAAGACTTAGGAGCCCGATACACCCCCGGACTTACGTCCGCGGAACTTTTAGTGATATTAGTTTTTGGTCGAGAGTCATTTTCCATTTACTGTTTGCTCCCAACTCCCTACTTCCCAAGAAGCGGAAACCCCATTTCTTTCCTTTGGGACACATGGGCCTTGGCACATTTTCTCGCCAGATCACGTACCCTCGCAATAAAACGTGTCCGCTCAGTAACGCTTATCGCGCCCCTGGCATCTAAAAGATTAAATATATGAGAGCACTTGAGAACACAATCATATGCCGGTAAAACCAAGTTATTGGTTAAAGCTCGCTCGCTTTCTTTTTCAAATTTGCAAAAAATATCATTTAGCATAATCGTATCCGCAACCTCAAAATTATATGTAGACCATTCAATTTCCCCCCGATGATAAATATCACCGTAAGTTATTCCATCAGACCATTTTAAATCAAAAACACTATCTTTTTCTTGAATATACATAGCAATTCTTTCTAACCCATAAGTCAATTCAACAGAGATTGGTTTCAAATCGATGCTGCCCACTTGTTGAAAATATGTAAACTGGGTTATCTCCATACCATCTAACCATACTTCCCAGCCCAAACCCCAGGCACCCAAAGTCGGTGATTCCCAATCATCTTCAACAAATCGTATGTCGTGTTTTTTAGGATCAACACCAAGCCGTTTAAGACTTTCAAGATAAATATCCTGAACATCTCCGGGAGCAGGTTTAAGAAGTACTTGAAACTGATAATAATGCTGCAACCGATTTGGGTTTTCACCATATCGACCATCGGTTGGCCTACGTGAAGGCTCAACATAGGCAGCTTTCCAAGGTTCTGGTCCAAGACATCTTAAAAAAGTATGGGGGTTGAATGTCCCTGCCCCCACCTCTAAATCATAGGGCTGGCCAATAACACATCCATAATCAGCCCAATAAGACTGCAAACTCATAATTATCTCTTGAAAATTCATATGCTTCTCCAAAACTTAATAATAAAACCCTCCCCCTAAAGTATGTTTTTACACCCAAGACGAGAGAGTCTCTTCCGCAATTAATCCTAAATTAACTTTTACGATTCTTTCCGTAAAAAATTATTATATCAACTACTCTTCTTTATGTCTTTCAATGTGAAAGCTTATTCTTCTGCCTTTCGGGTTAAATAATAAGCTAAAACAACTGCTAATGTCAAAACAACTAAAGCTAAAGCACTATAAATTCCGTATTAACCATATTCATAAAGTACTATTTTCTGCCGACAGCAACAAAAGCGGCCTCAAGAACAGCGTCCCACGTTCTTTTGCCGGTTAAATTAAGCTATAGTTATCCTAAACATTTCAACAACAATAAAAAACAAGGGCCATATCGAGAAAATGATGGATTTCCACCGGACCAAGAAAAAGATGGGTTTGAAAACCCTCAAGAATACGCTCAGCCAAAAAACCAATACCTAAAAAATAATCACAACCATAAAGACAGCAACCAAAAATTCGGCTACCTCCATGCATAAATTTAATTTGCTTATAAGTGATTCCAACTTTTTTCTCATCAATTTACACCACCTCTTAATGTGACACTCTGATGGTTAATATTTTAATTCATTTATACATTCTCTGCTTTTAAGCCGGGCATGGATGTGAAAATCAATAAATCTTTGAACAACTGCCACAACTTCTTTTTTCAAGTTTTCCGAAGCCTTAATTTCGTTAAAATCATTGGCGTCGGCCTTAAGTAACTTTAAAAGCAAGCTGACTCCCTGAAAACTTACAAGAGATATATCTGCCCCAGCCTCTCTTGGTTGACAATCAAAACAATGGCTACATCTTTCACAAAGAAGTCCTCCTCTTCCACAACTAAAAAAGACCTCCTTAAAAAAGTTTACAGACTTATCGCAAATAACACACCTATTAAGTACAGGCATAAAACCAGAAAGATAAAGTAATTTTAAATCAAATGCCACCAAAAAAAGATCAATATTAGTGGATATTTTAGATAAAGTCCTTAAACTTGACAAAAGGAATTCAAAGACTTTTTTATCTTTCTCGCCATCAACCGATATCTTGTCAACCAGGTCAAGCACAGCTAACCCATAGGTTATCTTATTTAAATCCTTTCTAATTTCTGAAAAGGAACCGATAATCTCAGTTTGCGTGATTATATCCAAATTTTTACCTTTGTAAAGCAAAAGATCGATGTGAGTAAAGGGTTCAAGCCTTCCCCCAAATTTGCTTTTAGTTCGTCTTAACCCCTTTGCAATAGCACTTGTTTTTCCATAAGAATCGGTAAAAAAAGTTATTATTTTATCAGCTTCACCAAGTTTTACTGATTTTAAAACTATCCCTTGAGCTTTATAAAGAGAGCCTTTAACTTTATGTGAAGACATTAGACACCTCCAGCTTCCGGCACAGCTCCGGGACTGTTGAATTTTGTCATTGCCTGCCGATAGTTACAGCAAGCGACTAAAAGGGGTGTGACAATCTTTGCCAGCAAGACCGCTTCGCCCGATAAAATATCGGGGCTCCCGCCTGCCTGGGCCAGGCACCGGCGGGCAGACGCAATGACACAAAAAAGTGCTATCTGTTCATTACTTAAAGCACAATTCCTATATCGGGCAATCTCAACCCCGGTCGCTAAGCAATCATCATAGAAATAGTTTGTTCCCTAATTTTTGATCCCCCCCCTGCTCTCTGTTTGTGAGTTTGGTTTTGCTAAAAGCTG
Source organism: Candidatus Oleimmundimicrobium americanum (assembly GCA_002366545.1). Lineage (GTDB taxonomy): Bacteria > Actinomycetota > Aquicultoria > UBA3085 > Oleimmundimicrobiaceae > Oleimmundimicrobium > Oleimmundimicrobium americanum. The sequence goes on along the minus strand of DFBH01000035.1, from coordinate 31,210 downwards.
ATAACTGAGGGCTGGAGGCTGAATCTTCTTAATCCTTACCTTTTTTTAAAAAACCTTCCATTATCTCCACCCCAGAACTTGTGCCAATACGCGTTGCTCCCGCTTCTATCATGGCTAAAGCCTGTTCGTATGTTTTTATACCGCCCGATGCCTTAATCCCCACGTTATCGCCAACAACTTTTTTTAAAAGCTCTACATCTTCAACCTTGGCCCCTCCAGGGCCAAAGCCGGTGGAGGTTTTAACAAAATCCGCGCCGGCATTTTTCACTGTTTCCGCGGCCCTCTTCTTTTCGTCATTGGTCAGATAACATGCTTCAACTATCACTTTCACAATCACATTTCTTAAATTAACTTCTTGCTTAGCTGAGTGCGCCGCTTCAACAACGGCAGCTATATCAAGATAAACCTCATCAATATTTCCCGTTTTTAAGAGTCCCAAATTTATAACCATATCTATCTCATTTGCACCACTTAAAACACTGCTTGCAGCTTCAAAACACTTTGCAACTGTGGAACTCGCTCCCAATGGAAAGCCAACAACCGTACCAACGTCTACACTTGTTCCCTTTAGTTTCTTTTTTACAAAAGGAACGAAATAAGAATTTACAAAAACGGTGGCAAAACGGTGCTTTATCGCCTCATCACAGGCAGAAAGAACATCATTCACGGTTGATTGAGGCTTTAAAATAGTATGGTCTATATATTTCGCAAGTTCTTCAGATGTCACTTGTTCTCCTTAAAAAACAGTATATTTTTCCAAAACCAAAACAGCTATGTAAAAATATACAAATAGACTAATTGCATCCATGACTAATGCCAGAAAAGGATTTGAAGAAACTGCGGGATCTATTCCAACCAAATTAAATAAAAACGGAACCACCGTCCCGGTAAAAGCCCCCAACACTATTATCAAAACATTTGCTACGGAAACAATTATAGCTAAAGGCAAATAACTTTGCCAAACAGACGCAATTAAAAAAAGTGCCACGCCCGTAATTATTCCCATTATCAAAGCAAGCCTTGTCTCTTTTATAACGCGCAAAAAAATAGCTTTCGAATCAAGATGTCCAGTTGCTAAATCGCGCACCGCTACGGTCGATGCTTGAAACGAACAATTCCCGCCAATTGAGGTCATGCACGCCCAATAAACGGCCAAAGCAGGCAATGTAATCAATAAATATTTAAAATGCTCTGCAATAGCTCCTACAATAACAACTTCGCCCACCAATGCTATAGCCAACCAGGGAAGCCTCGCTTGTAAAACTCTGGAAAACGGACTACTCATTACATCGCTTTCTTCAATATCTATCGTACCTGATAATTTATACATATCCTCCGTAGCCTCATCTTCAACAACATCTAAAACATCATCAATGGTAACAACGCCCAAAAGTTTATGCTCTCGATCAATTACAGGTAATGCTAAAAGGTTATATTTGGAAATAATCTTTGCGATTTCTTCCTGGTCAGTCCCGACTTCAACGGAAATAACATCAGGGTTCATAATTTCCCGTATTGGAGTTTTTGGAGAAGCTATTATTAAATCTTTAAGAGAAACCACTCCCACCAGCTGATTCTCATCATTGACGACAAAAACATAATGTATGATTTCAACATCAGAAGCTCTTCTTCTTAATTCATTTATTGCTTCCTGAGCAGTCATATCTTTCTTTAATGTTATGAACTCGGGGTTCATTAAACCGCCGGCGGTTTCTTCGCCGTGTTTTAAAAGACTTCGCACATCGGCAACTACTTCCGGCTTCATTGCCGCAAAAATTTTCTCCGCCGTTTCTTTTGAAAGGTCCGCAATTAAATCAGCAGCGTCGTCCGATGGCATTTCATTTAAAATTTCAGAGATAACGGAAATGTTTAAGCTTTCGGCAATATCAACTTGACTCTCTTCTCCCATTTCCAATAAGGCGCCTGCTGATTGATCGGGAGCCCAAACCTCAAATATTTTTCTCTGATCTTCCTCATCGAGATGCTCAACAATTTCCGCAGCATCGGCAGAATATAATTTCCCAAGAACATCCGTTACCTTATCTATTTTGCTTGCGGCAATCAGTCTATTTATGGTTTTTAAGATAATTTCATTTCTCTCTTCCAACACAAAACCTCACAAGCTAATTAATAACCCATATCACGAATTAAATTCTCATTGGTCCGCCAGTTCTTTTTAACCTTGACCCTGAGATTCAAAAAAACTTGACTGCCTAAAAGATTTTCTATATCCACGCGAGCTCGTTGTCCAATCTCTTTAATCATCTTCCCGCCCTTACCTATAATTATTCCTTTTTGAGAATCCCTCTCTACAAAAATATCGGCATCAACGTCAATAATATCCTTATTTTCTCTTCTATCAACACTTTCAACTTTTACAACTACACTATGCGGCACTTCTTCTTTAGTTAACTCCAAAACTTTTTCCCGAACAAGCTCAGCAATTATAGTCTTTTCAGGTTGATCCGTAAGCATATCATCCGGGTAATATTTTGGGCCTTGAGGCAGTAACTTAACAAGCTCATCCGTCAAAACATCCAAATTTTTGTCACCTAAAGCCGAGATGGGAATAATTTCTTTAAACTTACCGAGATCCTGCCCAATCTCTAATTGAACAATTAAATCGTTATTGTCAATTTTATCCATCTTATTTAAAACCAGGATGATTGGCGTACTGAGTTTGCTCAATTCATTGGCAATAAAAGCGTCTCCCCTACCAATAACTTGAGAAGCGTCAACCATGAAAATAATCACATCAACTTCGTTTAAAGCACCCGTTACTTTCTGATTAAGATGTTCGCCCAATAAGTCATGCGGTTTGTGTAACCCAGGGGTGTCTATGAAAACAACTTGAGCATTTTCCTTATTTAAAACACAGCTAATTCTATGACGTGTGGTTTGAGGCTTATCGGATGTGATTACAACCTTTTGTCTTAAAAGAGAATTAATTAAAGTAGATTTGCCAACATTCGGCCTTCCAACAATAGCAACAAATCCGCTTTTAAAACCATCTTCCATCTAAAATACACCCTCCTCTAAATTTAACTCCATAAGCAACCTATCTTCTCCTAAGCCATACTCGTTTTTCAAATACCTTATTTCGGTAAAACCCAATTTTTTATAGAGTTTTAAAGCCACTTTATTATGAGAAGAAACAGTAATTCTTATAACTTTTACGTATTCTTCCTTTAAAAGTTGAATAACCCTTTCAAGAAAAGAATTACCCAAACCTTGTCCTCTTTTATTGCGACAAATAGAAAAACCCACCAAAAAAACTAACTTTTGATCGTTCCAATCCTTAATAAACTCAGCCAAACCTAAAACTTTTCCTTTTTCTTCTAAAATGTAAACCCTGCCATACTTGATAAAAACAGGAAGGGTCCATTCATTTAACCCCCCTCCTCCAAAAGCCTCTTTTTCTAAAAGAGTGAGTTTTTTTATCAGTTCAACATCAAAATCATCAACAATCCTTACTTCCAAAAACGGTTTTATCCCCCTTCTTAAGAGATGAAAAAGCATAAGGTAAAAGTTCTTTAATGTTTACCTCTTTAACCTCTCTTTTTTGGTTTGACATTATGATCTTTAGCTGCGAATTAAACTCCCATAAGACTTGCCTACAAGCACCGCATGGGGAACAAAACCCGTCAGAATCTGAAACCAAAACCAAAAGTTCAAAATCTCTGTGCCCCTCTGAAATGGCTTTAAACAAAGCTACTCTTTCCGCACATACAGATAACCCGTAAGAAGCATTCTCCACATTGCAGCCGATAAATGCTTGACCATCCCTACATAACAAAACTGTTCCAACCCGAAAATCAGAGTACGGAGCATACGCATTGTCCTTAGCCTCAAATGCTAAATCAACCAAACTATTTATCTTCATAATTTTTTTCCTTTTCCTCTTTTAGTTCACTTTTAGTAATTAAGATTTTTGAAATACGCCTTCTATTAACTTTCTCCACCAAAAAAGTTAACTTCTGTTTAGGCATAATTTCAAAATCAACTTTATCTCCGGCAACTGGAATTTTACCTACCAACTCGTAAACAAATCCTCCAATTGTCTCACACTCCATATCAGGTAAATTTACTCCCAAAATTTCGTTAACTTCATCCAAACTCACCCGCGCATCAACCCTTATATTGTTATCGTCTATTCGTTCAACCATAACCATTTCTAAATCATACTCATCAAATATCTCGCCAACTATTTCTTCCAAGACATCTTCTATGGTAACAAGACCAGCGGTGCCCCCATATTCATCTACAACTATGGCCATATGGGTTTTTCTTTTTCGAAGCTCTCTTAATAAATCATCCAGCTTCATGGTTTCCGGCACATAGTACGCTGTGTGTATTAGGTCTTCAAGAGATGCAGATAGTCTATTTTTGGCAGGCTTAGCGAGTAAATCCTTTGCATAAATTATCCCCACCACATTATCAACGGTCCCTTCGTAGACAGGAATTCTTGAGTGTCCTCTTTGAACAATTAAATCCAGTAATTCTTTAACCGAATCGATGTTTTCTATAGCTACTATATCCACCCTGGGAATCATGACTTCTTTAACCATGGTATCGCCAAACTCAAAAATACTGTGAATCATCTCTTTTTCTTCTTCCTCAATCACACCAGCTTCTTCCCCAACCGTCACCAAAGTCTTTAACTCTTCCTCGGTAACAAAAGGTCCTTTCTCTAAAGGCTTGCCACCAAAAACTCTAATGAAAAGATTGGCGATTGTTATAAGTATATGAACAATAGGATATAAAATGATGGATAAGATCGACATTAACTTTGCTACAGAAAGCGAAATTTTTTCAGCATTTTGTGTCGCAAAAGTTTTCGGCGTTATCTCTCCGTAAATAAGAACCAAAAAAGTAACCACGCCGGTTGAAATAGCAGCGGCATAGTGAGAAACATATTTTGCCACAAATATTGTAGCCAGTGAAGCAGCTCCAATATTTATGATATTGTTAAGAAAAAGTATGGTCGCTAAAAACTTATTTGGCTCTTCCAACACTTTCTCCAAGGTAACCGCCCTTTTAACTCCCTCTTTGGCAAGCTTCTTTATCTTTATCTGATTTACCGAGATAAGAGCGGTCTCGACCATAGAAGTCAATGCTGATAAAGAGAGTAAAAACAAAAACCCAATTAACTGAACAAAAACGTTTGTATCCAATGCCGTTATCCCTCCATTTTAAAGATAAAATAATTGAAATAATAAAACCGTAACCAAAAATCCCAAAACAGCCCCGGCTAAAACTTGAAGCCAAGAATGAATCCCTGATTGAATACGACTATGAGATACAATTAAGGCCATAAATAAAGCCAAAGTTGTCAATACAATATCTTTACCAATAAAAAAAATTGCGGTACAAGCGCTAAAAGCAAGAGCGCCATGCCCACTGGGCCACCCACCACGGAGAAAATCTTTATAACCCACAGCCGCTTTTGCCGCAATTACCAAAACCCCAACCAAAAGAAGCGCTGCAATAGTTAGGTGAATAGGAGCTCCTTTTATCTTTTGAAAAAAAAATAAATTATAGCGGCTTAAATATTGAAAAAATACAAAATAACCAATTAACAGAGCATTCATGCTGGCTATTAAAACTGCACCAGCAGCAACATCTTTAGAAATTTTCGCTAAAGGATCAAAGGTAGTAGTTACAACATCTATGCTGTATTCTATCGCGGTGTTCAGAAGCTCAGCCACAATTACCAACGTAATCGCAAAAAGAAGCAACATAAATTCAAAACGGTCAACGCCCAAAATAAGGCTTAATGTCAAAACAATTGCAGCAACTAAAAAATGTATTTTTATATTGCGCTGAGTTTTTAAAACACACACAATACCCTCGATGGCATTATTGAAGCTTTTTACCAAAGAACGCTCTTTCATTTAACACCAGGCTCACTTCGACTAAACCCGTTTAAAATTTCTTTTTGTCGCGCCATCATTATTCTTTCGTCATCCAAGCTATTGTGTTCGTACCCAAGCAAATGTAATATCCCGTGAACAAGCAACACATTTAATTCCTGTCCTACAGAACAACCTGCTTTTAAAGCATTTTGCTTTGCTATTATAGGACAAATAACAACATCTCCGAGCACCAATGGGTATTCCGTTTCATCTTGCGGTAATTTATCGTACAAAGAAAAGGAAAGCACGTCCGTTGGTTCTTCAACTTCTCTGTATTGAAAATTAAGTTTCTCTATTTCTTCTTCATCCACAAACACCATGCTCAGTTCGGTCAATGGTTTTATCCCCTCAAAAGTCAAAGTGAACTCGGCTAACTTCTTGAAAAATAACAAGTCTATTTTAATATCATCCTGTTTATTGCTTATTAAAATTTCCATAAGTAATCGCGCCTTTCGAAGAAGAAACTTTTAAATCAGGATACTCAATCCTGGAATGATAGATGCTGGAAAGCATCTGAGAGAAGGCTTTAACAATCTTCTCGAGATCACTAAATGTTAAATTGCTCTTTTCGAGCTGGCCGTCATCTAATTTATCTTGAACAATTTTTTTGGTAAGTTGCTCCAATCTGGTCGGCGACAACTTAGAAATTGTTCTGGCAGCAGCCTCAACAGAATCAGCAAGCATAATAATTGCGGCCTCTTTGGTTGTTGGCTTTTTGCCTGAATAGCGGAACTGTACCTCTGATATTTTCTGCTTGCCGTTGTTCTCTTTGGCCTTATGATAAAAATAACTCACCAGACTGGTCCCATGATGTTGTTCTATAATTTTTATAATCTCTTTAGGAAGCTTATTTTTCTTAGCCATTTCAACCCCATCTTTTACGTGAGCGTTGATAATTAAATAGCTTAAGTTGGGATTTGTTTTATCATGAGGATTTTCGCTACCCATCTGATTTTCAACAAAGAAAAAAGGCCTCTTTAATTTGCCAATATCGTGATAATAACTACCTACACGAGCAAGGAGAGGATTTCCCTCAACTTCTTCTGCCGCAGCCTCGGCTAAATTACCCACCATAACACTATGGTTATATGTTCCGGGTGCGTTAATCATAAGTTCACGTAACAACGGCTGTGTTGAATTTGCTAATTCCAACAATTTAATATCGGTGGTTATGCGAAACCCTGATTCCAAAAAAGGTAAGGCCCCTATGGTTAAAATGGCTGAAGACATTCCACTGGCCAGCCCCCATCCCGCATTTCTTAATGCATCAAGTAAATTAATATCCCGAGTTAAACCCATAGCAAAACAAAAACAAACCATCTCCAAACTTAACCAAAATCCCGCTCGCATAAGATCGCCTCGATGAGACACGTTTGAAACTAAATAAACCGCAAATAACCCGCTTAAAATCATAACAGTTAAATATTGTAAATTGTCTCCAACAATTTGACCGGTTATTATGCTCGATATCAACACCATAACAATACCCATGCGAGGATTGAGGAGGATGACCGTAAGCATAACAATGGCCGCAACCGGAATTAAGTAGCTGGGGAAAAAAGGTGTAATAACCTTTGCTGTAAATGTAACAAATATCAAAAGTATGCCTAATAAAAGTAAAAAATGAGTATCTTCAAAAATTTCTCTCTGAAATTTATAAATATAAATCGCAAGCACCATTAATATGCCCAGCACAAGAAGAACTGTACCAATAATTTTTTTGACTTCTATGCTTTTCTTAAGCAACCCAAGTTCCGTTAATATCTTTACCTGCTCATCTGTGACAACTTCCCCTTCTCTTACAATTGTTTCCCCCGCCACTTTTTTAACTTTATATGGCTCGATTTTTGCCGTGGCCTCTTCTCTCAACTTTTGCGTTTGTTCAGCATCATAATAATAATTGGGTTCAATAAACGCTCCTCCTATTTCTGTCGCTGCTTCAATCCGCGGAAGAGGCAATGTTAATGCAGCAGTCATTCGACTTAACTCTTTTCTTTTATCGGCAAGATCATTTTCCATGATATTGCCGCTCATAACCTGCGTAGCGATGCTAACTGTCTTTTCCTCTAAATCTTGAATTTTATCATCGGACATATTGATACAAGTGGTGAGTACGTTGTCAGAAATAACCGGACCAACGCTCTCTTTAAGATTGGCCAATCGCTTCTCCAACAAAGCTTCTTCGTCAATGACTTTAGATTCACCCGTAACTCCAACGGGGAGCTGAATGGACTTTGCATCCCTAACATGCAGGAAAAAATTTCGAATTTTTTCCTGAACTCGTGTAACAGCAGTAACGTCTCTCTTGTATATTTCCTCGACGCTTAATGCAACCGCTTTTTTTTGCTCTTCTGTCTTTTCAGCATCTATAAATTCTATGGTTCTGGGCGCTTTTATAGTTTCGGGACTTGGCTTTCCGGCTTCAATGTTTATAGTCTTTGGAATGAAGTCAAAAGCAAGAAGGCTTGTTATTATAAGAAAAGTTGCAACACTTAAAACAATTCGTTGAGCGTTTTTATTTCTGAAAAAAGTATTTTTTTGAAATCTCTTTTTGACTTTATTTAAAGTGTGCGTTACCACTTAAGCTCTCCCGGTGAAGAATTTCTTTCTTTTTTAACTTTATTATCTTTAAACTCCTTATAAGCCTCAACAATTTTTTGTACCAACTTATGTCGAACAACATCTTTTGCTGTTAAATGAACGAAAACGATATCATCAAGCTCTTTCAAAATTTTTTCGATAACCACCAAGCCAGAATGTATCTCTCGGGGCAAATCAACCTGGGTCACATCACCCGTTACAACAACCTTTGAACCAAAACCTAACCTTGTTAAAAACATCTTCATCTGTTCGGGTGAAGTATTTTGAGCCTCATCCAAAAGTATAAAAGAATCATTGAGCGTCCTTCCCCGCATATATGCAAGGGGTGCTACTTCTATAATACCTTGTTCCATTAATTTCTGAAATTGTTCGGCACTCATCATATCATACAAAGCATCAAAAAGTGGCCTTAAGTAAGGATCAACCTTTTCATGTAAGGTTCCGGGCAAGTATCCTAATTTTTCACCGGCCTCAACGGCCGGTCTGGTTAGAATAATACGGGAGACTGATTGTTCTTTTAGGGACTTTACGGCCATCGCCATGGCCAAATAAGTTTTACCGGTTCCCGCCGGCCCTATTCCAAAAGTTATCGTCTTCTTTCTAATAGCATCGACGTATCTTTTTTGACCGGCCGTTTTTGGTCTGATGATCCTGCCTCTATGAGAAATTATTTTATCCGTGAAAATTTCCTTAGGAGAAACTTTTTCTTCGCTGCATATTAAATCCACGGTTTGTTCAACATTTTGTTTATTAAGTTCGCTACCAGATTCCAATATGCTTAACAGCTCCTTAAAAATCCCCGCTGTCGCTTCTACCTCTTCTTCTTTTCCGGAAATCGAAATCTCGTTTCCTCTTACTAAAATTTCGCTGTTAAATCTTGGCTCTATAAGTTTAAGAAACTCATCCCGGTATCCTAAAAGTTCAACCATTGCTTGGTCAACTGGAATGATAATTTTAACCCGCTTAATTTTCAATATAAAGTTGCCTCATTTCAAACAACCTTCAGCTTAAACAACCTTTGGCTCATTATAGCAATAATTAACCATGTGGTCGACAACTGCCACTTAAATACCCTTGACTCTTTAGAGTTTTTCTTCAAGTAATTTTTTAACTAACTCGCTTACCTTTCCACCGTCTGCTTTTCCTTTTAAGCAAAGCATTACTTTCCCCATCACTTTTCCCATATCTTTAGGACCAGATGCCCCTGTCTCTTCGATGGTTTTAATGATAACTTCCCTTATCTCTTGCTCACTCAGTTGAGGCGGCATATACAATTGAAGAATTTCCATCTCTTTCTGCTCTTTTTGAACCAAATCACTTCTTCCTGCTTTTTGATAGCTTTCGATGGCTTCCTTGCGTTTTTTTATATGTCTTGAAATCACTTCAATTATTTCCTCGTCCGAAAGCTTCTCCTTCTTTGCAATTCCCACATTTTCTATCTCGGCCATAAGAAACCTCAAAGTAGATAACCTGAGCTTTTCCTTATCGTTTTTCGAAGATGCTTTTAATGCCTCTTTCATCTGCAATTTTATATCTTCTTTGAGACCCATAATCTCTCCTTCTCACCCAACCAATTTACCTAATTTTTCACCACCAAGCAGGTGAACATGCAAATGTTCAACCTCCTGGCCGGCATCGGAGCCTACATTCATTATCATCCTAAAACCACGCCCACCAATCTTCTGTCGACCGGCAATCTCCTTCGCTGCTAAAAAAATATCGGACATTACTTTAGCTTGCTTTTCATTAATTTCGGTCATTGGATTAATGTGTTTTTTCGGCACTATAAGAATGTGAACTTTTGCCTGTGGATTAACATCACGAAAAGCGATTACATTATCGTCTTCATAAACAATTTCACTGGGAATTTGTCCTTGGACAATTTTGCAAAATATACAGCTTGCCATTTGACCCCCCCCCTTTTTTTTTAAACTTTATTTGCAATTGCAGAAATGCTTTCTTCGCTCCCGGAAACAGTCTTTCCAAAAACTTTCCCGTTTCGAACATCTGAAACTTGAACACCTACAATTTGACCACATAAATCTTTTGAACCTTCAAAATCAACTCTTATATAGTTCTCTGTAAGACCCGTTAACAATCTATTTTTATTATTAAACTTTTCAACTAAAACCTCTAATTTCCTGCCCGGAAACCGGTTTAAGAAATTTTCCGTTAAAATTTCTCCAACTTTTATCAATTCACGGGAACGTCTGTCTTTAACAAAATCTGAAATTTTATTGGGCATTTCAGCGGCTTTTGTTCCACTGCGCTCCGAGAACCGGAATACGTGAAGTTTCCTAAAACCAACCTTTTTAACCATCGAAACAGTTTCTTGAAAACAATCTTCTGTTTCTCCCGGAAATCCGACTATCACATCCGTCGTTAAAGCAATCTCGGGAACCAGATTTTTAATTTTCTCCATCGTCTTAATAAAATCTTCTACTACATAATCCCTGTTCATCATCCGCAAAACTTTATTCGACCCACTTTGAAGCGGTACATGAACATGATGACACAATTTTGGTTCATCTGCTATTAAAGAAATCAATCGGGGTGTTAATTCCTTTAATTCAATTGAACTCAAACGTATCCTTTTTATCCCTTCGACCTCTTTCAGCTCAAGCAGCAATTCTACCAATGCGTCTTTTTTGCACAAATCCCAACCATATTTTCCAAGATGGATTCCCGTAAGAACTATTTCTTTAATTCCGTTCTCTGCAAGTCCCCGCGCTTCATTTACAATTTCACTTTGAGCCCTGCTTTTCAAACCACCCCTTGCATATGGGATTATACAGTAAGAACAGAATCGGTCACAGCCATCTTGAATTTTAACCAAAGCACGAGTATGAAAATGCCGATTTTCGAGCAATTCTTTCTCTTTTGGAATTGAATTTGTAATCATTAAAGCCTTAAGCACTAAATTAACAAGATCAATTTTTTTGCTATTCCCAACCACCAAATCAACACCTTCAATTGCCCTTATCTCATCAGGTTTTAATTCAGCGTAACAGCCGGTAGCCACGATGAACGCATTAGAATTTCTTCTTGAGGCCCTCCTTATAATTTTCCTGGACTTCGCCTCGGTAGTATTGGTTACCATACAGGTATTTATGATATAAACATCGGCAAATTGTGTAAAATCAACCAGCTTGAAGTCATTCCGCAAAAAATCACGCGCAATACGTTCCGACTCATATTGGTTTACTTTGCATCCAAGTGTGCTTACTGCAAATTTAAGCATTCTCACTCCTAATATGCTTCAAACTACCACCGGCCACAGGGCCGGTGGCTTTCCTGCTCGCCGCGGACCCTGAATTTTATTTAAATTTAACTTTACCATAAGACCGGTAAATTAAATGCCATATCATCCCTTATTTCGTTCTGGGATGACCCTGGAGAGGAACAAAGGGGAGAAACGAAGGGTCATTTAAATACAGCCACCAGCTACCAGACGCCAGGAAAATCATTAAAAGCAGCCATTAGCCCTTAGCCTCAAGTACTAACTAGTTGGGAGTCGGGAGTTCACCCTCCCCTTAAATCCCCTCCCGTCAAGGGAGGGGAAGAAAGAGATTGCCGTGCCCGAAGGGTAAATAGCGATTTCGCTCTGCGAGAGTGAGCGAGTAGACACGCGCAATTCAGAGCTGTTGCCCAACCCATAAAAAATAGACCAATAAAACTAAGTTTAAAAAAAACAGACTTAAAAATCAGACGTTATGATTAAAACGAGATTGCCACGCCCTTACCAGGGCTCCCGCCAGAGGCGGACAGGCGCAATGACGGTGAGTTTGAGATTGCCGCGCTCCGCTCGCCTGCCTACAGCCGTGCCCGCCGCTGGCGGGGTAGACACGGTCTGCATCGAAGAATAGATAGGGCAATTTTCTCACCGGAAACTAACTGATAATTCTCTTTCTGATGCCTATGTTCTCCCCATTCCCCTCAGCCAAACGTTCAAACAATTCTCTTTGAGCGGTGCTTAGCTTGGTAGGTGTTGCAACCTGAATCCTTACCAACTGATTTCCTCTTCTTCTGCTATTCAGGTAGGGCAGACCTTTCCCCCTTAAAGTAAACATCATTCCACTTTGAACTCCCGCGGGAATTTTTAATTTTTCAGTCCCGTCTAAAGTTGGAATTTCAGTAGTCATCCCCAGAGCAGCTTGGCCAAAATTAATGGCAAAATCACAAGTTACATCATTGCCATTCAAACCAAAAAATGGATGCGATTTAACATAAACATCTACATATAAATCTCCTGCAGGGCCACCCCTAAATCCTGCTTCCCCCTGCCCTTTAACCTTAAGCCGTGAACCTGACGGGATTCCGGCGGGAACTTTAACTGAAACTCTACAATCTTTTTTAATCCGCCCTTCTCCACTACAAGTTTTACACATTGAGGTAATAATCTTCCCTCTTCCATTGCATTTACTACAGGTGTGTGTCTTTACCATATTACCAAAAACCGTCCTGCGAGTTGAACGAACAAAACCGGAGCCACCGCAAGACGGACAATTTATTAGATTGGTCCCGGGTTCAGCCCCGGTGCCACCACATTTATCACACTCAACAGCTTTTTTAAAGTCAACAAACTTTTCTGTCTCCGACAACACCTCTTCAAGCTCAATTGCAATTTCGCAAATTAAATCAGAACCCCTTTCTTGCATAGGCCTTGTTCGACCCTGAGCTCCAAAATCTCCAAATACCATCCCAAACAAATCATTAAATACATCAAAATCGCCGGGGTTT
>DFBH01000035.1:0-17828 GCA_002366545.1 Candidatus Oleimmundimicrobium americanum | reverse complement strand
GATACGCCCTTTTTATCTCTTTCTCTGTAGCATCTCTGTTTACACCCAATGTCTCGTAATAATCTTTCTTTCCCATATTAGTGTCTCCTATTCATACAAGCATTCAACAAAATGACTTAAAGTTTTTGCGGTTCCGCCAACAATTGAGATAACCCGAAGATAATCTAAACGAGTCGGACCTAAAATCCCTAATGCACCCAGATTTTGTTCCCCTGTTCCATATGAACCAAATATAAAACTGCATTCATGAATCTCTGCTTTGGTGTTCTCATGACCTATTTTTACCGATATGGCTCCCGGCTTTAAAATCTCATCAAATAAATTAGCAATAATATCTCCTTGCTCCAATGTTTCCAAAATTATTTGAACTTTCTTAGAGTTCCGGAACTCCGGCTGCAATAATATATTTGAAGCTCCTCCAAGAAAAATTCGTTCATGTTCTTTGCCGGCAATACAGTTTAAAATTTGTGCCATTACCCTGCCGGCTACATCTCGAATTTCCGGTGAAAATTCAATCAGGTTTTGACTAATTTCTAAAATCTTCTTGAACTCCAGGTTAGTAAGCTTATCGTTAAGCACAATCTCAAGATTATGGAGAGATACTCGAGATACCTCATAATTAAAATCCATAACCTTTTTAAAAACACAGCCGGTATTCGTTATTAAAACCATTAAGACCGTTTGTGGACGAATTAACACCAAATCCAAATGTTTAAGATAACTCTTTTTTATGTTTGGAGCAAAAACAAATGCTACGCAATTAGTTAATCTCGACAATAAATTCGAGGCCTCATGCATAAGCACTTCCAATTCATTATCTGTCGCAGAAAAAGTTTGGAAAGCAAACTCCTCGTCAAAAAAAATGTGATTGTTTCTCTTTTTAAATAGTTTGTCAACATAATACCGATAGCCCTTATCCGTTGGCACCCGTCCCGCAGATGTATGAGGCTGAAACAAATAACCTGTCTTTTCCAAAAAAGCAAGCTCATTGCGCACAGTTGCAGAGCTCACCCCTAAACCATGATCCTCGATAATTCGTTGCGAACCTACCGGTTCCACATTTCTTATATAGTCTTCAATTACGGCACTTAAAATAATTTCTTTACGTGTATCAAGAGCTTGCATTTTAGCACTCTCCTCAATAGACTGCTAACCATCAAACAGACTATCATCTCAAATAATACGTGTCAATCGGGCACAAATTCCGCAAAAACCATGTTAGCCAAAAATAAACCCTTCTTTGTTAATTTGAGATTTTCCCCACAAGAAAGTAGCCCTTTTTCTACTAAGTTTTTTATTTGTTCTCCATAAACACAGGTTAACGAGAAGCCAAATTTCTTCTTAAACTCATTTAAATTAATGCCTTCGATAAGCCGTAGTCCCAAAAACATGGTTTCGCTTAAAGCTATATCCCGAGACAGTTCTTCATGATCCTCTGAGATATCTTCACCATTCTGTAACTTCTTAACATAATTTATGGGACTATCTATGTTCTTAAATCGACAATTGCCCACATGTGAATGAGCTCCTGCTCCAAAACCCAGATAATTCTCATTTTCCCAGTAAAACAAGTTGTGTTTGCATTTCTTGCCCTTTTTGGCAAAATTAGATATCTCATATTGAATCAAACCTTTTTCACTTAGAAATTCGACACACATTAAGTACATGTCGGCCTGAATGTCTTCGTCAGGCAAATCAAACAAGCCATCGTTTATCTGTTTTTGAATAAGAGTTTTATGATGAACCTCTAAGCAATATGCCGAAATATGATCAGGACCAAGTTCAACTGCTTTTTCAAGGGTCCGAAACCAGCAATCCACATTCTGTCCCGGGATTCCAAAAATTAAATCTAAACTAATATTTTTAAAACCGGCTTTTCTGGCAGAGAAATAACATTGCAAAATTTCTTCCGATGAATGTTTCCTGCCCAAAGTTTTTAAAAGTTTGTCATCAAAAGATTGGGCTCCCATGCTTAAACGATTAAAACCGGCCGCTTTAAACTCATTTAGTTCATTTCGATGTATGGTTTCTGGATTTACTTCAATGGTTATCTCGGCTTCATTTTGAACTTGAAATGACGAAAAACAAGTTGAAATAATTCTCTCTAAATAATATGCGGGCAAAATAGAAGGGGTGCCACCGCCAAAATAAACTGAAGCAACTCTCCCAAGCCTTAAATACTTCTCGCCGGATTTTTTAATTTCTAAACAAAGAGACTCAACATAGGGATTAAAAAAATCTTCAAAGTCCGAGTGTGAATTGAAATCACAATAACTGCACTTTTGCTTACAGAAAGGTATGTGAACATATAAACCAAAAAAATTATCTAAAATTGTCCAACCCCACTATTTTTAACTTATTTTTACTTATCCACCTTCAAAACCGACAAAAACGCTTCCCGGGGAACCTCCACCTGTCCTATTGATTTCATCTTCTTTTTACCCGCTTTCTGTTTCTCTAAAAGCTTTCTTTTACGAGTTATGTCTCCTCCATAGCATTTGGCTAAAACGTCTTTGCGTTTAGCTTTTACGGTCTCACGAGCTATAATCCTACTTTCAATAGCCGCTTGAATGGGCACATCAAAAAATTGGCGAGGAATAATTTCTCTTAATTTTTTTACAAGATCTCTACCGCGACCGTATGCCTCGTCTTTGTGAACAATAAAAGACAAAGCATCAACCAACTCCCCGGCAAGCAGTATGTTTAACTTGACCAAATCAGATTCTCTGTATCCAACGTATTCGTAATCCATGGAACCGTATCCCCTGGTACGTGATTTTAGAGAACCATAAAAATCAAACATCATTTCGCTTAAAGGTAAATAATAGTGCAGTTGAACCCTGCTTTTGCTCAAATACTGCATGTTTTTAAATTCCCCTCGCCTGTCCTGACATAAATCCATAATTCCTCCAACAAATTCAGGGGGAATCAAAATTAAAATCGAGACGTAGGGTTCCTCAATCTTCTCTGTTTCTCCCGAAGAAGGAAAATCCGCCGGATTACTGATAAATTGTGAATCTTTACCAACCTTGGTTACCTTGTAAACAACATTTGGGGCAGTCGCAAGCAAATCTAACTTGTACTCTCTTTCAAGACGCTCTTTTATAATTTCCATATGCAAAAGACCTAAAAAACCACACCGAAAGCCAAAACCCAAAGCCTTCGAAGTTTCAGGTTCATACACAAAGGAAGGATCATTTAATCTGAGCTTATCCAGCGCATCTCTCAGCGCCCCGTATTCGCCCCCGTCTATAGGATAAAGCCCGCAGAAAACCATGGGCTTGACTTCTCGATATCCGGGAAGAGATTTATTTGCCTCTCTTTTTTCTTCAGTTATGGTGTCTCCTACCTTTGTCTCTTTAACATCTTTGATTCCGGCTATCACATAGCCAACTTCGCCAACCGATAGCCCAGAGACACTCATCATATTGGGACGAAACACACCCACATCTTCAACTTCAGCAACCCTTCCCGTTGCCATCATCTTAATTTTCATTCCAGGAATAATTTTTCCGTCAAAAACCCTGATAAAAATAATTGTGCCTCTGTAAGAATCATAAACCGAGTCAAAGATAAGTGCTTTTAGGGGTGCTTCCAAATTTCCTTTGGGAGGGGGAACTTTTTGAATTATACTCTCTAAAACATCATTTATGCCCTCCCCCGTCTTGGCACTCACTAAAAGAGCATTTGAGGCATCGATACCCAAGCTTTCTTTTATCTCGTGTTTGACTCTTTCCGGTTCTGCGTTTGGTAAATCAATCTTGTTAACTACGGGGATTATCTCTAAGTCATTGTCCAAAGCAAGATAAGCATTGGCTATTGTCTGCGCTTCAACTCCTTGAGACGCATCGACAACTAAAAGCGCCCCCTCGCAAGCCGCAAGGCTTCTCGATACTTCATATGTAAAATCAACATGACCCGGGGTATCAATTAAATTTAAAATATATTCTTCCCCATCTTTAGCTTTATAAAGTATTCTGACGGCTTGAGCCTTTATGGTTATACCCCGCTCGCGCTCTAAATCTAAGCGGTCCAAAACCTGCTCTTTCATTTCCCGCTTAGAAATAGTATGAGTAACTTCAAGCAAACGGTCGGCAAGAGTTGATTTCCCGTGGTCGATATGAGCAACTATGGAGAAGTTTCTTACTTTTCGAAAATCTGTCATGCTCATTAATCGACTTCCTTACCCTTCTTAAATTTAGCTCGGAGTAAATTTGTAAAAATTGAGAGTTCCTCAATTTTTAAAATTTTTGCGCTCAAGAGATATACAAAACCACCAACAGCTATTCCAATACCAACGGAGAGGAGTTGACCAATTCCGGACTCGCCAACCAAAGAAGCAGTAAATTTCCAACTATAGAAGGACCCAATTCCAAGAATTACAGAGGCAAAACAAGCCTTCGAAAAAGTATTAAATATCTTGCTTCCATCCATTTGTCCAATTTTTTTTCTCAGGATAACAAGTAAGCACAAAAAGTTGAACGTCATAACCATCGAGGTTGAAAGCGCCACCCCGCCATGTTTTAACGGACCCACCAAAGCCCAATCGCAAAAATAGTTTATTACTATCGAAATAATTGCAACTATTGTTGGTGTCAGAGTATCTTTGAGGGAATAAAAAACCCTGTTTGTTAAATGCAACGCTCCGGCAGATGTCAGTCCTAAAGAATAAAACACCAGAGCGTAAGCGGTAGCTGCCGTCGCATCGACACCAAAAGCCCCTCTTTCAAAAAGCAACTTAACAATGGGATTGGCAAGAACCATCAATCCCACAGAAGCGGGCACCATCACCAAAAAAACAATCCTTATTCCCAAGGAAAATGAATTCTTTAACCCGGAAAAATTATTTAAAGCAGATTGCCTGGAAAACATGGGGAAAAGCACTGTTGAAAGAGCAACCGCAAACAAGCCCATCGGTAAATACCATATTCTAAGCGCGTAATGGAGTGTCGCAACACTACCGGCTTTTAAGATAGACGTAAAACGAGTATCAACAAATGTGTTAATTTCAATACTTGCCAAACTAAAAACAATGGGAACGATGAGAACCGCAATTTGTCTTACACCCGGATGATCCCAAGAAAACTTAAAAGAATAGGTCCAGCCTCTGTTTCTTAAAAAGGGTATTTGAAATAATAGCTGAGCCAATGCTCCCAGCGTAACACCAATTGCCAAACTAATTGGCCCAATTTTTCCTGTTAAAATCACAATAGAAACAACCATAAGTATGTTAAAAAATACAGGTGCAAAGGCAGGCGCGGTAAAATGATTATATGAATTTAACATCCCCATCACAAACCCCGCCATCCCCAAGAAAAGAATCGTGGGAAGCATTATACGAGTCATTTGCACAGTAAGATTAAATTTTGCGATGTCACATACAAATCCCGGCGCTATCAACTTACTTATCTGAGGCGTAAAAATAAAACCAATTACCATAAAAAAAGTAAAAATTAAAAATAAAAAGTTTGTTACGCTGCTTGCAACTATATTTACACTTTCATCATCCTTCTCGGTTAAATATTTTGTAACCACCGGAATAAAGGCAGAACCAATGGCCGCGCTTCCGAAAAGTTGCAGCAATAAGTTTGGAATTGCGTAAGCTACCCTGTAAGCATCTGCAGCCATTCCGTTGCCAAAATAAGCGGCCATAACCACCTCTCGCAAGAAACCGAATGAGCGACTAACCAAAGTACCTATCATGACAATCAAAGTTGCCTTGGCCAAAAAAGATGTCTTGCCCGCTTTTTCTTCTTCGGACATTATTAATGAAGAACCTACTACCTCTTCAGCACTCATTTCTTCAAATGATTCCATGTAAGAACCCCTTTCAACAACAAGGTATTATATCACATCATATCCTTTTAAATATCTTGTCAGCTTATAAACGATATGCTATACTTCCACTGTTTTTTAATAATTAGGAGGAGAAACTTTTGGCAAACATTAAATCACAAATTAAAAGAGCAAAACAGTCCGAAGAGAGACGTATGAGGAATAAAAACATAAAGTCTGAGTTGAAAACATTAACTTTAAAACTCAATAAAACTTTTGAAGAAAAGGACAAAGAGAAGGCAAAAGATGTTTTGAAAGTCCTGGCAAAATCATTGGATAAAGCTGCTACAAAAGGTGTAGTCCACAAGAAAAACGCCGCCAATAAAAAATCCAAACTTACAAAAAAGTTAAACACCATGCCGGAAAAAGAAATAAAAATACTTAAAAAAGAACCTAAGGCAGTTTCGGAAACCGTAGAGAAAAAACCGAAATCCCCAAAAACAAAAACCACAACCAAAAAAACAACTAAAGCACCCGCTAAAAAAACTACAACGAAGAAACCTGTCGCTAAATCTACTGCGAAAAAGACGGAAATTAAAAAGAAAACAACCAAGAAAGCTGTTACAAAGAAAAAGACAGAAACTAAAAAGAAGGTATAAAAAAAGTCGCCGAAAGGCGGCTTTTTTTGTTAGTAGTATAATAAACCATCGGTTTACCCATTCCGCCTACCCCGCCAGCGGCGGACACGGTGGCAGGCACGGCGCACGCCTACTCAGGCAGTTTTCTCATTGCGAAAAATTTCTTTTTTGTGGGTTGTTCTTGGCTCTTGATTCGAGCGTTTCTCCTCCTCGCTTCACTTCTCGGCGGCGACCTGCAGAACTCACCCCGATAAATCGGGGCTCAAACAGCTTCGGTCGAAACCCCGCCTCGTCGATTGTTCGTCAGCGCTCTCATATGTCGCCTTCAAACAACCCACCCGGATTTTAAAAAACAAAAACTAAAAACAATAGACAGCTTCGGCTTATTTCCTGAACGAGGAGCATTTTGTAGTGAACTCAAAATTTAATAGGTTGATATTGGTGAGCTATCAAAATGTCCGAGCAAGCCTATTTTACACTTAAAAATGACCCCTCATTTCACTCCTCTTTGTTCCTCCAGGGCCTGTGGCGGGGTCATCCTGGAATGAAGTGAAGGATGATGTGGCGTTTAAATAAAACAGCGTGCTCATATGCTTGCCCGCCTGTGGAGGGTCACTGTTCACCCAACCCACGGGGTTTTAAAAACTAATGGCTGCAAGTTCGTCATTGCGAGGATTCCGATGTTACATCGGATGACGAAGCAATCTCTGTTTACCAGGAATTTCGAGATTGCCGCGCTCTGCTCCTAAGAAACAAGCTTACCACTCTCCATACCAAAACCTTGTTTCTTTCTTAAATCACCCCAGTTAGACTGGGGTGGTATGCTCGCAATGACCAATCTGTGGACACACCGGGCAAGCCACCGGTTTATCCGTTCCACCTATTAGTGGGTGGAAAGTTCCCCTGATGACATCGGGGGAACTTTTACTTTATCAATTTATTTCTTTCGTCTACGCCACAAAACAACTATCAACCAAGCTAAAAGAGCTGCTATGGCAAGAGGTAAAATGGTGCCCACACTCACAATAACGAGATTAATCACCGCAACAAAGTTCCTTATTGCTCTTATGAGGGAATCCCTAATACCCCAATTTACTATCGGTTCTGTAATCGCCGAAGGTTCAAACAACTCTAAAGTGATGGTGGCCATGGCAGCGCTTCTTTCAAGATAATCCACCTGCGCTTGCATGGATTCTATTTCCCCTCTTATCCGCGATAGCTGTTCCTCAACTTTCAACATATCTTCAACTGTTTTTGCTGAATTGAGAATCTCAAGGTATCTTTCTTCCTGCCGTTTTAAGTTTTTAAGGCGTGCGCTTAAATCAATATGTTGCTCGGTGACCTCTTCACTGCTTTCTTGTTCAGATTTTAAGTTTCCCAGGGTTTTTAACTCTTTAACCGTATCTTTAAAATTATCAGCGGGAACCTTCAAAACAATCATTCCGGAAAGCGGCCCCGTTTCATTTTGTGCCGTTTTTTCCATAAGACGAGAAGAAGTAACGGGTCCGTTGGAAGAAATGCTGGAGCTTACAATGAAACCGTTGTGCTTTAACGCAATATTTTCAACTTTCGTATAAGTTTCTTTTAAATCTTTAATCTCAAGACTTATGTGTTTAGTTTTTATTATCAAAGAATCGGAAGGCTTTACCGCCGAACCGGTTTCATCTTTCAAGGACTCGGAAGCTGTTTCACCGGCAATATCTTCTCTTGAAACCGCTAATTGGGGAGCCACTTCCTTTTGCAACAAAGCTTCTTGTTGAAACTGCAAGCCTGTTGTAGCAAGCACCCCAACCATTCCTCCAACTATCAAACCAACTATCAAAACAACCAACCAATTTAATTTGAGCTTCATTGAATACCTCCAATCTCAATATATTACCTATCAATTAGACGAATGCTTGAAAAAATGTTCCAATTGATTAAAATCAAAAAATAATTTTATCAATCAGCGTCTCCAATATAAGCCTTGGTTCTTTTCTGCTCGTTTTAAAATCAATCTCCGCCTCTAAAAAAAGCTTGTGAGCTCTTCTAAGTTGACTTATAGAAAAGTTATGACTTTGTTCACGATATCTACTAACAACAAATGGAGGTACTTTTAACTCTTTGGCCAACATCGAGAAAGCGACTCCCCTTTTATCCAAAAGAACCTTGGTCTTGAGAAGCAATCTAAATTGCCGAAGCATCATGTGAAATAAAAAAGGTACCGGCTGGCCATTTTCTATTAAGTTATTTAAAACTTTAAGCGCCTCGCCTTCTTGACGCCTGCCAATCAAGTCAACGAGCTCAAAGATGGTATTTTCGGAAGACTTCTCAACTAAAATCTTAATATCAGCAGAATTAAGTGTCTTTTTGTCCTGATAATACAGACACACCTTTTCTACCTCATTTTGCATTCTCATTAAATCATTGTCAACGTTTAAACAAATGTATCTAACCGCATCTTCGGTAACCTTCTTGCCTTCTTTCAAGAACTTCTCTTTAATCCATTTCGGCAATTCCTTTTGACCGGGAGGCTTATACTCATAAGCATAACCTTTCTTGTTCGCGATTTTAAAAAGCTTGCTTCTTTTATCAATTTTATCAGCCATCAAAATGAGATGAGTAAATTCAGACGGATTATCAATATAATCCAAAAAATCGTCAGATACCGTCAACTTATCCACTTCTTTAACGACTATTAACCGCTTGCTGCCAAAAAAAGGTATCGTATTTGCCACCTTTAAAATTGCATCCGAGTTAATTTCGGACCCCCT
Source organism: Candidatus Oleimmundimicrobium americanum (assembly GCA_002366545.1). Classification (GTDB taxonomy): domain Bacteria; phylum Actinomycetota; class Aquicultoria; order UBA3085; family Oleimmundimicrobiaceae; genus Oleimmundimicrobium; species Oleimmundimicrobium americanum. Next base: position 8,662 of record DFBH01000035.1, on the reverse strand, counting down.
AAGCTCCTCGTAATTTAAGGTCAGGTCTATCTCACTTGATAGCTTCTTCTTAAATCTTTCAAGCGCTTCTTCAAGAAGTAGCTTTTCTTTTCCATAAATTATGTAAATTGGTTTTAATTCTTTAGTGTTCTCTTTTTTCAAAAAGTCTCCTTGGGTTAAGTTCATAAATAACTGTTTTAATAATATATCAAATCCTGACTTTAAAAAATCATTTAAAATCAGCCTTTAGTCGCCAGCTGTCAGTCGCCAGGAAAAACAATAAAAGCAGCCATTAGCCATTAGCCTTTAGTAAAATCGAAAGAGCTTTTTAAGAGATTTGGGTTTTTAAATACCCGGTGGGTCGTTTGTAGGCGACCCTCCAGAGGCGGGCACGCATATGAGCACACTAATTTTATTTAAATGCCATATCATTTTTAGGCGGAGAAATAGGTTGTTCGGGGAATAAGCCGAAGCTGTTTGAGGCCAGGCTTATATCCGTCTTACAACGTAGTTGGAAGTTTTGGCTTAGTAAAAAAAAGCCAAAAGGAAGGATATAGTTTAGCCTGACGAGTTCTGATGGCGCCTGAACAACCGTTATTTTGGAGCCGTTCAAAAAATGATCGGCCGCCCTTCTTTTGCTTCGTTTTCTTGGGCGAGCAAGAAAATGAAGGGAAGTTACTTCTCTGTTTCCACCCAAATTTTTTCACCATCAGATGTTATGGTTATGGTCCCGTCTTTATCTGTTCTATAAATTTCTATCCCAAGTTCTTTAAGCTTTTTTAAAGTTGAATTTGCCGGATGCCCGTATCGGTTATCCTTACCCACTGATATTACTGCAACCCTTGGGTTTACATTTTTAAGAAATTCCATATAGCAACCGCTGGAACTTCCATGATGCGGAACTTTTAAAACATCGCACGATAAATTTCCGTTGCCTGATAATATTTCTTTCTCAGCTTCCTCCTCTATATCACCCGTAAACAAAAAAGATACATCACCATATCGTAATTTTATGACAACAGAATTGTTGTTTAAGTCAGAGTCCGTCCCCACAATAAACTCGTCTTTGGGATGAAGTAGAATCAATTCAATTCCTGCTTGCCGGGAGGCACGGTCATCGCCAATCAAAAACTTTTGCCCGCTCCGAGCTATCTTATAGGCAACATCCTTTTCCTCTATCATAGAGAGAAAATTCACATAAAGCGAAGAGGCGTGAGGTTGACCGCCATCTAAAACCATTCCCACGTTATAATCCCGAACAACCCCCGCTAATCCTCCGACATGGTCAGCATGAGGATGGGTCAAAACAAGCAAATCAATTTTATTAACACCCAATTTAATCAGGTGATTTTCCATACAATTGTAGCTCTCTCCCCCGTCAATCAATATCGTTTCCCCTTCCGGCACTCTAATTAAAATTGAATCTCCTTGCCCTACATCCAAAAAATTAACCGTAAAATTTTTAGGAAGAGAGCTTTCTCCTGCTTGAAACCACACGACAATTGAAAAAATAACGAGGGAAAAAATTGTAAACCGCTTTAAATTCAGCGAAAACTTCTTGCGCTTTACATAAAATAAGCCACCGACAAGTGCCGCATAATATCCAAAAACAGTCAAAAAAGAAGAGCCGCCAAGGTTTATATTACCACCGGGAATAGAGGCAAAAAATCCTGCGGCGCTCCTTAAGAAGTCAAGGAATAATCCGGTCAATTTATAAAACGGAGCCGCGATACACCGAGAAAACAAGCCAATAAACGAGGCAATCATTCCCATAGAAAGGGTTGGAGCAAGAAGTGGCGTAACAACCAAATTGGAAATTGTCGTCATCAAAGACAGGCGGTGAAAATAATAAATAAGAATCGGAACTATCCCCAACTGCGCGCCCAACGTTACGGAAAGAGCCATATTTAGTTTCTTAAAAGGAGAGTCTAAAGCGGACTGAATAATGGGAGTTATAAAAACTATTCCGAGCGTCGCTAAAAAAGATAATTGAAAACCAATGCTGTAAATCATAAAAGGATCATAAACCAACAAGATTAAAGCAGCGGAAGAAATTGCCGATAAAATATCTTTCTCCCTGGCAAATAACCACCCAAAATAGCCGATTATAAGCATTATCGAGGCCCTGAGAACAGAAGGTTGATTGCCGACTAAAAGCGCGTAAAAAACAATCCCCATAATTGCCAATACACTTCTAACCGGAAGCGATACTCCGCTAAAAAACAGAAATATGATTCCCGCAACTATTCCCACATGCAATCCCGATACGGCCAAAAGATGGGCAACCCCCGCTTTGGCAAAATCGTCTCTTACAACATCCGAAATTCCCACGCGGTCGCCCAACAAAATCCCATTTAAAAGTGCCGATTGCTCCGGATTAAGTACCGTTTTGGATTGAGTTTTAAGTTTTTCTCGTAACCCTGTAATAAGGGTTTTGTTCTGGCCGCAAATCCTTACGCTTTTGGGGTAAACCGAAAATAACGTCCCTATCCTTTTTCTTAAAAGATATTTTTTGTAATCAAATGAGTCGGTATTACTCGGGATATAAGGCACACCTTCAACCAAGACAAATTGCCCCGGTTTAAGTTCTAAGTCATACCCTCTTTGGATATTTACTCTCGTCTTTTCCGATGCCGAATAAATATTTTCGCCGTCATTTATTTCACTCACCTTTAAATCAAGAACAACTTTATCGCCCTTTTTCAACGGCTCACCGATTATGGCACCTTTGACAATAACGTTCTTTTCGCTCTTGGCACATCGAGATAACAAACCATTTTCGACTCTGCCGGTGTTAAAGGTGAATAAAAACAGACCGAGCAGCAAAAACAGTAAAAGTACGAGAAATTTCCCAAACCTTGAGAATTTTGAGCATACAAAAGGTAGAAGTAGAAGTACAGCAAAGAGAGCAAGAATTAAATGGAGTGTCTGAAAATTAAAAAAACTGCCTATAATAAGACCAAAAATGTATGAAAGCGTAAGCCAAAAGATGGGCGGAAACCGGTGAAAAGACGAACTGTCCTCCTTCAATTGGCTACAACCTTATCTTTTATACTCTCAAACTTCTTCGAGCCGATTCCCTCAACTTCCAAAAGTCCGTCAATTGATTCAAAAGCTCCGTGCTCGGTCCTATAATCGACAATCCTTTGAGCAATCACTTCGCCGATTCCGGGAAGCTCCTCAAGCTGCTTACAGGTTGCGCTGTTGAGATTAACAGGGATTCCCACTGAAGATGACTCAAGAATCTCAGCGGGGATATTTTCTCCAACCTTAGGCACATAAACCTTTTGCCCGTCGATGAGCTTTGCCGCCAGATTAAGCGCATCCAAATTGGCCTCTTCGGTTATGCCCCCCGCCTTGGCGATAGCATCTTTTACTCGGTCTCCTTCGTTAAACACATAAACATCTGCGTATTGAACAGCTCCGCAAACATGAACATAAATTTCTTTTGGCTCCTCAGCTTCTTCTTCCAAACCTTCTGTGCTTTCAATTTCCTTTATTTCCTTTATTTGAACGGTGGGTTTACTTCTGTAATACAAAATACCGCTTCCCAAAATTAAGAGAACAACAAGAGCACCCACGGCGTAAACCTGCCCTTTTGGCAAGTAAAATTCGTCGAATATTTTCTCAATAAACTCTTTGATTTTCTCCAAAACCATCATTCCTCAAAATATAAAAGCAACTGAAATCTAATTTTCTCCATAAACTTTTAAAATCCTTTAAATTAAAAACAGCTACCAGTCGCCAGTCTCCAGGAGAAACATTAGAAACAGTTACCAGCTGCCAGTCTCCAGAAAAACCAAAAGAGTTTTTAAAACAGCTCTTAGCCATAAACTATAAGCCATCTGCTATCTGCCATATTGCCATATCATTTTTAGGCAGAGAAATAGGTTGTTCAGGGAATAAGCCGAAGCTGTTTGAGGCCAGGCTTATATCCGTCTTACAACGTAGTTGGAAGTTTTGGCTTTAAAGCCAAAAGGAAGGATATAGTTTAGCCTGACGAGTTCTGATGGCGCCTGAACAACCGTTATTTTGGAGCCGTTCAAAAAATGATCGGCCGCCCTTCTTTTGCTTCGTTTTCTTGGGCGAGCAAGAAAATGAAGGAACTATGTTTCGCAATGAGAGAATCGACTAAGTGCGCACGCCGCCCGCATCGGGGGCAGGCCAGCAGATGAACAATTTCTACTTGCCCAACCTCTTGGCCAAGAAAGGAATGGGAATAAAAAAGAGGACTATGAAGCCGAGCAGAACCAATAACTCCCAGCCGATTTCGGCAAAACCCTCTCCGTAAATACTTATCCTTAATACAGGATGCATAAAGTAGTAAGTGGGGAAAATCTTTGCAATCCACTGCGGCCATTTTGGGAAAATAATGAAGAGTTCCGGAGCTATAAGGAGAATGCCGAAGAGCTTCATATTAGCAAAGAGTACATTTATGTCATCAACTGCAAGACCCGCTATAAGGCCTAACTCAACCATAAACATCGAACTCAAAATGAGCAAAAGAATCATCAGAAGCGGCTGAGTCCAGCCACCATTTAACAAAAGAATCACTATTCCCATAATCACCGCAAGCACCCCACCCAAAAGACCATACGCCGTAAGAATTTCAGCTTTACTTGAGGGCGTGATAAGAAGAGCTGTAATAGTTTTCTTTTCCTTCGCCCCAACGAGGAGAATCGCCGGACCCAAGAAAGCGCCCGCTAAAACACTATATAAAACAAGAAGCGGAAGCATCATCTCCAAAATACTAAGTCCCATCTCTTCTCCAAGAAGAATTTGTTCGAAATCCACTTCGGGACCTTCGGGCGCGATTTTTCTCAGAGCAGATACCACAGTGGCAGCAATTATTGCCCTGTCTTTCGCGTATGCCTCACCATCAACATAAGTTTTTAAGATAACCTCCTTGTCTTCCTTCAATAGGTCTTCGATATCTTGGGGGAAAATTACACCCACATCCACTTCTTCGGCTTCAATTAAATTTAAAATCTCATCTTCCGAATCAACCTCAATAAACTCGACTGCCTTGTTTTTTTCAAGTTCAGAAACAATAATTCCATCCCCTATATCATAAATGGCCAATACGGGCTTTTGTTGCCATAAACCTCCAAAAATCAACTGAAAAACCGCGGTTAGTATTAGCGGAAGAACAAGAGCAAAGATGAGCATCGGGCTTCGAAACCCTAAGCTTAATTCTCTTTTTATGATGGATAAAATACGCGATATGCTCATGTAAGCCTCCTTCTTAAAACATAAAGTCCAAGCAATAACATAACCAAATCAAATGAACCAAGATAAGCCATCTCGGGCAGATAATCAGAAAGAACATATCCGTAATTTACTATCCCATCCAGCGGGATAATTAAATAATAAGAAGGCACGGCGTTAATCCAAAAGGAATAGCCACCGGGAAAAATAAGAATAAAAGCAGGAATCATAAAGACGACCATAAAGAGAGTGCCATACGCGGTTAATCCCAAAAAACTCCTGCTTATCGTTCCCAAAACAAAGGAAACAGCAACAACGAGAAAGGCACCAAGAAGGAGAAGAACGGCAAAAGGAATTACGGTATCGACGCTAATGATATTCAATAAAAAAGCAGCCAGAATACCTTCGAAAAAAGTTAAAAAGATGCCCGTGGCCACCTTGGCGGTCATAAACTCAGAGATGCTAACAGGAGTAACAAGAATAGCATCGGCGGTTTTTTTGCGAATCTCCTCAGAAATCAAATTACCTAAAGCATAAAATTCAACTGCAAGAATCACCACTACAAAGAGAACGCGCATCTTATTTCTCAAGGGGACTTGCATCCCTATTAAATCCGGTCCGATAACCACCTCATTAAATTCCACGTTAAGAGGATAGCCTGAAAGGTTGTAGGCAGCTTCTCTGGCAATAACATCGCCTGCTTCCCTTATTTCTTCAGGAGTCTGAGAGGAAGTATATAAAACAATTTTTGGCTTTCCTTCGGGTAAAGTAAAAGAGAGTCCCGCTTGGACATCCTCGTTTTCAACCAGCTTTTTTAATCCCTCTTCGTCATCGGCCCATACTACCTCCAAGCCTTCTTCCTTAGAAATTTGCTCTTCGGCTACTTCTCGCCCTTTTTCGAAGTAAAAACCCATGCTGTATGCTTCTTCAACCTTAGAGGGCATAATATGGAATATAACGGCATAAATAAAGATTGCAAGAAATGTTATAACCGCTATGAAGCGGTTACGGAAAATCTGAGTAACATCTTTTTTGACGATTGGAAGAATGCGGTTCATCCCACTAACTTCCTACCGGTAAATTTGATGAAGATATCTTCAAGTGTCGCTTCTTCGGTATGCATATCTAAAATCGAATATTTGGAACTAATTTCATCGATGCGCTTACTCATATCTTTATCTTCAAGAGAAAGCTCCTCTTCTCTTACTCCCCCGTCTAACCGGTAGCAAATCCTTAAAATCCTTTTACCATGCTCGTGTTTGAGGTTTTCGGGCGTGTCAATTACGGAAATTTTACCATCGTTTATGAAAGCAACCCTGTCTGAGAGCTTGTCCGCTTCCATCATATCGTGAGTGGTAAGAAATATAGTGGCTCCTTTCCCTTTCTCTTCAAGAATAACATCTCGAACAGCTCTTGCGGAAACAGGGTCCAAGCCATCCGTTGGCTCATCCAAAAAGAGAACTTTAGGATAGTTCACAAGAGTCCTGGCCATCATCAAACGCTGTTTCATTCCCTTTGAAAAACTGGCAACCTTTTGCCTCTTTTCAACAGAGAGATTCACCTTCTTTAGAAGCGCAACAACATCAAGTCTTCTTACGCCGAAGAGAGAGGCAAAAAATTTGAGATTCTCAACAGCAGACATCTCCTCGTAAAGGTTCTTTTCTTCAAAACAGACGCCGATTTGAGCCTGTATCTTCTTTAACTCTTTTGATGTATTCATTCCAAGGATAGAAACTTTTCCGTCTTGAGGAACGAGGAGACCAACAAGCATCTTAAGCGTGGTGCTTTTGCCCGCTCCGTTTGGGCCAAGAAAACCCAAAATCTCTCCCTTATCGATGTGGAAAGAGACATGATCCACAGCAAGCTTTTTGTTATACGAATAAGTTATGTTCTCAGCCGAAACAGCTTTTTCCATTTCAATTATCATTTTTACATAAGATTGCATGTTACACAAAAAAAATTGAAAATCACACCAAAATTTAAATTCAAAAAAAAATCCATTAAATCCCATCATAAAATTTGCCCATTTTCTCCTCTTGACGTATATTTGAATTAATCAGTAAATAGCTGTCACTTGGTTATTGTTTAGAAGATGATTAAATGAGTAACCGTATTGAAACAGATAAAAAGGGTATCCAATTTCATTACGACTTACCACCGGAGTTTTTTCATTATTTTCTTGACCCGGGCATGAATTATTCCTGTTGCTATTTCCAAAATAAAAATGACCCCTTAGAAAAAGCAGCCAAAAATAAGCTTGCTCTGATATGCAAAAAATTAAACATATCAAAGGATGATTATGTTCTTGATATCGGTTGCGGTTGGGGGAATTTTACCTTATTTGCGGCAGAAAACTTCGGATGCCACGTAACGGGAATCACTTTAAGTCCCTCCCAGGCCAATTACGTCAAAAACAAAGCGTCGGGGGAAGGGCTATCGCATTTAATTAATACCACGGTGATGCACGCCTACAAAATGGATTTCGGACCTCAAAAATTCGATAAAATCGTTACCATCGGAGCCATTGAACATATCGCCGATTTGAGAAAAATGTTTGCAAAGTGCTTTGATGTTCTTAAAGACAACGGACTTATGCTGGTACATGGTATGTCCATCCCCTGGAGAAATAGAAAAGAGCAACTTGAGGGAAAATTCAGCGAATCGATGCAGTTTTTAAGAGAACATATTTTTCCCGTGGGACAGATGATTACCTTAAACGAGGTATTAAAAGCAATGGAAGAAAACAACTTCGAGATAATTGACGTGGAAAACATAACCGACCATTACACTCTAACTCTAAGATGTTGGCTGAACAACCTTCAGAAAAACAAAAAGGAAATTGAAGAAAAGAAAATCGTAGAGCCGCTAAAACTTCGAGCCCAGTTGTTATTTTTAATGGGATGCGTCGAGGCTTTTAAAGATGGTAACGTTTACTGTTATCACACGCTGGCAAGAAAAATACCTAAAGAAAACCGGGAACAGCTCCCCTTAACCAGAGAAGGATATTGTCTTTATCCTGAGCCTGATCGAAAGATTTGATTAAAAGGAGGAAAAACAATGGAGAACTTACCCATTAGAGAACTTTTGGAAAACAAAATTCCTCAATTCCTTTGCGATAAACCAGAAATTAAACAGTGTCCCAAAGGCATTTTACAGCTCAACTTGACAGGTAAAGGTGGTGGAGTGTGGACAATTAAATTTGATGAAGGTGTAAAAGTAACTAATGAGGAAACGGATTGCGCCAATTGCACAATTATCATGAGTACTTCAGATTTTAAAAAGTTGATACCTGCTTCACAAATGACCTGGGCTAAGATGTTTCTCGACGGAAGAATAGATTTTTCCGGCGATCTGGAATCCGCCGCAGAGACAGGAAAGATACTTTATAAATACTTCGAGTCACTAAAATCAATGGCACAAGCAAGCCATTAGCTGGGAGCAAGTATAAGGGTAATGAACTACCACGGACTTACGT
>DFBH01000042.1 GCA_002366545.1 Candidatus Oleimmundimicrobium americanum | reverse complement strand
TCAACAGAAATTTTTTTATAAATTGAGAAACCATAAATTTGCTTTTTGGTGTATTTGCATGCATATTTTACATTAATTTTTCGCGTGTTTCCATTAAGTTAATTCTAACTTAAGTTAAATTATGTTCTTTCATGTCCCTTTAATATCAAATATAAAGCACTTCTTCTGCCATATCTCTTAAGTTTTTATCAGTAGTTGTATCAATATATGTTACCAATTCTTCAAACATTTCTTGACCCATATATTGTTTCTTTCAATACAAAATTTTTCCTGCAAATCTTTCTGTAAATATTTGCTGCTTCCCAATATTTATTATTCCTTTCTCCGCCTTCTTTCCCTCCCTATTTTGTTAAGAAATTTATTTTACGCACCTAAAAACATCCGTCTGACTAACATTTTTCATTGTGTCTATGGGAAGTAAAATTTTACCTATGAAACTTACCTTTTGTTTCCTGGGATAGTTCCTCAAATTTATGCTGATTACACAAAATTATTTTTTGATATTGACCAGCTCAATTTCAAAACAAAGGGTTTTTCCGGCTAACGGATGATTAAAATCAAATGTCACAGCATCATCGCTTAGTTTATCAACTGTTGCATTAACAATTTGGCCATCGGCAGTTTGAAGTTGAACCGTTTGACCTTTGGTTGCCTGGCTGGCTCCAAGCACGCTTCGAGGAAAATCTTTTATTAGTTCTTCCTTACGTTCTCCATAACCCTTTTCGGGAGAAACAAAAGCCTCCTTTTTCTCTCCTTCTTCCATTCCAATCACAGCTTCCTCAAAACCTGGAACCACTTGCCCCCCACCAACTTCAAAAGTCAAGGGGTCTCTACCCCTGCTGCTGTCAAACTCCATCCCATCTTCAAATCTACCCGTGTAATGAATAAAAACGGTGTCACCTTTTTTTGCCGACATTTTATCATCTCCTAAAAATTATTTATAAATTACCTTATAGCAAGTATCACTAATAAGCAACTTTAAAGGAGCCCCACAGACAAAGCTGTGAGGCTCCTTATGGCCGGATAAACCGGCGATTTATAGCACTAATTAAAAAATGCCCAAATAGCAGGCATTTTTTAAATTTGGCTCCTCGGGTAGGATTCGAACCTACGACCTAGTGGTTACACTTTACCCTAACATTTCCATTAGGAGTGGACTATCTCATCATCCACTTGGGATGTCGGGCGCTAATAGGGTTTATTGGTTAGAAGGGATCCTCAACCCTTAGTCTCTGCACGTTCCTGCTTACCTTATACCCCTTTCAGCAGGCTTCGCTCAAGATTACCATATTCTTATACGAACTTAGGCTTCCCTGAATTCACCCGATTTTCCACCCTGACTTTCATCAGAGCGCTGCAACTTAGCGTGAACTTCCCGATGACAATTTGCGCAAAGAAGCATACATTTTTCTAATTCGCTTCTAACTCTGTCCCAGCTGCGAGCATGACCTCTGCTGGAAATTCCGAATTCTTTATTTGACCCATTGAGGTGGTGAAACTCTAATGCCTTAGTGCATTTATTGTAGCCACAAATCTGACATTTCCCACCTAAGTACTCAATTGCTTTCTCTCTGATCTTTCTACGCCGCTTCTTTACAGCTTCAATAAGGTACTTTCGTCGGTCAACATACTTGCGCTTTTCAACCGTTCAGTCCACACCTCCTTTTACAGCCACCCGCTCTACCTGTTGAGCTACCGAGGAACAAATTTCACATATTTATTTTTGGCACCAGTGAATTATACGATAAGAGAAGCTGGAATTTCAAGTGCAAAATAAGCATAATAATAAAACATCTTAATACTTTAAAATGATTAATGAACAGTCCTACTCCAAATAATCCTTAAGCTTCTCGCTCCGACAGGGATGACGAAGTTTCCCCAACGTCTTTGATTCTATCTGTCTAATGCGCTCACGAGTAACACCAAAAACTCGTCCAACTTCTTCTAATGTTCGAGGACATCCATCCAAAAGACCGAATCTGAGCTCAATAACTTTCCTTTCTCGATCACCTAATTCCGACAACACACCCCTTAATTGTTCTTGTAACAATCTAAATGAAGCTACGTCCACCGGGATTTGAGCTTCTTTGTCTTCAATAAAATCTCCAAGCTGACTATCTTCCTCTTCTCCGATTGGAGTTTCAAGTGATACGGGTTCTTGCGATATTTTTAAAACTTCACGTACTTTTTCAGGAGTAAAGTCCATTTTCTTCGCTATCTCTTCCGGTGTCGGCTCCCGTCCCAAATCTTGAAGCAGTTGCCTCTGCACCCTAATAAGCTTATTAATTGTTTCAACCATATGAACGGGGATTCGAATTGTCCTCGCTTGATCCGCTATGGCCCGAGTTATAGCCTGTCTAATCCACCACGTAGCATAAGTTGAAAATTTATAGCCCTTACGATAATCAAACTTTTCAACAGCCCTAATTAGCCCCAAATTACCCTCTTGAATCAAGTCGAGAAAAAGCATCCCTCTTCCAACATAACGTTTAGCAATTGAAACCACTAATCTTAAATTTGCCTCAACCAATTTACTTTTTGCGTTTAAACCCTCACGTTCTGTCCTTCTTAAATGCCTTTTTTCAATGGGTTTTAAAACATCTTCTTCCTCATCTAACTTTTCAACAGCATTCTCTCCAGCCTCTATCTTTTTTGCTAATTTCACTTCCTCTTTGCCGGTAAGCAAGGAAACCTTTCCAATTTCCTTTAAGTACATACGCACCGGATCGTTTGTGGGAGATTTCAGGGAAACCTCAAAATTTTTCTTTATTTCCGCCATCCTATTTTCAGCCGCGCTTTTCTCCTTGTTATCATCAGTCGACTCAAATAAATCTTCTGAATCCAGTATGGCAATATTCATATTTGCTAACTTTGCATAAATATTTTCCATCTGCTCTGTACTCAAATCAACCGTTTGAAGAGCATCTCCGATCTCATCGGTTGTAAGATTTCCTTTTTCTTTCCCTTTTGAAATTAGCTGCTTTACCTCTTTTATCTCAAGCTCTTCACTTTTATTTTTCAATCTTTCTATCCTCCAAATAATTAAAATTTCTATTAAATACGTCTGTTAATCTCTGAAAATGGTTTTTAAACAATATATAATTAGATACATTGTTTCAGTTCCCTTCTTTTTTTCTCCAATTTAATTAATTCATTAAAAACTTTATCGACTTCCATCGCATCTCCGACTGAATCAGCTTCTTTTAATTTTAACTTTAATCTATAAATTTGACGTTTAAGGAAAAAATCCTTGAGTTTAATTAAAATATCTGAAAAATACTTATCCCAACTGTCAATATCAACATTTATTGGTTCCAAAGAAAGTAATGTTATTAAATTAACAAATTTCTTATCGGAAATTGAGTTAATCAAATCAGCTGAATTTAAACGTTCTTTTGAAATGCTTTTTAAAAAGAGAAGCAAATCCCGATGCTCAGGGTAAGTAAAATATTCCTCCGTAAGTTCCAGCAAAAATTGGTCTGTCTTATCCGGATATTGCAAAATAAATTTCAAGGCTTCCCGTTCGGATTTAACTTGGGCATCTAACGTTGCACTTACAACTGTATTCTCACCTTTAAATTTTTTCCTTTTAACCTTTTTTAGCTCAGATAAAAGAGACTCATATGAAATATTGAGCCTATCTTCCAACTTCCTTAAATAATCTTCTCTTAAAACAGCATTTTCTAAAAGCGCTATTATCTCTACAGAATCATTCACGGCTTTAGCCCTCTCTAACGGCTCTTTTAAGTTGTGTTTTCTAAGAGCCAGATCTAAGCAAAATTCAATTAATGGTTTTGATTCATCCAAACGTTTTCTAAAACCACTTTCTCCTTCACTTACAATAAAATCTGCCGGGTCTTTGCCTGAAGGCAAAGAAACAACAAACACATCAACCTTAGATTGTCCCAGCAATCCCAAACCTCTCTCAGCAGCTGCAATACCCGCTTTATCCGCATCAAATAACAGAACAACTTTATTGGTAAATCGAGATAACAAGTGCAAATGCTCCGAGGTAAAGGCCGTGCCAAGCATCGCAACCACGTTTTTTATTCCAGCTTGATACAACGAAATAACATCAGTATAACCCTCTACAACCAGAGTATATTCCGATTTTACTATCTCGCTTTTTGCAAGAAACTGATTATATAAGGTCGAACTTTTATGAAAAAGTGTCGTATCCGGTGTATTTATATATTTTGGAAACGCCTTATCTATCACCCTTCCCCCAAAAGCAATCGGCTTTCCTTTTAAATCAGTTATCGGAAAAATAATTCTGTTTCTAAATAAATCATGGGAGCATTTATTCCCTTTAACAACCAAACCAACATCAATTAATTCTTGCAATCCGTATCCCTTTTTTGTTAAAAATCTTAATAGTTTTTTACCATCACTTGGCGCATAACCCAGTTTAAAAATCTCAAATGTTCTATTTTTAAATCCACGGTTTTTTAAATATTTTTTAGCCCTCTCTCCTTCATTTGTCTTCAATAAAATATGGTTATAAAATCGCCGAGCAAGCTCATTCATATCATGTAAACGTTCTCTGCGCGAAACCGCTTTGGAGTCACTCGGACGTTCATAACGAAGAGAGTAATTCGTTCTTTCCGCAAGCATCTGAACAGACTCAGGAAAATCAATATTTTCAATTTTCATCAAGAAATTATAGACATTGCCCCCTTCTCCACACCCAAAACAATAGTAAAGTTGTTTTGCAGGATCTATCACAAAAGAAGGAGTCTTTTCTTTATGAAATGGGCAAAGACCTTTAAAAAGTCTTCCTGCTTTTTTTAAGTTAACATATCCGGAGACGACCTCGACCAAATCGTTTCGCTCTCTGACTTCGTTTATGTCCTCTTCTTTTATAAATCCAGGCATAATACTTACCTATTCCCTATATGTTATACAAAATTTGGAAATTTTTGCGGACACAAAATACGAATACCAGCGTAATTTATTCAGTATTTATTATTATTCGACAAGCAAATTGATAATCCTTGAAAACAAACTACCACCCCGATGACATCGGGGTGGCTTAGAGTATGTAAAGAGAGGGCACCAACGCCCTCTCTTTATTCATATCAAACTCGTTCTCTTAATGAATAAGTGAATTTACAAAGACAGGAGCAAAGACAAGCGCCACAATGCTCATGATTTTGATTAAGATATTCATGGATGGGCCCGCTGTGTCCTTGAACGGATCTCCAACGGTATCACCTACGACAGCTGCTTTATGAGTATCAGAACCTTTTCCTCCTAAATTACCGGCTTCTATATATTTTTTAGCATTATCCCATGCTCCACCGGCATTCGCCATCATAACAGCCATCAAAAAACCTGAAGCAAGAACTCCTACAAGTAAACCACCCAGGGCCTCAGCTCCTAAAACTAAACCCACCAGAATCGGAGCGCCTACAGCGATGATGCTGGGCATAACCATCTCTCTCAATGCCGAAGCCGTGCTGATATCAACACAACGATGATAGTCGGCTTTAGCTTTTCCCTCCATAAGGCCCTTAATCTCTTTAAATTGCCTACGAACTTCCTCTATCATTGAGAAAGCCGCTTTTCCAACAGCCTGAATTGTAAGAGAAGCGAAAAGATATGGGCATGCGGCCCCTATGAGAATACCGATAATTACTTTGTAATTTAGAATGTCTATAACATTTAATCCGACAGCTTTTGAATAAGCACTAAAGAGTGCCAATGACGTCAAAGCCGCTGAACCTATTGCAAATCCCTTTGCTATGGCAGCTGTGGTATTTCCAACAGCATCCAAACTATCGGTTACTTTCCTAACTTCCGGTCCTAAACCGGCCATCTCCGAAATTCCGCCGGCGTTATCGGCAATGGGCCCATAAGCATCAACCCCTACCACAATACCGGTTGTAGCTAACATACCAAGAGCTGCAAGAGATATTCCATACACTCCACCACCTTGCATTGCGACCTCACCAGACACATAAGCTACAAAAATAGCTAAACAAACTAAAATAACCGGCCAAACCGTGCTCTTTAATCCAATAGAATACCCGGTCAAAATGGTGGTCGCCGGTCCGGTTTTTGCGGAATTAGCAATCTCTTTCACAGACTTATAAGAGGCAGAAGTATAAACCTCAGTTATGAAACCAATCGCGACACCGGCTCCAAGTCCGGCAACAATTGCCCAGAAAAAGGAAATTTTATCAGCACCTAAAACCCAATATACCAAACCAAAAGACGCTATAACCACAAGAACCGCAGCAACATAAGTACCTCTACTCAAAGCCTTATGTAGATGGGTATTGTCTTTACTGACTCGAACGAAGTACATACCTATAATTGAACATATAATCCCGGCTGCCGCAATTAAAAACGGGAGCAGCATTCCGTCTGGACCCAACACCAATGCCCCTAAGGTCATTGCCGCAACTATCGAACCGACATACGACTCAAACAAATCGGCTCCCATACCGGCAACATCTCCAACATTATCTCCCACGTTATCGGCAATAACGGCGGGGTTCCTTGGATCATCTTCAGGAATACCCGCTTCGACCTTACCAACCAAGTCCGCACCGACATCAGCCGCTTTGGTATAAATACCTCCGCCAACACGAGCAAAAAGAGCTATGGAACTTGCCCCCAGAGCAAAACCGTTGATGATTTCATATCCGTTTGAACAATCTTTAAATATCATAAAAAATATACCCAAACCTAAAAGTCCGAGACCAACAACGGACATCCCCATAACAGATCCGCCTCTAAAAGCAACGCCAAGCGCTTGTGCCACACCCTCTCGCGCAGCATTCGTTGTTCTAGAATTTGCCCTGGTCGCGATGTTTAAGCCAATGAATCCGGCAGTGGCCGATAAAATAGCACCACACACAAAGGCTACGGCTGTAAAAGGATTAATAAATATAAATAGTAAGACAGCCATAAATAAGACGAAAAACAATAAAACTTTGTACTCACGAGTCAAGAAGGCCATAGCTCCTTCTTGAATTGCCTTAGAAATTTCTTGCATCTTCTCATTACCCGGAGAGTGCTTCATTACCAGACTCGCAAAATATCCGGCAAATATTAAAGCTACTAAACCGGTAAGGGGAGCAATAAAACCTAAGTTTTCTATCATTCACCAATCTCCTTTCGTTTAAAATAATTTTAGTAATTTTAGCACACATTATCAGGCAATAAAATAAATTTTTACCAAAGCAAAGATTACAACATCCATGTTTTGGGCATAAAGAGCTCGTTAAATTTCCTTAATGCATACCTATCGGTCATTCCCGCAACATAGTCGCAAATCTTTGTGGGCAGCTTTCCCCCTTTTTCAACTTGAAACTCTTTGGGCATCTCATTCGGATTTTCTAAATAATAAAAGAAAAGCATCTTAACAACCCTTTTGGCCTTCGGTTCCTCAACTTTTGCCTCAGAACTAATATAAACTCTCTCAAAGAGAAAACTGCGCAATTCATCCACAGCATCAGCAAAATCTTTGCTTAACTGTATAGTGTTTTTATCTTTGCTCTCTTTAACTATATTTCGAACCATATTATTTATTCTGACTCCGTGATAATTGCCCAAAACCTTTACGAGTCTAGGCGGCAAATCTTTTTCTTTAAGTATGTTCGCTCTTATAGCATCGTCTATATCATGATTAATATAAGCTATCCTGTCAGAAATCTTCACTATTTGGCCTTCGAGAGTTGAAGGCATTACTTCACCGGTGTGATTTAAAATGCCATCCCTAACTTCCCAGGTAAGATTCAAGCCTTTGCCGTCATATTCCAAATAATCAACTACACGGAGGCTTTGTAAATTATGTTTAAACGATTTGGGTGCATCTTTAAAATTCTCGCTTATCTCTTCTAAGCACTCGGTTAATGCATCTTCGCCTGTATGGCCAAAGGGAGTATGGCCCAAATCATGACCCAAGCCAATAGCCTCCGTTAAGTCTTCGTTTAAACTCAAAGCCCTGGCAACTGTACGAGCAATTTGAGTGACTTCAAGCGTGTGGGTCAAGCGTGTACGATAATGATCACCTTCGGGGGCCAAAAAGACTTGGGTTTTATGAGATAAACGCCTAAATGTCTTGGAATGGATTATTCTATCTCTATCCCTTTGAAATTCCGTTCTTAAAAAACAGGGTTTAATGGGATGCTCGCGACCCTTTGAACACATGCTGAGCTGAGCATCTGGCGAAAGTATCTCTTTTTCTTTTTCCTCTAACATCTCGTGTATATTCATTATTCACCCCAAAACCAGCTATCTGCTATCAGCCATCTACTATCTGCCCCGCCAGCGGCGGGCAAGCCCGCCAAAGGCGGACAGGCATCAGTCGGGAGTTATTGGTCGGCATCTGGCATTTGGAAGTTTTCTGGTTGGCTTGCTGGTTTTTCTCTCTGCTCTAAGCTCTCCGCTCTATGCTTTTAGCCATCTGCTATCTGCCACCTATTGCCTTGCCTGTGTTTCTTCAAAAATTCTTATGCCTAAAATCTTTGCTCGCTTTATCGCACTAATGTCTTCCTTTGCGGGCCTAACCCCACATACTCCATGATGACCAGCATCAAATTCACTTGCTCCATCCCCCACTACGCTCATCCCCTGAATCAGCATCATACTGTGAAGTGCTTTTATGGTAGTCTCCTGTCCTCCAAATTTCGAAGCCCCAACAGCTACGGCTCCGCCAATTGTCCCTAAAAGCAACTTTTCGGTTCTTAAAGCTCTTGTTTTATCCCAGTACGCCTTGAGCTGAGCTGAGACGGTTCCAAAATAGACGGGGCTTCCAAGAATAATAGCATCCGCCTCATTTAAACGTTTAAATGATTCCTCTAATAAAGTCCCCTTAAAACAGCTTTTATTGCAAGGGCTTGAGCATGCATCACAGTAAGACTTCTTTTGTCCTTTAAGCACCTCGCAAACGTGTTCAACATACACCGTTGCTCCTTTCTCTTTTGCCGCATCCAATGCAACGTTAAGCAAATACGCAACATTTCCGTCTTTATGAGGACTTCCGTTTATTCCAACGATCATCATAATTTACTCCTTTAATCCTTACCCCTTGTAAAGGTTACACGCTTAGCAGACACTTCCCCCTCCGGCCAATCATTAAACGGTAACCATGTCTTTTGATTTCCCTCTCGATTTTAATAACAA
>DFBH01000064.1:4099-10325 GCA_002366545.1 Candidatus Oleimmundimicrobium americanum | reverse complement strand
AGGACGATCAACCTTTGGCTGCCCTTTTCATATGCAACCTCTCTATGTGGTAGATTAAATACCAACTATTTTAATCTATCGATGTTGCATATGTATCTGAACTTATTCATTAACCTGTGGTGGCTTCTCTTAAATCGGTAATTGCTTTTTTCACATCGCCTTTACAAAAAACCGAAGAGCCGGCAACCAATATATCGGCTCCTGCTTCAAATATTTTTTTTGCGTTGTTGGCATCAATTCCTCCGTCAACTTCAATTTCAACCGGTAGATTTCTCTCCCTGATGATATTTTTTAGAAACTTGATTTTATCGATCATTTGAGGGATAAGCTCTTGGCCGCCAAGCCCGGGATTTACAGACATAATTAAAACAAAATCAATTTCGCTTAAAACGTTTACTAAATTAGTAAGTGCGGTTGCGGGATTTAAAGCAACGCCGACTTTTATATTTGGATATGATTTTATCTTTTGAATAACTCGATGAAGGTGTCTGCAGGCTTCTAAATGAATCGATAATAAATCGCTACCCGCAGCAATAAAATCATCGATAAAGAACTCAGGATTTTCAATCATCAAGTGAACGTCTAATGGAATAGATGTTTCATTACTTAAAGATTTTACAACCTGTGGGCCTATGGTTATGTTGGGAACAAAATGGCCATCCATTACGTCAATGTGAATATAATCTGCACCGCCACATTCGGCGAGTTTTACATCTTCCCCTAACTTTGCAAAATTTGCCGATAAAATTGATGGAGCAATCTTAACTTTTCTCATTACTTTCCTTTCCTAACAAAGGGTAGGTAGATTGTAACATTGCAACAAGTCATCTTCAATGTTAATAAGGAAATAAGCAGTTTACTCGGTACGAATTAAACCTGCTATGAACATTCCGTCGGTCTGATGCTCATTGGGTAAAAGCTGTAACCATTTATTTTTTGATTTTAATGATAAAGGCAGTTGGCTGTTAATATCCTCAAGTTTAAATTCCGGATGCTCATGCAGAAAAAAATTTATGGTATCGATAGTTTCTTCTTTTGATATAGTGCAAACTGAATAAACGAGACTCCCCCCGCATTTTACAAAGCTCGAGGCTGACTTGAGCAATTTTTGCTGTAAAACGGCAAGCTCTTTAATTTGCCGGAGACTTTTTTGCCACCGGGCATCGGGCCGTTTGGCCAGAGTTCCAAGACCAGAACAAGGAGCATCAAGAAGGACTTTATCAACCGGCTTATTTATTGTTTCACCTAATTTTGTGGCATCAGCCTGAACGGGGACAGCAATTTTAATTCCCATTCTTTTACAAGAGTCCTCAAGAAGTTTTAGGCGATTTCGGTGGAGATCAACGGCTATTATCTGCCCTTGATTTTTCATAATTTCTGCCAAGTGGGTAGTTTTTCCACCGGGAGCAGCACAAATATCGAGGATCGTATCGCCTGCTTTGGGATTCACAATACGGGAAACCAACATTGAACTTTCTCCTTGGATAAAGAAGAAGCCTTCTTTAAATTCTCTTAGGCTGGCCAAATTAAATCCTTCAACCACCATCAAGCACTCGTCGAGGAAACTGCCGGAAGTCGTTATAATGCCCCTTTTTTTAAGCAAGTTTGCTAATTTGTCCGGGGTGATTTTTATAAGGTTTGTTCTTAATTTTAGCTTGGGCCGAACATTGTTTGCCTTACATAAATCCTCTGTCTCTTCGGGCCCAAGCTCACTTATCCATTTTTGAACCAGCCATTTAGGATGAGAGTATTTAACCGAGATGTAATCAATAAGATTATCTTCCTTCCGCGGATAAACTATTTTATTTTTTTCTCGATTAATCGTCCGAAGAATACCATTTACAAAATTTGCCACACCTTGATGAAAATTTTTCTTTGCGAGTTTCACGGATTCATCGATAACAGCATGAGGAGGAATCTTGTTTAGGTAAATAAGTTGATAAATCCCAATCCTTAAAATATCAAGGACTTCAGGGAGGATTTTATCTATTTTTCGAGAGGAAAATTGAGATAAAATCCAATCAATAGTCCCCTCCATTCTAAGAACACCGCAAACAAGCTCCGTTGTTAAAGCTCTATCTAATTTTGAAAGCTGACTTTTTTCTAATTTTTCGGGCAAAAGAAAATTTACGTAACTTTTGTTTTGATGAACTTCCATAATAATATTTAAAGTCAATTCTCTAGCGGTTATCGGCACTACCCAAGCACATCTCCCTTTTTTATTTGATAGCCTCGAGAAAATTCGCTTGCAGTCATAATTTTTTTACCCTCAGGCTGAACATGAAGAATTAAAAGAGAATTGCTTCCACAGCAGACTTTAAAACCGATGCCTTTTTTGATTTCGGTGATTGTCCCGGGGGGTGATAAAGATTCCTCTCCTACTTCCTCGGATTTAAAAACTTTTAAACGTTTATTTTTAAAAAGAAAATAAGCTCCGGGGATTGGATTTAAAGCTCGAATAAGATTTTTAATCTCTTGGGCTGAATTATCCCAATTTATTTTGGCATCATTTTTTTCTATCTTTGGAGCAAAACTCGCTTCAGCGTCATTTTGTCTTATAGGTTTAATTGTTTTAGAATCGAGTCCCTGTATTGTTTTTAAAAGTAAGTCGGGACTTAAATTAGCAAGTTTATCGTGAAGTTCTCCAGCTGTTTCTTGACTAAAAACCGGTACTTTTTTTTGCAATAAAATGTCACCTGTATCAAGACCTTCATCCATAAGCATTATCGTTATGCCCGTTTCGGCACAGCCGTCTATAACTGCCCTCTGAATTGGGGCTGCGCCTCTATATTTGGGTAAAAGAGATGGGTGAATGTTTACGCAACCGTGTTTAGACAAAGATAACAACCAAGGTGGGATCAATTGCCCGAAAGCAACCACAACAACTATGTCAGGATTAAGTTTGATTATCGTTTTTTTAAAATCTTCATTTTTTAAATTTGGCGGCTGAAGTACGGGGATTCCATGTTTTAATGCAACCTTTTTTACAGAAGAAGGTTTTAAATTTAAGTACCTCCCTTTCGGTCGGTCAGGTTGTGTTATCACGGCTACAACTTGATGTTGGGATTTCAATAAGGCGTTAAGCGATGGTGTTGCAAATTGCGGGGTTCCCATGAAGATTATTCTCAAAAACTTCCTCCAATTAATTTCTTTTTGCGTTTTCGTTGAGCTCGCTAAGGGCTCTTCTTCTGTTTTCGCTATCAGTTCGATCTAAGATGATTATTCCGTGTAAATGGTCAATCTCATGCTGAATGGCCCGAGCCAATAATAAATTGTCGGCAACAAAGGCCACCTTCTTCTTGTTCATGTTTAAAGCAACAACCTTTATCTTTTTTGCACGCTTTACGGGAACGTTTATGCCGGGGACACTTAGACACCCCTCTTCATCTGTGTCCTCCCCCTCTATAGCAAGGATTTTTGGGTTTACGTAAACTTGAAGACCATCTCCAATATCGCAAATAAATAGCTGCTTAAGAACTCCTACTTGGGAGGCGGCAAGCCCGATGCCCGGTGCTTCATACATTGTTTTTGCCATATTTTTTACGAGTTCTTCCAGTTCGTAATCAATATTAGCTATTTGTATGCATTTTTCTTTGAGAATAAGGTCTCCAAATTTTCTAATCTTTAATACTGCCATAAATATCACCTTTAAAAATTTAAGCTATAATGTCCAAATTGGTTCAACGTCTATTAATATTTTAACATCTTTTGAACTTTTCTTCGAAATTAAGCTCTTCATGTTTTCCCTTAAAAATTTTACCGCAGAGGTTGAGTCATTTGTTTTTAAAATTAAATGCCATCTATACCTATTTTTAATTTTTGAAAGGGGAGCTGGAGTTGGACCAAGACAACTATCTAACCATGTTTTACCTTTAATTTTGTTGAAATGCTCACTAAATGAGTGAGCCACCTCTACTACGGTTTTTTCTTCACTTCCTGAGAACAAGATATTAATGAGTTGAGAAAACGGTGGATAGTTGAGCTCTTTTCTTATTTTTATCTCTTGTTCAAAAAAATTATCGTATGTACCCTTTTTTACTTCGGAGATGGCATATGTGCCCGGACAATAACTTTGTATAATAACCTTACCGGGGAAATCCCCCCTACCCGCTCTGCCGCTTATCTGCATTAAAAGTTGAAAGGTTCGTTCCCCGGCCCTAAAATCAGGTAGATTTAAGGCTGTATCTGCGTTTATAACGCCGATTAATGCAACATCGGGAAAATCTAATCCCTTGGCAATCATCTGTGTCCCCAAAAGTATCCCGACATCCAGTTTTTTAAAAGCAATTATTTTTTTTCGGTGGGAGCCTCCCTTTATGGTTGTGTCTGCGTCCATTCGTATTAACGGAACTTCCGGATATATCCTTTTTATTTCACTTTCGACACGTTGTGTTCCGATGCCAAAATACCCCATTCGATAACTCTTGCAATTCGGACACAGCTTTGGCAAGTAAGTTGTGTAGCCACAGTGATGACAACGCATTACTCCGTTATTAAGGTGGTAAACTAAAGAAACATTACATCTTTTGCATTTGAAAACAAAGCCGCAGTCTTTGCATAATGTAAAGCCGGCGTAACCACGTCTATTTAAAAACAACATTATTTTTTTATTAGAATTTATACATCTTTCCATTTCTTGCAAAAGTACAGAACTAAATATCCCTCGATTCCCCTTTTTGGTTTCTTTTCTCATATCAATTATCTCGATATCCGGAAACTTTCTATTTTCGACTCTTTTTGTGAGTTTTATAAGTTCATAATTTTCTTTTTCAACCTCATATTTACTTTCTATACTGGGCGTCGCGCTACCCAGAATTACTAAAGCATTATTTAATTGAGCTCTCTTTTTTGCAGCTTCTCTTGCATGATAGCGAGGATTGGCGTTTTGTTTATATGTGGTTTCGTGTTCCTCGTCTATTACAATGAGCCCCAGATTATTTAACGGAGCAAAAAGAGCCGATCTCGTGCCGACAACGACCTTACAATCGCCTTGTTTGATTCTTTCCCATTGGTCGTATCTTTCTCCTAAACTAAGACCACTATGTAATACAGCAACCATTTCGTCGAAACGTGAACGAAACCGGTGAACCGTTTGTGGGGTTAATGCTATTTCGGGGACCAGAACTATCGCGGTCTTATTTTTGTTTAAAACATCGGCTATTGCCCGCAGATAAATTTCCGTTTTCCCACTCCCGGTTACTCCCTGTAAAAGTTGAACTCCATAAGTTTCTTTGTCAATGGCCATTTTTATTTGCTCAAGAGCTCTTCTCTGTTCATCGGTTAATTTTAAAGAAGAAGGGATTTTTTCCGGATAAAAAAAGTCGGGTTCTCGAAATATCGATTTTTCATTTAGTTTCACAATGCCTTTGTTGATGAGAGATTTTAAGGATTGGCGAGAGCTGCCTGTGCTCAAAAGAAGTTCGTGCACAGGCACAGTTCTTTCCTCTAAAAGAAGGGAAAGTATCTTCCTTTGTTTTGGAGCTTTCTTGATTAATGAGGTAACTATGTTAGCTGTGTCTTCTATTGATAAATTTAAACTGGCGTATTCTTCCGTTTTTGCATTTATTTGTGGTTTAGATATTACATATTTTTTCTTTATAAAACCCTTTCTTTCAAGACTTCCAATTAAATTTGGTAACCCTTTCGAGAAATACTTTTTAATTTCATCTATTTTTGCTTTTCCTCCCATGTTTGCAATAACATTTAAAAGTTCTTTTTGACGTTCGCTAAGCAATTTATCATCATTTCCGCTCAGCAAAGTCAATTCTTGTTTAAGATGCCTGCTTCTCCCCGGAGGAAAAGCAAGTTTTAAAGACTCACTCAAAGTGGATAAATAATGTTCTTTGACCCAGCAGCATAAACTGAGCATTTCTTTGTTAAAGATTGGTTTTTCATCTATCACATCGATGATTGGGTTTAAAGAAGCAATAGTTGACTTGTTGCAAAAGCCGATAACATAACCCAGTTGAAGGCGTGAGCCAAAAGATATTAACACCGATGAGCCAATATCAACACGAGATTTAATGTTTGAGGGCACCAGGTATTCAAAAGGGTGATCTACATTTTGTGATGGAATATCAACAATTACTTGTGCAATTTTCTTAGACAAGCTACCTCTCCTCTTAAATACTTTAAAAAACTTTTTTAATCATATATTAACTTAACAACTCTTCCAAATTTTATCTTCTATGTTATAATTTTTTTAAATTTATCGCTTGTGTTCCGT
>DFBH01000064.1:0-4009 GCA_002366545.1 Candidatus Oleimmundimicrobium americanum | reverse complement strand
GTTTTAATCCTAATCTTGATTCCCTCCTCAACCTTAGCAGCTCCGAGTCCAAAAACAGAGAAGACAAAAACGGAATTAAACAAGATTGTTGCTAAGTGCAACAGCGAAAGACTGACGCTGCAAAAATTAGATGAAGAGGTAATTAAGACTAAAAATCTTTTAAAAGATACCGAGAGTGACTTAAATAAATCGGTTCAGGATTTAAACACAAGAATTGTAGGTCTTTATAAAGAAGACAATTTTTCTTCTGCAATTATCCTTTTAACCAGTAGTGATATCCATGAATTTTTTTTCAGATTGGAGGCTTTATTAAGAGTTTCGGGAAAAGATGCTGAGTTGATTGAAAATCTTAAAAATTCACAATCAAAAATCCAATTTCAATTAGAAAATTTAGAAAAAAATTATGAGTGTCAAGAAAAGTTGGTTGCTCAAACAAATAAGTTAAGCAAGAAATTGAAGGAAGAGCTAAACAAAAAGGATATGATGCTTCCAGGTATAGCAAATGAAAGTGAAATTTCAGAGAATATGCCTTCCCGCGGCAAAAATCGTAGTTCCTCTAATGTTATCGAAAAAGGTTGGGCAAGTTGGTATGGAATTCCGGGTTTAACAGCAGCTCACAAAACTCTTCCCAAGGGGACAAGAGTAAAAGTTACAAATCTTTTAAACGGTAAACAGGTAACGGTAAAAATTATTGACAGAGGTCCATATGTTAAAGGTCGAGTTATTGACTTATCTAAAACGGCCTTTTCTAAAATTTTTCCTCCAAGCAGAGGGCTTTGTTATGTAAGTCTTGAAGTTTTGTAAAACACTCATTCTCTTATTTATCTCCAACGCAAATAATTTTTAAGTGGAGGAAAAAATGTCAAAAGAAATTGATTTGTTAATTTCAGGATGTTTGGCTGTAACCGTAAACGATGAATTCTCGATAATAGAAAATGCTGGAATTGCGATAAATAATGGGAAAATAATCGCCATTGACAAAGTCGAAAATATATCAACCGAAATTTATAAGCCAAGAAAAATAATTTTTGCTGCCAATAAGATGGCTATTCCCGGGTTGGTTAATGCACATACACACGCGGCAATGGTTTATTTTAGAGGACTCGCCGATGACTTGCCATTAAAAGAATGGCTGGAGAACCACATTTGGCCCGCTGAAGCTAAGTACGTAAATGCTGAGTTCATACGGAAAGCGATTAGACTTGCTGTTGCGGAAATGCTAAAGAGCGGAACAACAATTTTTTGTGATATGTATTTTTTACCGGATATAGCAGCGGAAGTTCTTGAAGAGATGAAGATAAAAGCAATACTCGGAAGTCCCCTTTTAGATTCAAAGACCCCTATTACAAAGTCACCCAAAGAAGGCTTAAAAAACACCGAAAATCTAATTAAAAAATTAAGAGGAGGTAGCGGTCGTATTATGCCGGCAGTTGCTCCACATGCACCATATACTTGCTCTTCCGAACTTTTAAAGCAGGCTGCTGAAATTTCAAAAGAATATGATGTCCCCTTTCATATCCATCTTTCCGAAGAAGAATGGGAAAATAAAAAAATAGAGTCGGAAAAAGGAATGAGCTCTATAGCTTACCTGAATAATTTGGGAGTTCTTACCGAAAAAACTATCGCTGCCCATGTTAATTGGGTTTCGACTCATGACATTGAAATATTAAAAGAGGCCGGAGCGGGAGTTGTTCATAATCCTCAAAGCAATATGAAACTTGCTACAGGAATTTGCCCTGTTCCGGATCTTTTAAAAGCGGGAGTAAAAGTTGGGTTGGGAACAGACGGAGCAACCAGTAATAACGATTTAGACATGTTTGGCGAAATGCAAACGGCAGCAAGACTTCACAAAATTGCAAGAAAAGATCCAACCGCCGTCAACGCAAAAGAAGCGATATGGATGGCAACAAAAGGAGGGGCTAAAGTTCTCGGTCTCGATGAAACGATAGGATCGCTGGAAGCAAACAAAAAGGCGGATATTGTGCTACTTGATATGGACAAACCGCACCTTGTCCCCTTATACGATGTGCATTCACAACTTGCCTATTCGGTTAAAGGTTCAGACGTTGATACGGTTATTATCGATGGAAGAACAGTGGTTGAAAATGGAGATTTATTGGTTTGCGATGAAGAAAAAATAATAAGTGAAGCTCGAACGTTTTCACGAAAACTTAAAGGAGCTTCATTTTAGAATCGCTTAAAGCGCTGCCGCAACAACAACTTCTCTTCTCTGGAATTTCGTTAACAACAGTTAAAAAAAGTTTGGTTACATTTCGGGACATCTCTTGCATTTTTTGAGATACTTCGGTTGACGTAAGATGACCCTCTTTTATTCCAGCAGCCATATTGGTTACCACCGCCACGCTTGAATAACAAATTTCTGCTTCTCTTGCGAGGACGACCTCCGGAACATTGGTCATACCAACAATATCGGCTCCCAATAAGCTATATGCCTTTATCTCGGCTGTAGTCTCAAATCTTGGCCCCTCGGTGCACAGATATGTTCCCTTAGAATGAAATTTTAAACCCATCTTCTCTGCTGCCAAAGTAAAAATATGAGATAGTTCAGAACAATATGGTTCAGTCATGTCTACATGATAAACATCACTTTCTTCAAAAAAAGTTGAAGGCCTGTTTTTGGTAAAATCTATAAATTGACTTATTATCACTAAATCCCCCGGCTTCATTTGCTGATTTAAACTTCCTGAAGCGGATGTTGCTAAAATTCTTTTTACACCCTGAGATTTTAGTGCAAATATGTTTCCTCTGTAATTAATTTTGTGAGGTGGAATTTTATGATTTTTTCCATGCCTAGGCAGAAAGATTATTTCTTTTCTATTCCATCTTCCTCGAAAAATTAAGACTTCGCCATAAGGTGTCTTAACACACTCTTCGTTGACCTCTTTAAAAGCTTTTAGTTTATATATCCCGCTTCCGCCGATAATGGCTACCTTTGAATCCAAACTAAATATTTCTCCTTTAATTTACTGGCTCAATTCCCTCTAATTCCAGCATCAACTGTTTTGCTTCCTCGAGTGATTTCTTATACTGACGAGCACTCTTCTCTTTACTTTTTGTCTTTGTTTTTCCGCGCAGACGTTTTTTTGATATGCTTGGTTTACCGCTGGATTTTAATATAAAATTTGCAAGATCCTCTGAACCACGGAAAGGAATGATGTGATATCTTTTTAGTCTACCATCATTTTCAGATGCAAGAACTCCGATTTTTTCAAGTAAATTTAACTCTTTCCATATTGCCTTATGATCCAAGCCGGTAGCTTTCTGTAAAAATCTACCGTAATAATGAATTTCTGGATTGGAAAATATAACCTCGAGTAATTTGAACCTAACTTTTGAACCCAAAAGATGTTCAACGTCATTCATTTATATCCTCCAGAAATTAATATTGGTGTTTATTAATATTTCGACGTGAGAATAACGTCAATGCAGTTAAATTATTTTGCTTGTATCTCGATTATCGATGCCAACATTTTGCTCTCCTCGATATCCGATTCATTTAAGTTTCTTATCAGGGTATTCAACTCACGGCTATTTAATTTCAGAAGAACCTTTCCTCTGTTCCCGTAATATTTTTTTAATCTCACATAAATTTTTTCTGCGACTCTATCAGATTTTAAATTTTCTTCAGCTAATTGTTTAGAGATAGCTAAAATCCTTTTAAGCTGGGCATATTCTTTCTTTTCGCGATTGAAAATTCCAGGTCTTTCATCCTTCGAAGAAGAGATATTTGCTTCTTTGTCCGGGTTTCCCTTTTCTTTCTTTGAGTCTTTTTTTCTCTTCATCAATTAACCATCTCCTTGAATTCAGCCGAGAAAATTTTTAAAGTTTGAGGACGTAGCCCGAGTTCTGCAGGCGCCTGAACAACCGTACATTTTGGAGCCGTAAAAAATGATCGGCCGCCCAGCTCAGGAATTTCGATGAAATCTCTTTATCAATCTCAATATTTGTAGATTTCACAAAATTCCTTCGTCTTTTGGTTCGTTTTCTT
>DFBH01000034.1:3277-3940 GCA_002366545.1 Candidatus Oleimmundimicrobium americanum | reverse complement strand
TTGCTACACCGCCCATGACGGCGAGGACCCGATTCAAATTGCCCTTAGTTCAATTAGTGTCTCTGATTTTTTGGAGAAAAAATGGAATTGGTCAAAGCCAAAAATAATTTCTTGCCCCGAGCGAAACGACAAGAATGCTTGTGTCATGAGCGAAAAGGTAAAAAACAAATATGTATTTTTTCATCGAATAGGCGGTTGTATCTGGATTGATTTTAAGAGCAACTTGAATTTTGAAGAAGGAAATTGGCTGGGAGGCAAACTACTAATGTGCCCTAATTCGAAAGGGTGGGACAGCGAGAAGATCGGCATTGCCGGTCCCCCGATCAAAACTAAAGAGGGCTGGCTCCTAATTTATCATGGACTTTCCAAGCAAGATAAAAAATACAGGATGGGAGCAATTTTGTTGAATTTGAAAAGCCCAGACAAGATTATAAGCAAACTGGATTATCCTATTCTTGAACCAAAAGCAGAGTATGAAAAAAAAGGCCTCAGACCTGACACTGTTTTTTCTTGCGGCTCAGTGATTATTAAAAAAAGGCTTTTCGTTTATTACGGAGCCGCTGATCAAGTAATCTGCGTGGCTTCCACCGATCTGGACAAGCTGATAAAAGCATTTTTTTAAGTCCCGGTTCTAGACCGGCCTGCGGGCTAGACCGACCTGCT
>DFBH01000034.1:0-3256 GCA_002366545.1 Candidatus Oleimmundimicrobium americanum | reverse complement strand
ATGTTCAATACCTGTTTAACCTTCAAGGTTGATTATTGCACGGCGATATTCTATCTTTCCTTTCTTTGCCTGTTCTTGGCAAGCAAAAAAGAAATGGCAGAAACAGCTGCTCCTCCGCCACACAAATATCCAACTTCGGGAAACAAAAAACCTACAATGGGTCCAGCTATTATAGGTGAAAGGCCAAAACCTATTTGCAAACATCCTTTTCTACTCTCTGAAGGACTAGCAAAATTTCTCTCATTACCCCCATGAACTTCTTTTTGGAAAAAACTAAAGGCGGCGTAAATTGTCGCTCCCCCAAAGAATCCAGAAAGTGCTCCGGCCAAACGTTCTTCCATTTTCTCGTTGCCATTAAGCTCTGCAACGCAAGCTAGTTGGGANNAATTTCCCTTTCTCTCCCCGGGAATGAACAGCATCTCTTCTGAAACAATTCCGCGCTCCTTGGACATATTGTCTTACACCCTTTCTAAAACTTATCAGTATATATATTACTATATCTGGGCAGATTTTGCAAAGTGGTATAAAAAATTAAAGTACTAAAAAAAGATTCAGTTAATATTTGCCTCTAAAATTTCCTTGATTGCCATTTCTGTCACTTTGTCCTGGTTCTTGGCGCCAATTAAAATATCCATGATTAAACTCTCCTGAGATAGTTCGCAAAATCTCTATAGTGGGTTAGCTTTTCGTTCCAATAGGCAACAATTTTGTCATAATCACAGGCCGCTTGAGGTTTATCAAAACCTTCATAAACAATTAACTTGTCGATAGCGCCACCCTTGCCCTCTGGTTTGACCGCTATAGTTGCTTCCAACTCTGCCGTAAATGAGATTGGAATATCACCCGGCTCGCAGTAAGAAAGGCATTCCCTAATAGTTACTTTTTTGGATTTACCATTCAATAAAGCCACTAAATCTTCACTCGAAATATTCTTATCAAAATACTTTACTAACGCTCCCGGAAATCCGTTTAATCCTTCAAAATAATATCCGCAATCTACTTTAAACACTGGTGCGTTTAACTTTTTACAAGCATATTTAACAAAACATTCGGCAACTTCGCGAACATCCATTGATTGTATTTCGGGAACATCAATTTTTTGGGTGTTTAGTACAAATTCCGGGTAATCTTTAAACACCTCTCGAGCCGAATTGATTTTGTCTTGGTTGCCGGTTAAAAAAATTATTGCTTTTTTCACAAACAATGGTTTTTAAACTTACAAGGACTGGTATACGTACTTAATTCTACCATTTTATTAAAAGTTTCTGCTGGTATCTCGTTTTCTTTTTTAAAGATACCTAATTGATTTATTTTTTCAAATTCTTCCAAAAAAAGTTTCTAAATGATTTTGAAAGTACCTGTTTGACCTTGAAGGTTGATTAGGTTGATTAATTGATTAACTTTTTTCATAACTTTTGACTATTAAGCTCACCCAATATTATCATTGTTTCATGCCTGATGAAAATACAAAAACCCTGCTTAGGCGATGGAAGCCCAGGGGTTAGATTAAGGGAGATAAAATTTTACTACATCACTAAGTGCCGAGAGTATTCCGAACCTTTTCCGCCTTTTCAATAGTTTTCCTGAGCCAACCTGGATATTTTTCGTCACCAATTATTTTTTGTGCGCTTCTCCATTCAAAACCCGAATGTTCTTCGCTCAATTTGACTTCTTCTTGTTCGGCAAGACATAAAAAATCAATTCCTGTCAGTTGGAAATCCTTATCCTTTTTAACAAACGTCCAGGCATTAAACACTCGCTTAACTTCCACATCAAGTCCGGTTTCCTCTTTGGCTTCTCGAATTACTGCTTCCTCAAGTTTCTCTCCAAATTCCATCCTTCCTCCCGACATGTCAAAAGTATTAGGATTAATGTCCTCAATATCACTCTTTTTTAAGACCAGGTATTTTTTCAATTTGGTATTAAAAATAATGGCTTTGGTTGCTACCCCGAATTCTGGCATAGTGTTATTCTATGAAATTTATTAACAGATTTCAATTACTCGTACAAGTTACATACTTTCGAGACCCTGGGGAAATCTAGAGAGAACCTACTTTATACTAATACCCCAGTTTCATTTGTCAGGCTCAATTTATTACCCATACTTATTTATCTTTATTTATCTTTTCCATTTATTTCCCGTTTGTTCTATCACTCCCAATTTGACTCAATGTTTTAAAACATTGAGTCAAAAACACCAGTTTAACTTTGAAGGTTAGAAATATATCTATATTTCTATATATCTATATGTCTAAACTCTTTGCTTCCTCCGAGGTTCATGTTTAACCTTCAAGGTTATATTTAGTTAACTTAATATAAAAATCTGCTAAAATTTAACTTAATATAGTTATGAACAAGTTAAAATCTAATCCTATTCAATCCAAGCTTTTTTGGAAAGGAAAAACATACAAGTTGAGGTATTTTGATTTAAATACCTTTGACCATTTGCCTTATGAAAAATGCCAACAAGTTTATGGAGTTTGCTTTTGTAAAAAAAGAATGGTGATTGTAAAAGGAGAAAGTGAAGAGAGCGGAAAAGGGTGGGGCTTGGTTGGCGGGCACGTTGAAAAAGGAGAAAAATTCAAGGAAACCCTAAGGCGGGAAATAAAAGAGGAAACCAATATGAAACTATTAAAATCTATCCCCATTGGCGCGCAGGAAGTAACTTCTCCCAAGGGCAAGGTTTTTTACCAACTTCGCTACTGCGCTATTGTTAAACCCATTGGAAAATTTGAAAAAGATCCCGACGGTAGCATTACAGAAATCAAAATGATTAACCCCAAAAATTACAAAAAATATTTCGATTGGGGTGAAATCGGGGAAAAAATTATTCGGAGAGCTTTGGATTTAGTTTTAGCCGCCCAAAGATAGTTTAATTTTAACAAACTTCTTTATTGATTGGCCAGCCGTAAAACTAGGAGGACTTCTCGAGAGTTACAAGAAATTTCGTCACTTCGTCGCAGGTGGATGTTGTAAAATACTTAAAAACATCTGTAGGTCTAACCCACTTTAATTGGGATAAATCACCACCGGGTTTTTCTTTTCGATCGGAAATTGGCGAACAATGAAAATATAAAGCCACAATTTGAACCGACTTAAACCCAGAATCCGGATGAATTCTGGCGGCTACTAAATTTTCTACTTTCACCTTCAAACCCGTTTCTTTTTTAACTTCACTTTGAATTGATTCCTCAAAATCCAAAGAATCCATTTTGCCTCCAGGAAAAACCCAAGTCAGATTTTCAACCCATTCATC
>DFBH01000075.1 GCA_002366545.1 Candidatus Oleimmundimicrobium americanum | reverse complement strand
CATATGTATCTGAACTTATTCACGCGGTGATTACTACTTAAGGAATTTAGAAAGATTGTCGAAAATTACCGGAGAAAGAATTTATTGTTCCGGCCTCATTTGAGGAAAAAGGATTACTTCCTGAATTGAATGAGAATTTGTAAGAAGCATGACCAATCTGTCTATCCCGATACCAAGCCCACCCGTTGGAGGCATCCCATATTCCAACGCGCGAAGAAAATCTTCATCTATGCGCTGGGATTCCACATCATCCTCATCCAGGTGCTCTTCAAAACGTTTCCTTTGCTCCAAGGGATTTATCAACTCGGAAAAAGCGTTGGCTATCTCTCTTCCCGCAATAATCAATTCAAATCTCTCGGTAAGATTGGGATTATTGGGGTGCCGCTTAGCCAGAGGAGTTATTTCTGTCGGATAATCCTTTATAAAAGTCGGCTGAGCCAATTTTCCTTCGACAAGTTTCTCAAAAATCTCGGCAATTATTTTGCCTTTCCCAAAATTGCTTTCAACCTTAACACCATGACATTCTGCTACGTTCTTCAACTCATCTTTTTCCATCTCGAACGAAAGCTTTAAACCCGCAAACTCTTCAATGGCCTCAAGCATTGTATATTCCTGCCAGCCATTGGAAAAATCTAATTTTTTTCCCTCATATTCAACGGTAGAAGAACCGCAAACCTCCACGGCGAGGGAGCTTATAAGGTCTTTTGTGAGTTTCATCATATCCTTATAATCAGCATATGCTTGGTATATCTCAAGCATAGTAAATTCGGGGTTGTGTTTTGCGGACATCCCTTCGTTTCTAAAATTCCTGTTTAACTCGTATACCTTCTCAAGCCCTCCTACGATTAACCGTTTTAAGTAAAGCTCGGGGGCTATGCGAAGATAAAGATCTGCATCCAAAGCATTATGATGCGTAATAAAAGGCTTCGCCGTAGCGCCGCCGGGAATGGATTGCAGCATCGGGGTTTCAACTTCTAAAAAACTTTTCTCATTTAAAAAATTTCTGATGAATTTAATCGCTCGATTCCTCTTAAGAAACAAATCTTTAACTTCGGGGTTCATTATTAAATCAACGTAGCGCCGGCGATGCCTCGTTTCTACGTCTTTTAAGCCATGCCATTTTTCAGGAAGCGGTCTGAGAGACTTGGACAACAACTCAAAATCGTTAACTGCAATTGATAATTCCCCGCGGTGAGTTTTAAAAAC
Source organism: Candidatus Oleimmundimicrobium americanum (assembly GCA_002366545.1). Lineage (GTDB taxonomy): Bacteria > Actinomycetota > Aquicultoria > UBA3085 > Oleimmundimicrobiaceae > Oleimmundimicrobium > Oleimmundimicrobium americanum. The sequence continues at coordinate 5,715 of DFBH01000075.1, read as the reverse complement.
CGGCCCCGAAACCCCGACCCAATCACCTATATCTAAATTAAGGAAGAAACGATACCTTTCTTCTTTTAACTTGTCCACGCTCAAATAAAGCTGCATCTTTCCCGAAACATCGTTAATCACGGCGAAACTGGCCTTGCCGTGTTTCCGAAGAGCCATGAGCCTACCGGCAACGGTTACCATATCCTTCGTGTTTTCCCCTGGTTGAAGCCGCTCATTATAAGCCGATATTATCTCGGAAAGATAATTTGTTCGCTCAAACCCGCCCTTATAAGGATTTACCCCCGAGGAAATTAGCTCTTGCAGCTTGCGTTGTCTTTGGCGCATCAGCTCATTTAGATCTTCGTTTTCTGTCATTATCTCTCCACATTTTCTTAATTTGATTTTTTAATCTCCAAGATTAAATATTCTAAATTTCCCATAGGCACTTGGACCCCCACTTTTTCCCCTACTTCCTTACCTATGATTGCCCTTCCAACGGGCGATTCATTGGAAATTCTGTGATCGCTCGGATCGGCTTCAGGTGAACCGACCATCATATACTCAATTACCTCACCAAATTCCAAATCCTTCAAAACTATAACCGAACCCAAACCGACCTTGCCGTCTTCGTTGTTCCCCTCTATAATTTTAACATTTTCAAGCATGTTTGTTACTTGTTGTATCCTGCCCTCCACAAAAGCCTGCTCGTTTTTAGCATCTTCGTACTCAGAATTTTCGCTTATATCCCCAAATCCAATTGCTTCCTTTATTCGTTTTGCAACTTCTCTACGTTTTTTAGTTGTCAAATAATCCAACTCATCGTTCAGTTTTTGATAGCCAGATTTTGTCAGTATTACCTCTTTATCCACCAAAAAAGCTCCTCTCCAATAAGTTTTTGGCAATATAAAACGGCACCGCCCGGCAGTGCCTGTAGATCAAGTTTGTATTATAGGAAAATACTGCCTACCTGTCAAAAAAACAACATAAATTCTACCCGGATTACGAATACTCTAACATTCGACGCACCCGATAAAACCATTTTTTGTTGCTTTTTAAAGCAGCATTTTTTCTTATCTTCTTAATTTTGTCTCGAGTAACTTTTTCTCCAAAACTTCGAAAACCCGCCAGCTTAAATCCGTGCTTCGTTGCAAGTTTGGAAATTTCTTCCACACCGGAGACCCGAACAGCTCCCAGGTCAAAGTTTTTCTTCATCCCCTCAAGACACAATATCATGGTCTCAGACATACACGCATAAGCGTACTTATCCGGTTTCAACCTGAAATCGTAATCAAATTTCGACTTCCTTTTTATCCTCATCCCCGGTATCTTTATGATGCCCCCGTCAAAAATAAAAACATCGTCTCTTATCTCCGCAACCGACCGAGATACATCGGGCGGTTGCGCAACGTCGCAAACCACCGTCCCCGGCTCAAGATCACCGGCATCTATTATGGCGTTAGCATCACTGCTGGCCGAGATAACTATATCCGCCTTTTTCAACGACTCTTTTATGTCCGTCGAAACACTCACGCTCACAAGTTTTTTTAATTTATCCGCTTGAAGTTCTAAGGCCCCTGAACGTCTTCCAACTAAAACCATCTCAGCAACCTGCGGGGCCATAATTTCACCGCAAGCCCTTCCAATGGAGCCGGTGGCTCCCACAATCACCAGCTTAGCTTTAGAAATTCTTATCCCCATGAGCTTAGCCGCTTTTTTTGTTCCCTCAACCGCCGCAACAACCGTATAGCTGTTCCCGGTCGTAATGGGAAGAGGTGTCTTTTTTGCTATAGCCAATCCACCGTTTGTAGCAACAGACGTAAAACCGCCCAATCCAACAATGCTTGCCCCAAGTTCTTTGGCCAATTCTATGCTTTCAAGAATTTTCTTCCTTGCAAACTCCGGATTCTCCCTCATTTGCTCCGGTAAGAGAGGCACCGTTATAAACCAGCCCTCAGCTTTTCGGCCCGTCTTTGAAGTAATACCGGTGATGTGTGAACCTATAAAAGGCGGTCTCTCGCACATCCATAAAAGAAGTTTTTTTATCAACGCAACCGGCTTACCGGCAGCCTTTTTTTCAAAATTAATTACATCGTCTAAATCCAAGGGGTGAATAAGAAACCCGAATTTTTTCATAATCTCAATTCGCCGCCCGGCTTTTTTCCATTTTGTTCTTCATTCCTTCAAGCATCATCTGAGAATTCTCCCTAACTTTTAATTCTGAAACAGGGCCGAGAAGTTCCTCTAAATTTGGCATGCCTAAATCAAAGTCAACGGTTAAGGTCACCTTCGTTCCCTCCGATATTTTTTCAAATTTCCATACTCCTTCAAACTTATCCAAATCGCCCTCGATAAGCTTATATTTGATGAGACAAATCTCTTCATCAAACTCCTCTTCTTCGGTCCAACTTATGGGGATACCGTCGAGGTCGGTTACCCACTCCGTAACGGTTTTATCTTTTTCCCTCTTAACAAGCTTTACTTCTTTCACATCCTGCATAAAATCCGGAAATTTTTCCATGTCTTTCGCCAGTTCGTAGACATCTTCTTTCGAAGCTTTAATATCTATGGAGCTCTCAACGTATGGCATTTAGTTTCCTCCCTCAAGCGCAAATAATCGATTATACATGGTCTTCGCCTTTTTAACAGCCTTCTCTGCTATCATTAAAACCTTCTCTATTTGGTCCTCGGTAATAACAAGGGGTGGTTCAAATCGAATAACCCTTGGATTATTTAAGGTATAAACGGCGGTTATGCCCTCTCTTGCCATCTCGGGAATAACAACGCCACCCAAACCCTCTTTGGCAAGCTCAAGACCGATCATTAAACCTTTGCCTCTCACATCCGAAATGATATCCGGATAACTTATCTGCAAATCCCTTAACCCCGCCATCAAATAATTCCCAAGATGTATAGCCCGCTGGCACAAGTTTTCTTCCAAAACAACTTCAATTGCCGCTTTGGCCGCAACACAAGCCAAGGGATTTCCACCAAAAGTTGAAGTTATAATCAAAGGATTAGAGCGAAAAGCATCCCAAACTTTTGGCTTGCCAACAAAAGCACCAACGGGAATAATTCCTCCGCTAAGAGCTTTTGCGAGCGTAATGATATCGGGAACGACGCCGTAGTGATCTACGGCAAACATCTTGCCGGTTCGCCCCAGCCCCGTTTGAATCTCATCTGCTATTAAAAGAGCGCCCGATTCATCGCAAATTTTTCTCAGCTTGATAAGATAATCGTCGGAAGGAACTATAATTCCGCCCTCACCTTGAATCGGCTCAATTATAACCGCCGCCGTATCCTCGCAAACGATCTTTTGCATGGCCATTATGTCCCCGAAAGGAACGTGGATAAAATCGCCGACTAACGGCTTGAAGGGATCGCGATAAATATCCCTTCCCGTAGCAGACAGGGCTCCGAAAGTCTTTCCGTGAAAAGCATTGCGCGTCGATATTATCTTGGTCCTTCCTGTAGCCAATCGAGCAAGCTTTAAAGCCCCTTCCACAGCTTCCGCCCCGCTGTTGCAGAAAAAAGAATACTGAAGATCGCCCGGAGTTATTTTAGCCATAAGTTCAGCCAGGTCAGCAAGAGGCTTATTTAGAAAAACTTTGGAAGATAACGACATTTTTTTTAATTGCTCCTGGACGGCCTTTATCACCTTTGGATGACTGTGCCCTATATTAAAAACCCCGTATCCGCCGGCACAATCTATATATTCTTTGCCGAAAACATCGGTGATAACCGCCCCTTGAGCTTTCCACTCCACGGTATCGTAACCTGTCATTTTAAGCAGACGAGCAAGAGAAGGATTGTGATAATCTCTCGTTTTTTGAAAAGTCTCCTCCGCTATTTTTTTTGCTGTTTCATTTTCCATTTTTTTGCCATACTCCTAATTTAGTTCAATTATCCTGGGTTTAAATTTAAGCTTATTTAAAAGATCCAAATAGTCTTGTGATTTAATTTCCTCTACCCGCTTGTTTAAAATAGCAACCATGACAGCATCCATCACATTGGTCCCAAAAGAGCGACCTTGAAATTCAGGCGTCGTCGTAATAAGCAATTTTACTCCACGGGATTTTAAGTCTTCAATATCTTCACTCGTTATCGTATTCGTCAATATCCACTTGCCTTTCATGTTTTGAGGCATATATTTTCGAATAAATAAATAATCCCCCGCTATCACATCCGCCTCTTCGTAATATTTTTTATACTTCATCTTTGGCTCTTCCTCTTGTTTCTCTCCTGTGGGATAAAGCATCTTAAAGGGCATTTTTACCACAATGGGCAATAGAGCGGCTGCCACTAAACTAAAAACCGAAAGAGATCTCATGGGGATGGGGATATTTAAGCCAAATATAAGATCCCCAAATATCATTTCACATCCCGCCGCATTTAGAGCTTCAGCCATTCCAAAACGATCAACGGCACTGACCATCAAAATCTTTTTCTCATTCAAAGGAAAGTCGGTTTCATCGATAAGATAGCGAACAGCTTCTCTTTCTAAAGTATCCTTTAGCCCGCTCCCATCCACAACGGGAGTCTTTTTAACCGCTTCTTTAAGCCTTTTTGCGTCTCTTATTTCGTATCTTCTTCCATTGGCGTAAAGATAAAGGTCTATTCCTCCCAAGCCTATGGCATCCACATTACCATCAAGCTCTTTAAGTACCTGAACGGCTTTATCAAAATCTCCATCCGTGCCGATTCTGCTTATACTAAATTCTTCCCCGAAAAACTTTGCTTTTGCTTGATGATTTCTTTTTGAAGACCCAAGACTTACGCTTACGACCTTTTTCAATCCGCACACCCTCCTCGACACAAATAATATTTGTCAAAAGATTTTTTAGTTCTTCCACATCGACCTTCTTATCGTTTTTTAAGGGCGACTTGCCCAAGGGAATTCCTATTACTTCACCATTTAAAATATTACTTAAAGATTTAACCCTTTTGTCCGATGCTAAAAATATGACTATATCGAATTTCTGAAGCTTGGCAAGAATATTCAGAACTTCATTAAAGACAAATGTTCCTCCCTTATCTGCAAAAGAAATCCGCTCTTTCTCGCTTAAAATGTAAACAAAATCGATGCCACACTCCTTGGCGGCCTTCTTAACTTCGTGTTTGTTTTTCACGGGAAATCCAACCAAAGCAATGTGTTTTCCCCTTCTCACCTCTCCCAAACTTTCAAGATGTGAAACGAAAGAGCGCTCAACCCCAACGTCAGAAGCAACTTCTGCCTGAGTTGCCCCATTTGAGCGTTTTTTTAGAATTACCCCCATCAATTCGATGAGTCTTTCACGGCTTATTATTTTATTGCCAATGCGAGTTAACTCCACTTATATATCTTCCTTCCGGAATGTCCACAAATTTGTGTACATTCTAACACAGCAAAGGATGGTGCTCAATAAAAAACAACTCTTAATTTTCTTGATTCCCCAAGATTTTTTGCGGATTGGACAACAGCCCCGAGTGGATAGAAACAACTAACAGAAAGTTGCAATTTGGGCAAGAGTATGGCCTTAAAACAATTTATGTCAAGATTAAGACCTGATCGCATCCCGGAACTTCTGTTTCAAGACAAAAAGTCTTTTCTCCAATATTTTTCGTTCGAACTCAGCGGATAGAGTGAGATTACAAAATTCGAGACGATTTGGTCGATGAGCCAGTTAGTTGTTCAAGTTTGTCAGGCCTGGCCCTATCTACTCTTCTTTTAAGATATTTGTGTAAAGGTTACACGCTTAG
>DFBH01000067.1:1275-20829 GCA_002366545.1 Candidatus Oleimmundimicrobium americanum | reverse complement strand
TTCAACAGAAATTTTTTTATAAAAACAATTATTATACTTAAATCCATATAACGAAGCCGCCACCTCACCGTCCAATTTTAAAAAGTACAAAGCAAGCCAGCCTTTTTTGCAAAAACGATCTGCCACATCCAAATGAAAATCTCTATATCGTTTACTCCAAAAAAGCCCCGGCAATTTCTTTGCTCGCCATCTTTTCTGGTGAAGATCAAAAAAAATATTCATTTCACAGGAGATATCTTTAATTCCCTCACTTAAACTGTAAATATCAACTTCATGAGCCTTGCGAATAGACTTGGAATAATAACCCAGATTATATCGAAACTTTTTACTCAATCTACTTATAAATTCATCCCAAGTAGATGGCAACAAAAGAGCTGGCAAACTATCTTGAAACAACTTTAAATACCTGAACCCGTCCTCTTTAAATAAGCCCTCGGGAAAACGAGTGCAAGATGAGTTTTCGGGTAACTGTTGCATATCGATAATGTCCCAAGCATTAGAAAAACTTGAAATATAAGAGAGTGCTCTTTTTATAAATTCCTCCTTTCTTTTAGGCAAAACAATAATCCCTCCGTAATCCGAAGGCCCTGTCCCCAAAAAAGAAAGAACCTTAACGGGCAACCCAAAATGCGATTTACTTAGATAAAAGGGAGCTATGCCAACAACGCCTCCTTCTCTGCCAATCAATATAAATAACCTCTTCCCCTTGGAGTAGTGTTTCCACCATGTCCATTGCCACTCCCAGGTTTGGAATATATTCCCACCGCTACGGACAAGCAAATCGTCCCACTCTTCTTTAATATTTTCAAATTCATCATTGGTCGTTATAATATCGATTTTCACTTTTTTTACCCCATCCCATGTAAACTACTGCCGGCCACAGGGCCGGTGGCTTTCCTGCCCGCCGGCAGGCGCAGTATCTTGCCGACTTAAAAGTCAACCCTGGATTTTATTTAAATTTTAACTCTATTGTAAAACCAGCAAATTAAATGCCATATCATCCCTCACTTCATTCCGGGATGACCCTGGAGGGACGAAGGGTCATTTTTAGGTTTAAAAATAGGTTTGTTTGGAACAAGCGCCGAAGCTGTTTGACCCCGGAGTGAAACGAGGGGGAGTTCTGCAGGCGCCCAAGCAAACCGTAAATTTTTAAGCCGTTAAAAAAATGATCGGCCGCCCAGCTCGGGAATTTCGATAAAATCTCTTTATTAAAAAGAATTTTTGAAGATTTTACAAAATTCCTTCGTCTTTTGGTTCGTTTTCTTAGGCAAGTAAGAAAATGAACAAATAAAAATTATTTTTGTCCAGTGGACAATTATCCCTTGGATAAAAACTTTTTTAATTGCTTCGTTTTAAAACGTACACACCAGTGGTTTATAGCACTAAAAAATAAAGAGAAAGCTAAAATAAGCTTTCTCTTTAAAACCTTCAAAAAAATTTCTATTTAACCTCTGTTCTCCGTCTCCTCTATATCCTTTTTATGTCTTATAAAGATAGGACAATCATCACAAATAGGATAAACCTTACACAAACACCCGTTTTTCTCTTCCCAACAATTCCTTCTTTTTGCATATGCCGGACAATTCATATAATGACTTGCGGGGCAACCTTTTAAATCCCAACAATTTTTCATAATTACTCTCTTTAGCCTATCACAATATAAGGAATATAAAATTTACTTTTTCTTAACAGAATACTTTGCTTTTGCTTCCAAAATTCTACCCTTTAAATCATCCTCATCTTTAACAGCCGTATAATTTATATCAAGCTCTTTTATCGCATTTATAGCAGCTCTTACTATCTCTGTGTTTGCAAGTTTGTGACCACCGGTAACTCTAGATTTCAAACTGTTTTCCTCAAGATAGGCCACCATGTCATCCGGCATAGTTATCGGTACTCTAATATAGTTTTCTTTTCCCACAACTTTCCCTCCCAATTTCAGCTGTTAAATCCTGCTAAAATTTTTAGTTAAACTAATTTAATACCATATTTAATAATATAACGAGGATTAATCATCGGGTCAATCATTTTCACGCAAAGGAGACTAAAAGCTCAGTTACATATCAAATAAAATTTATTTACCCCACAACAACACGGAAGAAAGGAAAATTAACATCCCGACTATAACCAACACATTAAACCCTATATCCCGGGTATAAGAGCGAATGGCATTCCTTGTATCTTCAATATCCATTGCCGAATAAACAGCTTGTTCAACACCACCAAACCTTTCCTCAGAAAGCACCATCATCGCCGCTAAAATCATTTTACGTGTCCAGTCCATCATTTCTTTAAAAATACCACCGGTTATAATCCTGTAGCTAAGCTGTGCTCTTCTATATTCAAAAAAGGCTTTCTGAAGGACCGGCTCCATCCTTTCTTTCTTGATAATTTCTTCTGCCTTGGTACTTAATTCAGATAGTTTTGTCACGCTTGCCAAACTTGCTTCACGAAGTTTCTTTTCTTCAGCTTTTAACTCCTCCAAGATAGCCGGTTTTTCATACAATTTTTTTAGTTCCTCTTTGGTTATCTCTTTGCTTACTTTCTCAAATTTAGAAACAATACGTTGCAATTTCACCAACTTTTCTTCACCAAACTTATACTCCTTAACCAACCCTCTCTCAGCAAACACAAGTAACTTTCGCAACCAATAAATATCCTCTTTAGCAAGCTGCTTAGGGTTGGCTTCCATAATTGCAACCGTATCTCTTAAAATATTTAAATTTAACTTGCTCAGATTTTCGTCTTCAACTAAAGGTTTCTCGGCTATCCTGAAAACCTTTCTAAGATGATAAAGCTCGGTCCTGTTCAACCTCGTTATTCCTCTGTCTAATTTAACAACAGCATCTCTAATTGATTTTAATTTTTCAGTCCTCTCCCTTTGCTCATTCAGGACAGCCGCCAATCTCGAGAATATTTCTCTTCGCTTCTCGCTCTCATCGCTTAGAAGATACGTTGCAACTTTACGGCGGAAGCTGCCTTTAGTTTTAGATATCTCTCCTGGTAAAGCAAGAAATAAAGCCGCCAACTTCAAATACCAATACTTAACCGAAACCCACTCGGGAATTCTGTCTTCCAGCTTAAACCAGCCAAATCTAAACCCAAGAACAAAAAACACCCCGCCGATAAGTACAGTCATTCCCCCGGAAAGAAGATTGTGAAGAACCTCTGCATTAAAGAAAGACAGTGTCCGCGGATCATATAAAATAGGGATTGTGGAACGTAAGCTCTCCACGGCATGAATATTATAGAGAGTGTGGTATGCATGCGATGAAGCTTCATATCCGAAACAAGCAAGAGCAGGACCAACCAGTTTTTCCAGCAAAAAGTTCGGTCTAAGCCCAATAAAAATTATACAAGTCGCAAGAGTAATTAGTGAAATCCGCATAGGAATGGGTTCGGGCTTTACATCCCCATACTTTTCGGGCCTCTTCCCAAGAAACACCATAATCCACATTTTCATTCCGTAAATCCACGCAGAAAAAGCACTGAGCATCAAGGTTATTTCAGCTAAAAGAAGCATCGGATCACCAGAGAATTCCCAGGCTTCCATTATCGAATGATGAAGCAACGTCTTACTAACGTAACCGTTAAAAAAGGGCATCCCTGTTATTCCGAAAACAGCAATGAGACAAACGATGGCCGTAATGGGCATATTTCTCCAAAGCCCACCAAGTTTTCTCATGTCAAGTTCGTGAGTTCTAAAATAGACAGCACCGACACATAAAAAAAGTGCTCCTTTAAACAAGGCATGATTTATAACATGATAAAGGCTACCCGCCATACCCATCGCCCCTTCTTTCCCAAGGTAGGCAGCGCAACCGAGACCGAAAATAATGTATCCTATCTGAGAAGAAGTGGAATAAGCAAGCATGCGCTTACAATTGCTCGACAACATAGCATTAACCGCTCCCGTAATCATAGTCAGAGCCCCTATTAACACCAGTCCGTAACCAAAATTTGTAAGAGTAGCGGTTGAACTCTCTCCAACTGGTGCATATAAAGTATGGACTGATCTTAAAATTCCATAAGCACCGGCTTTTACCATAACTCCGGAAAGCAACGCACTGGCCGGGGTCGGGGCTACAGGATGAGCCTCAGGAAGCCAAACATGTAAGAAAAATATGCCCGCCTTTGCACCAAAACCCATAATCATCAATATCCCAACGGTGTAACGCATGTATGCAGGCATAACTTTTTCCAAAATATCCGCCATGGGCCTTATATCCACAATGCCGGTATAGGCATAAAGAAGCACTATCCCAGCCAGCAAAACAAGACCAAAGATGATACAAAACCAAATATAAAGCTTGCCGGCATTTAAAGCCTTTTCATCTTCTTCATGAATAACAAGCATGGTGGATAAAATTCCCAAAAGCTCAAAGAAAACAAAGAGAGAGAAGAAGTCTTTGGTAAGTAAAACCCCTAAGTCAGCACCCAGAGTTAATAAAGAAAAGATCGCAAATCTTGTCCTTGCATGTTCGTGAGACATATAACTTATCGCATAAATGGTGCAAATTAACCAAAGAAAAGAAGTCACAAGAGCTACTATTAATCCCACCGGGTCAACTTTAAACCCCGCTCCCAGAATTCCCTTGATGCTAAATTCTATGCCCTTATAAAAATGCTCTCCGATGCGAACGCCATTCACAACCGGGCCATACATGGCAAGAACCAACACAAAAGTAATAAATGTCGTTACCACCGCAGCAGCATTGCGCAACTTCTCGTTTTTGCCAACAAAACCAGTAACCAGCGCCCCGATTACAGGCATCATACACGCCAAAAATGGAAGAACAGCAACGCCACTCACCGCGCTTGTCAAGGGCATTACTACTTCCAAGTGATTCATAAACTTCCTCCTTTAATATAAATTTCAGTGACTATTTAACGTTGACTGCTTCTTAAATCTTCCCAAAACACCATAAATCGTTACCAGGATTCCACTGACTAACAGAAAAAGCAATCTCAGATATCCCAAAAATAAGGGCTCGTGATAGCCCATAAGAACCTGCGGATAATCAAACCCATATATTAAAACCCCTAAACCAACAACCACATAAGCCAGCGATAAACCTTCTGTTTTGGCTTCTTTTTGCCCGCGAATCTTCTTAAACATATACTGAAGAGCCACTCCAAAAACAGAGGCGATAAGAACCCATTGAATATAATAGGTAACAGGGACTCCGTGGTGCTCCTGTTCGTTATGTTCGGCTTCTTGGTTTTCAACTTCATGATGTTCCGAAGCAATTTCTCCCTCGTAACCACGAGTATTAGTTGCCTCCGAACCAGCAAAAACCATACCAGCGGATGCAAGAACAAAAATTATAACGAGAACAAACGCCAACAATTTTTTCAATAATCCAATACCTCTCTTTCAAAAATTATACAACCGTTACTTTAAAAAGAAACTGGCCGCAATCTTTATTAACGAGAGCGGAAAATATTTTACTTCTGCAAATAAACCAACGAAAAAGACTCCTGCGGCTCCAAGTAAAACCGGGATTATCATAACTTTCGGTGCCTCCAATGACTTTCTGCCTCCGGTTTCAGCCGCAGCCGTTACATGACCACCATCTGCCTCGATGGAAACTTCCTCGCGAGATTTCTGAAAAAAAGCCGTATAAACAATGGGTAAAAAGTATGCCGCCCCGAGAAGAGAACTTATCAACAAGACAACAACGAAGATAACCTCATTGGCATCTAAAGACCCGAGGCACAAATACCACTTGCTTATGAAACCCACCAAAGGAGGTGTCCCTATCATACCCAATGCGGCGACAGTAAACGCCGCCATTGTTAAAGGAAGTTTTTTACCGATACCACGCATCTCGCTGATATTATGCTTGCCAGTTTGTTTGATGATATTGCCGGCACACAAAAACAAAGTACCCTTCATAAAGGCATGGTTTGCAATATGAACCATAGCACCCCACACACTACATGTCGTCAATAAAACCGTTCCAAGAATAATGTAACCCATTTGCCCAATGGTTGAATAAGCCAACCGCCGCTTCAAATTATCTTGATCCAAGGCAAAAAGAGATGAGACAACTATGGTGAAGGAGACGATATAAGCCATAATTATACCCGTGCCCAGTTCTCTCACTAAGGTCGCTCCAAAGACATTAAAAACAGTTCTCATTATTCCAAAAGCACCAACCGCAACCATTATTCCTGAAAGAATGGCGCTAAAAGGAGCAGGAGCTATTGGATGTGCATCGGGAACCCAACCATGAAGAGGCATAACTGCCGCTTTTACCCCAAAGCCAAGCATATAACACCAAAAGAGGATAAGCAGGGGGGTACGGCCGTACGTAAGCAAAAGTATCCCGGGTTTACTTAGCGTCAAAGTCCCGGACAAGAAATATGTATAAATTATGGCAAACAAGAGAAAGGATGAGCCCACCAGGATATATATCATATACTTTTTGCCGGCCGCCAATGCCTCAGGCGTTTCTTCGTGAACAATAAGGGGATATGTTGTGATGGAAAAAAGCTCGTAAAATATAAGATACGTAAATAAGTTTCCTGAAGCTGCAACTCCCGCCGTCCAGGCAAGGCAAAGAATTAAGAAACTAAAATACCGTTTTAAGGCGTGTTCTCCTTTCATATAACCAATGGAGTGCAACGAAGCTAAAGTCCACAGCGTCGCCGCGCTTATCCCCAACACCAAACCAAATTGGTCCACCCTAAGGAACATCCAAACATCGGGGACAATCATCATTAGATAAATCTTAAAAATTGTCCCCTTCAAAGAGCCTGGCAACATCAACAGCAAAATAGACAAAGTCGATGCGGAACCGATGAAACTTAACCAGCCCCACCAACGACTATGTTTCTCTCCCAACAAAAATATTAAAGCTGAAAATAACATAGGAATTAAAACCGCCAAGACGGGAAGGATAGAATTTACTTCTTTTAACATGTTAAACACCCCCATAAGTGTAAAACTAGTTTAAATGACCTTTTTATCTATAAAACAAAAAATTGCTTTACAGCTTCGCGAACCAGTGCCAAAGGGACAAATGGTAAATCTGCAAATAGGCCCAGAGCAATAACATAAAGAGAGCAAATAACACACGGCAAAAGGAGCGTCCAGTGTGCTTCATCCGTTGTCACATCCCCATCCGGAGGCTTTACAAAGTAAGCCCTATAAACAATGGGTAAAAAGTATGCGGCATTTAAAAAAGAGCTTATCAACAGGACAACCACAGCTATAATCTGACCTGCATCCAGCGCCCCCAAACATAAATACCATTTACTTATAAATCCCGCTGTGGGCGGAAGTCCCATCATACCTAAAGAGGCAACAGTAAATGTTGCCATCGTTATCGGCATCTTATGCCCTATCCCATGCATCTCGCTTATATTTTTCTTGTGTGTTTTTTTATAAATTGCCCCCGCTACAAAAAACATAGTTATCTTCATAAATGCTTGATTTACAATATGAACGATTCCACCCGCGGCCCCATCCGGAGTTAAAAGAGAAACGCCCAACACAATATAAGAAAGCTGACTTATGGTAGAATAAGCAAGCCTCTTTTTGAGGTTGTCTTGCATCAAGGCCATAAGGGAACCGCAAATAATTGTAATCATTGCTGCCCACATTAAAATATATGCAACATTTATCCCCTTCGATGCCATCTCCTTAAGCAACGATACCCCAAAAATGTTGTAGGTTACTCTGGTAATTCCAAAAACACCAGCTTTCACCACAGCTACCGCATGCAGTAAGGAGCTAACAGGTGTGGGCGCGACCATGGCACTGGGCAACCAACCATGAAGAGGCATAATTGCCGATTTTACACCAAAACCAAGCATAAACATGGCAAACAACACAGCCAGGATGCCAACCCCACTATTTATCGAAAGAATCCCCGGCTGCGAAAAGGAAACTGTGCCACTCAAAGAAAAGGTCAGCGCCGTAGCAAATAAAATAAAAGAACCACCCGTAAGGGTATACACCAAGTATTTTCTACCCGCCTTCATGGCTTCGGGGGTCTCTTCGTGAATTACCAACGGATAAGTACAAACCGTTAACATTTCATAGAACACAAATAAAGTAAACATGTTGCCGGCAAAAGCTATTCCCACCGTAGTTGAAACACATAGAGCAAAAAAGGCAAAAAACCGCTTTCGCGCGTGTTCTCCTTCCATATAACCTATGGCATAAATGGTGGTTATAACCCAAAGGGTTGATGATACCATCCCAAAGAACATTCCCAAGGCATCGACCCTCAACAGGATACTGATACCGGGAGTAAAAGGAACAAGCTGCGTCACATAAATCTTTCCCGCCAAGGAACCGGGGAGCATTGAGAAAACAACAATCCACTTAATTATGGAGGCTGAAATACTGAGAGATCTTCTTAGAAAAGTATTGTCTCCCCGCCAAAAAATTAAAATAGCACATACAATTGAAATCATCGGCGCAAGCAAAGGTCTTATACTATAAACTTCCATTTCATCACCCTCCTTTACCCACCAAGCGGCAAATACGTTGACGGCAAACCAAGCATCGTGGCTGCCGCCGGTCTTATTACAGCCAAAGGTAGATACGCAAAGATGCCCATTACCAAACAACCTATCGCCAGAATTATTATTGGCACCAACATACTTAAAGGAGCTTCATCTACTTCTGTGATAGACTCATTTGGCTCCCTAAAAAAAAGAGCGTTTATAATTTTTATATAGTAAGCAAATACAAGCATAGCCCCCAGCAACAAGGCAACAGCAAAAATTGGCTTACCAAATTCTATGGTTCCAAGAATGATATACCATTTACAAATAAAACCTGCCGTCGGGGGAATCCCGGCAATGGAAAGGGCTGCAATCGTTAAAACTCCGCAGGTTATGGGCATTTTTTTTCCTATACCTCGCAAATCGCTCAACTTGCGAAAACCCGTCTTATAAATTAAAGCACCTGCACACAAAAACAGCGTTGATTTAATTATCGCGTGATTAAAAACATGAACCAAGCCCCCCATCATACCAAGATAACCTCTTTCCGGCTGAGTAAAGGAAACCAAACTTATACCCATGAGGATATATCCTATGTTGGATATGCTCGAATAAGCAAAAATCATCTTTATATCGTCCTGGAAAAACGCAAAAAACGCGCCGACTAATACAGTAACTGCAGCAAGCCAACCCATAAAATTTGTTACAGAAGTAAAATCTACAGGGCCCCCCAGTTTGTATACACAATAAAGAACCCTTAACATCCCCACAATGCCAATCTTAATTACAAGGCCGGAGAGCAAAGCGCTAACCGGCGAGGGAGCTAACGCATGAGCATCGGGAAGCCATGCATGCACAGGGAAAAGAGCTGCTTTAACGCTAAATCCAATAATAAATAAAACTAAGGCCACATATACTGCTGTAGTTGGTCCAAATTGCTGCAATCTGAGAGCAATATCAGCCATATTTAAGGTTCCGGTCACGTTGTAAAGAAGGGCTACCCCAAGCAAAACACTGACGGAGGACACTGACCCCATAACCAGGTATTTAAAGCTTGCCATGGCGTTAAGTTTCTCTTCCGTAATGGCAATAAGAGCGTATCCGGAAAGTGAAAGTATCTCAAGAAAAACGTAGAGGTTAAACATGTCTCCTGTAACAGAGAATCCAACCATACCACCCAATATAAGCAAAACCAATGTGTAATACGTTGGAAGTTTTTCTTCAGAGATATCGTGGAGAATATATCTCTTTGAATAAACAATAACGAGTATACCCAAAGCAGTCATTAAAAAAGTAATGGTAGAAACATAGTCAAAATAAACTTCAATGCCGTAAGGAGGCTCCCAACCACTTAACCAATAACTTATCGGGCCCATGGTATAAAGTCTCCAGACAGCGCAGGAGCAAAAGAAAAAAGCTAAAAGGGAAACGAAAAAAGCCCACCAAAAAGAAAATTTCTTTCTCGATATGCTAACTATGGGGGTAAGAGCCCCTCCAATTATAAGAGTTATCGTCATAAGAACCGGACAATGTTGCGAAAATTCTATCATGCTTTACTTTAGCTCCTTTAATTTATCCGCATTTAACGTTCCACATTGCTCATACAATTTAATCATCAAAGAAAGGGCAACCGCCGTTGTGCTCATTGCAACAACGATTCCGGTAAGAATGAGAGCTTGGGGAATGGGATTAACAAAAGCTGTTTTAGAACTTACCCCTTCTCCGATAATAGGTGCTTTACCTCCAACTATCGCTCCGCTGGAGACTATAAAGAGAAACACCGATGTCTCTATGATATTTAAACCCATAAATTTTTTTATGAGATTCGATTTCGCAATAACAGTATAAAGACCAATCACAAAAAGTGTCGCGGCAACGATATAATTAAAATTTACAAAAAGCTTGTTGAATAACTCAGTTAAATCGTTCATTCTTTCCCCACCTTTTCCATTGCGAGAAATACTGAAGCAATTATCGTCCCGCCGCCAACCCCTATGCCTATCTCAATAATAAGAAGCAATAAATGACGAATTAAATCTTGATAAGCCGGAGCCACGGAGGGAATTATATAAGTTAAAAAATTCAAACCGCAAAACAGGCCAATCACACCTGAAATAAAAAAACCAAGTGGCCCTGCACTTTCAAACACCGTTCTGTATTTTAAGGGTAATTTTTTTACCGTCAAGCTAAACCCAAAGGTCAATGTAAGCGCGATAACGCTGGCGCCTAAAATAGCTCCGCCCTGGAATCCCCCGCCCGGCGACTCGGCCCCATGAAGGATTATATAGAGAGCAAATAAAATTATGAAAGGAACGAGCAAGCGAACAACGCATTTTACGATAACGCTCCTTTCAATGGTTGATTCGTCCACTTTCGAGGTGTGGTGAAGAAGGTTTTCTCGACCCAAAACGGCCAAAACACCCATGAGGGCTGTTAATATAACCGTAACTTCACCCATCGTGTCATAACCCCTATAATTTAAGATGATACCCGTTATAATATTATGGGCTCCCGCTTCTTCTACCCCTTCCTCAAGATAACGGGGAACGATGTGACTATAAGCCGGGTTTTCGGGACTTCCCATTGGAGGCAAAGACACCATAGCGCTTACTAATAAAAGCCAAAATAAAAACACAGCAAATATTATTATCCCTTTTTTCACTCGTCTTCCCTCCGCACGGTGCGACTAATAGCAATTAAAAATAAAACGGTGGTAACCCCGGCGCCAACCGCCGCTTCCGTCAATGCTAAATCCGGCGCACCTAACTGCTGCCAAACTATAGCCATAGTAAAGCTATAAGCCGAAAAAATAATTGCGGCCCCAAGTAAATCCTTTGTGCAAACTACCCCAATCGCAGTTACCAACAAAAAAATGAGAAGCAAAACATCAAGACTCCGTAACATTTTCGCTCTCCTCCTCCGGGAAAACATCTAAAACTTTTTTTCGCCAAGGCATGATACCAATTTTATAAGCCGCGCGAGAAATTGCATGTCCCGTTGTTGAGCTTGCCACCATAACTAAAAAAGCTAAAACAACCATCTTTAAACCATTTATAGAAAACCTCTCATAAATAGCAAGAGCGAAAAGGATGGAACCGGCACCCAAAGTGTCACATTTTGTTCCGGCATGGAGACGGGTATAAACATCGGGTAAACGGATTAAACCCAGCGTCCCTACAAGGAAAAAAAATATTCCTATACACGCAAAAATAATCACCAAAGTATTTATGAAAATATCAAGCACTGGGCAATCCTCCTGTTTCAAGATACCTGGCTACAGCCACCGTTACGATAAAGTTGAGCAATGCATAAACAAAAGCCGTGTCTATATACATATGTTGGCCAAAGATATAAGCTATCAAAACCAAAATAACCAGTGTCTTTGTCCCAACTATGTTAATTGCCACTATCCTATCGGGAAGAGTTGGCCCTATAATTGCTCTAAAAAGACAAATAAAAGCATTAGTGACTAAAATTAAACCAACTGCAAGAAAAAAGTTCTGCATTATTACTTCACTCCCCTAAAAACCCAGTTGACCATGTGTTCTAATTTCCGGTTCATTAAATCCTTCGCGTGCTTATCGGCCAGACAGTGTATGTAATAAATCCCATTATTATCTATATCAAGCGTTAAAGTTCCCGGTGTTAAAGTTATCGCATTTGCCAATACTGTTTGAGAATCATCGCCTTTAAGGTGACAATCGTACTTTACGATGGCTGGCTCTATAGGCAAACGTGGATTTAATACCCGCTCTGCTACATCAATGTTGGCTATAGCAATTTCAACTACAAGCTGAATCAAGAACCAGATAAACCTCACAAAAATTTTAAAATTTCCTTCCAGCTTACTTATATTCTCTTTCAACAAACCATGAGCAGTCAAAGCAGCAAAAAAAGAGCACGCGACACCTAAAAATAAACTCGAAAAACCGAAATTACCTGTAAGCAACACCCAAAAAATAAAAAGAAAAAGTGTCGATTTTAAAACTCTACGAAACAACAGTTACGCGCCTCCTAAAAATTTTAACTTTACGTAATTCACCACATTTTCTTAAATTTATAAATTTTATCTATGAAAACTCTTACATTCCGCAACCTGAACTCATACCTCACTCTTCTTCTCCTCAACCGGGAAAACAAGAAGAATTGAGTCCCTGTGAACGGTCACAAAATTTAATTCGTAAAAGACCTTATCTTCCAACGAATGCATTACCTTCACATTGGTAAGAGGGAAAAAATCATGCGTTTTAACATTAAATGTATCCGTTAACCGACTCCCCGGTATAATATACATATCTCCCTCTATCCTATAAAGGGAGGTACACATCATCACCCTAATTTTTTGTTTTTCGGTATACACCCATAAACCCCCTCAACAACTTTTAGTTTTTTCAATCACAAACCATGTTTCTGCCACTTTCCTTCGCTTTATATAAAGCATCATCGGCTTTTACCACCAATTCAGTATCATTGCCGGCATCTATTGGATAAACCGCTATACCCGCACTGATTGTTTTTTTAACAACCGGTTGTTCAATATCGCCCTCAAATTCCGCTGCTTCAACTGCCTTACGAATCCTCTCAGCAGCTTCTTTAGCCTCTTTGTTTATATTTGGAAGTAAAACAGCAAACTCTTCCCCCCCGTAACGAGCAACAATATCTATATCTCTAACCTTCTTTTTAATGATTCCCGCGAGGTCTTTCAAAAATCTATTGCCCTTTTCATGACCAAACTCATCGTTAAATTCCTTAAAATGGTCTATATCTATCATAATTAAAGCGAGGGGGGTTTCATACCGTTTAGACCGTTTAATCTCCTCATCCAGTCTATCCACAAAATAGCTATAGTTATAAAGACCTGTCAGTCTATCATGAACGGAGAGCCTTTCCAGTTGTGCTTGTTGTTTTTTTTGCTTTCCCGAGATAAAACCGAGAACTAGACCGGCACCGATAAAAATCGCTGTTCCTAAGACTACCTCGTGACCAAGAACATCAGAATTGGTTATTAAGCCGGCTTCGACTCCAGAGTAAAACCACCAAGCCAAAGCACCCGCACTGACAATCCCAACAACTAAACTGCCGATTAAATCATAAGTAACGGCAGCAACAAATATTGGGATGATATAGAGATACCAATATAAGCTAAGTTGACCCGTGGAACCAATAAAGATAGACACAAAAGCTAAACTAACTACAATTAAAAGAACGCTGGCAAGATGTTGTCCCGGTCTCAAAGATTTTATCCCCCTTTACATTTCCCTTTAAAGTACCTTTAAAAAACTTATTAGACATAATTGGCTTTTTCCCTTCAAATTTCTTAAAAATTTCTTAAAAATTTTGCTGACTCCTCGGGAAAAGCAACATTTATCATCGTCCCCGACCCCATCTCAAAACCAGCCTGGATACTAAGTTTAGGAAAAATTTCAAGATGCCAATGGTAAAACTTTCCTGTATCCACTTTATATGGAGAGGTATGAAGATAAAAATTATAAGGAGAGTCATTTAATCCATCGTAAATTTTTAAAAGTGTGTTTTTTAACACAAAAGCAAAGTCCTTTTTCTCAATTGATGAAATCGACTCAAAGTTGGCTGAGTGTCTTTTAGGAATTATCCAAGTTTCAAAAGGTTGTCTGGCCGCATAGGGAGAAAAAACCAAAAAATTCTCGCTTTCAAGAATTATTCTTTCATTTAAACCTAATTCCTCAGACAGAATGTCACAGAACACACAGCGACCTTTTTCATGAAAATAACTGCGCGAACCATTTAACTCCTCGGTTATAAGTGGGGGAATTATTGGTGTCCCAAAAAGTTGCGAGTGAGAATGTTCAATCGATGTGCCGGCTTCTTTCCCGTGGTTAACAATGATAAGAACATATTCAACCCCGGGATTATTTTTGATATCTAACAAACGAGAACGATAAGCATCAATTACCAATCCAACCTCATCTTCGGTTAAAAGAGCAAGACTCTTAAAATGATCCGGGCTGTTCACTATAACCTCGTGAACCCCTAAGCCCTGCATGCGAAGATAAATTCCGAGGTTTTCCTGCATGCCTAACATAGAAACCTCTGACTTGTTTCCCATAGTAAAAGCGGGGAACTTATTTGGAACTACTCGCACCTTCCATCCCGAAGTATTGGGTTTGCCACTTTCGGGCCGAAAAGCTAACACTTCAGGCGGCGTCATGTCTTCGCTGCCATAACAAAAAGGGCAAATTGCTTTAGTTCTAACCAATTTCTCATGTCTTTGACTAAAACTTTCTGGCCTCTTAGCACGCTCAGTAGCGATAACCACCCAACGGCCCGTCACCGGGTCTTGTCGCAATTCTGACACCTAAACTCCAATCTGGCAAATAGCTTATAACATATGGCTAATAGTCTTAACTTTACCTTATAATCTACGAACTGTTAGCCGACATTTTTCTTAATTAAAAACTGAAAAATAAAAAAAGAAAAACAACACAGAAAAATTTAAAACGGAACAAAGTTCTTAAAAAGATTCTCCCAAGTGCCAACCTAACGATAAAAACTTTTTTAATTCTTGATTACCATGTCTGCCGAAGGCAAGTAGTTTTTCTTTTTTTCGTAAAACCAGGTGACCCTGTACCAGGTATCTGGCATTTAACTGTACTCTTACCTTTACTTCTGCTCTGCTCGATACCTCACACTCTCTGCCTTTAATTATCAGCTATATGCTATTTGGTCGGGATGGGCGGATTTGAACCGCCGGCCTCCACGTCCCGAACGTGGCGCTCTGCCAAGCTGAGCCACATCCCGAAAAATCAGTTTATAATTTATGGGAAACGGTTAATGATAATATACTTAAATCATTATTTATCAACCATGTGCCCGGAAAGATCTTAACCCATACATTAGTCCCTTGGTTTCCTGGTTACATAGCCACATGTCTCTACGTCGCTATGTTATATCGACAGACCATTACCCTTTACCCTTCAACTTTCTGCCATCTGCTACTTTTAACTATGTCTCTATGTGACCACGTAACTATGTCTCCATGTTTAACTTTACCCATTACCCCCCAGTCGGGAGTCTCTTAGCGGGGAGTCGGTAGTTTCCTGGTTCCTTAGTTTCTTGGCTACGTGGCTACTTGGTTTCTAAGTCACTATGTTACTATGTCACCAGCTATCTGCCATCTGCCATAAGCTATCTGCCATCTGCTTTAGCTACACCAATCCTTTCTGCCGTAACATTAGTTTGAAATCATGCGGATTCGCAGCTGTGTTCAAAGCATCTTCAAGGGAAATTTTTCCTTCTTGATAAAGCTTCTCCAAGCTTTGTTCAAAGGTCATCATACCATAATAGTCCCCATCAGCAATCGCTTCCTTAATTTTAGAAGTCTCCGCTTCATTTAAAATATATTCTTTGGTGGTAGAGGTGGTAACCATCGCTTCCACAGCCGGGACCCTGCCCCCACCAACTTTGGGCAAAAGTCTAAGGGAAACTATCCCTTTTAAAGTCGCGGCAAGCATTGCCCTTATTTGCTTCTGCTGATATGGAGGAAAAAAATCTATTATTCGATTTATGGTCTCTGTAGCATCAATTGTATGCAAAGTTGAAAGAACAAGGTGGCCTATCTCAGCAGCGCTTACAGCTGCCCTGACCGTCTCAAGATCTCTCATTTCGCCTATTAAAATTACATCCGGGTCTTGCCTTACCACCCTCTTTAACGCCTCTTGGTAGGACTCGGTATCTATTTCAATTTCTCGCTGGGTAATAAAGCTTAAATTATCTTTATGCAAAACCTCGATTGGATCTTCAATGGTTACTATATGAGCTCGTTTCGCCTTATTTATATGGTTAATCATAGCCGCTAAAGTTGTAGTTTTTCCGCTACCCGCGGTTCCGGTAACTAAAACAAGCCCTCTCGGCTCATCTGCCAATTTTTTTATCACGGGCGGCAATCCCAATTTCTCTACATCTAAATATTCTCCGGCAACAACTCTCCTTATCGCCATAGCTATTAGCCCTTTTTGAAATGACATATTGACTCTAAAGCGCCCAATCCCCGAAAGACTATATGCAAAATCAAACTCCTTTGCTTTTCTAAATTTTGAGAACTTCTCCTCGTTAAGCAATGTTTTCGCCATTTTTTCGACATCAGAAGCAGATAAGGAAGGGCTACTGTCAAGAATGAGACTGCCATGCACTCTGAAACAAGGAGGGCTCCCTGCTTTTAAATGAAGGTCAGAAGCATTTTTCTCGTCCATAATCTTCAATAATTTTGCTATTTCCACCACTATTTCCCCCGTTTATAATAAAGTTAAAAAATTATCTTAAATTTTCCAAAACTCTTTTTGAACTTTTTTAACTTTATCGATGACACTTAAATCCACTTTATCAACAGAAATAGGTAACCCATGTGGGTCTTTAATGTTTAAACCAAAATTACCCATCACGTTTAAAGTAGCGGCAATTGAGTGCGATAAAGCCTTAAGCTCATATCCCCCTTCTAAAGAAATCACAAGCTTTCCGTCGCAAACATCCTTCGCAAGATTCAAAACCCTTTTAGTAAGCTTAGAATATCCGGGGACAGTTAATTTTAAAGAGGTGAGCGGATCTGCAAAATGGCCATCGTAACCCCCCGCAACCATTATGAGCTCCGGTTTAAACTGATAAACTATGGGATTTACCACTTCATCAAAAATCTTCAGACAAAGCACATCCCCCGTCCCCGCAGGTAAAGGAAAGTTGATTGTAAAACCCCTGCCCTTCCCCACCCCGACCTGATCTAAATAACCTGATCCCGGATAGCATGGATACTGGTGAAGCGACATATAAAGTACGTTGGGATCCTCATAAAATACATCTTGGATGCCATTACCGTGATGAGCATCCCAATCCAAAATTAAAATACGCGAGAGGCCGCGCTTTTGAGCATGTTTGACTCCCATGGCAAGATTATTAAAAATACAAAAGCCCATACCTTTTCGAGAAGTTGCATGATGGCCGGGTGGTCTAACCAAACAAAACGCGTTATCCGATTCCCCATTTAAAACCTCATCCACCGCCGTTGTAACTGCACCCGCCGCAAACAAAGCGGCTTCGTAGGAGTTGGGACAGAGCACGGTGTCAGGGTCAAGATTTCCTCCACCTTGGGAAGTTAGTTCTTTTATCTCTTTTACATAAGAGACTGGGTGTACCGAAGTCAAGTTTTCCATAGAAACTTTTTGAGGCTTAGTCCGAATAACTCTTGAGATAATGCCTTTTTCCTCAAGAACAGACAGAGTAACTGTAATTCTCTCCGGCCTTTCAGGATGTTCTAAACCGGTAAGATGTTTAAGATAAATTGGGTGATAAAGTAAATTTGTTTTATTTTCCAATTATTCTAATCCTAACCTTTCTGGAACGAGGGCCATCCAGTTCAACTAAAAAAACGCTTTGCCAAGTACCAAGCTCCAAGGTACCTTTACTAACAATCAAATTCAAGCTATTTCCTAAAAATGCGCCAACAACGTGCGATGGCGCATTATGGTCTATGACGTTATGAGCATAACTTTTGTTCCAAGGAACTAAACATTTAATAGCCCCTTCCATATCTTTAACAAGGCCGGGTTCGTTTTCGTTGATTATGAGAGCCGTGGTCGTATGCGGGGAATAAACCAATGTTATGCCTTCACTAATTTTACTTTCTTGCACCGATTGAAAAATTTGTGAGGTAATATTTAAAATCTCGATCGATTTATTGGTTTTAATCCCTATAGTCTTATCGAAGAATCTCATTTGACATCTGTCTAAGGCCGACAGGCTCCCACATAATTGCCCCTACTGCTTAAACTGTCGATTGAAACAACATCGCCCGTATGAGGAGCGTGAATAAAGTTTCCGCCGCCTACATAAATACCTACATGATGAATGGGCCGTCCGAAGAAAACAAGATCGCCGGGCTGAAGTTGATTTCTGCTTATCCGAGCCCCGCAACTATATTGAGCTCTGCTTGAGTGAGGAAGCCTAACCCCCATCTGAGCATAAACATACATAACAAGCCCGGAACAATCAAAAGCATTCGGCCCCGCAGCACCCCACCTATAAGGGCGTCCAAGGTACCGCATGGCTATATCCACCACCCTGCCGTTCGGCATACCTCTTGAAACAACAACTCTTCTATTGCGAGTATTTTCAACCAACCGGGCACGACCAGCAGTCTCTTCGTTTACTAAAAAGGCAATCTCGTCTTTAATTTGATTATATAAGGTGTTTCTCTTTTTTATTTCCTTCTCTGCTTCAAGTTTATTTGTTTTTAATTGCTCTGCGAGTTTCTCTTGTTTAATTTTTTTTGCTTCAAGCTCTTTTTTGCTTGTCTCAATCTCAGCTTTCTTCACGGTTACCGCTTCAACAAGCTCGGCGTCACTTTGGCCTATCCTTTTTAGCAAATCGAGTTGCGCGATAAAGTCCTCAAAGCTCTTGGTGCTGCAGAGAACCTCGATAAAATTAATCTCTCCATGCTTATAAATACCCTCTGCGCGCAAATTAAGAGCTTGCTTATACCTAACTAAATCCTTGTTTGCTTTAGCCAAAGTGGCTTCATTGCTTTTTATCTCTTTTTTTGTTTTGTTTAGCGAATAACGCGCTTCGTCGTATCTTTCGGTAACTATACTTAATTTCTCATCTAACTTATCCAACTCTTCCTTTAGTTCTTTAGCTTCTTTCGTTTTGCCATTTAAAGTAGTTGGAACAGCAAAAACAGAGGTAGTAAAAATGAGGGTAAAAATGAGGGTAAAAATTGCTATGGTCTTCTTTTTTTGTGACTTTAAACTATCTAAAATGCCCATCTCCTCCTAAAGAAGATGCCATGAAAAATTTTAAAAAGAATAACATATAAAACAACCTTTGGCAATTTTATTTGCTTATCCCCAGGAAATTTTTCAGCCCATCAAAAACAGCTATCGCTATCTTTTGACGAAAATTCTCCTCGTTAAGAAGCAGCTCTTCCTCCGGATTAGTAATGAAAACCGGCTCCAGTAAAATGGCAGTCATTTTTGTTTCCCTTAAAACCGCAAAATTTTTCCCGTGAACACGATCGTCGGGTCGCTCAAGAGATGAGAGCAATTCTTCATGGACAGCATATGCTAA
>DFBH01000067.1:0-1180 GCA_002366545.1 Candidatus Oleimmundimicrobium americanum | reverse complement strand
CCTTGTTTCCTGGTATAAACAACCTTGGCTCCCAAGAGTTCCAAAAGATTCCCAAAGCGAAGACCCAAATCTTCGCAAATTTCACTCTCTTTAAGGCCCGTCGGGCCTATAGCCCCTGGATCAGGGGGATACCCATGGCCAAAATCGACAACAACTTTGAGGTCTTTAAAAGCAGCGACGGAAGATGTGGACACGACCTTCTCTTCCCATGGAAACGCAACTTTAAAGTCCACACGCAAAATGTTTCTTAAATTATGAAAAGCATCCAGGGTGGAAGAACCCAGCATACCGTCAGAAGTTAAGCCAAAATTTTTCTGAAAATCCATCAAGGCTCTCTCAGTGGTAGGCCCAAACGCACCATCAACAGCACCGGTAGAAAAACCCAGCCTGTTAAGCCATTTTTGAAGTTGCCTTACATCGTCTCCTCGTAAATAAGGAGTTTTAAGATACAAAAACCTGTCTCCAAGCCTATAAGTTGCCTCTACAAGCTCACGCCAGGTATCTTCACCAACTATGCCATCTACAATCAACCCTCTATCCTGCTGAAATTTCTTTACAGCCGCATCAGTAAAATTACCGAATATTCCATCTGTCCCCACTGGCCCAATATTGTACCCCAGTTCGGACAGCCTCATCTGTATATCTTCTATCTCTCTCCCCTTGCTACCCTTTTTAAATAATTTCATAGTTTCCCTTAAATAATTTTTTAGTAATTTTTCTTAAAAGTATAACGCAAAACAGCTGTCAGTCTCCAGCCACCAGCTACCAGGAAAACCAAAAATATAGGGTAAAAGGTATGGGGGAACGGACATAGGAGAATTTGAAATTGGAAAATAGAAAGGACACAACGTTTAGAGTATGAAAAAAACAAACCAGCAGCCAAGCAATAATCGTAAACATTTTTACTTACTTCCGGCTTCATTGTTCACGTTAACCTTTGACTCAAAAGAAGTTTCGTTTTTGGCTCTATCCAGCACGCTCAATCTTACCGTATAAACACCGTTTTCAACAAGATTTGCCTCCGCGTCTTTCCCGTCCCAGACAAAGGTAAAATCTTGGGAGAGTTCTTTGCTTTCATATGTGTATACTATGTTTCCTTTATTTCCATTCTCTTTGTTTTTTACTTTAAATATCTCGGCAAGATATGTTGTGAACTCAATGAACTACCACGGACTTACGT
>DFBH01000004.1 GCA_002366545.1 Candidatus Oleimmundimicrobium americanum | reverse complement strand
TTGAATTTACTCCCAACTCTCCACTAACAGACTCCCGACTAGTAGGGCTAATGGCTGCTTCTAATGATTTTCCTGGCAGCGATAGCTGAAGTCCGGAAGGTATCTTTTAATTGATACACACTGGTTGCCGGTGGTATGATAAAAATATATAGGCGGTTACTGATAGGGGATGATTAAAATGTCTGATTTATTGGAAAAGGGCGTTACCACTTTCTTTGCGGCATGGCTTTTAGCTCACGAAATGGCAGACGATATTATAAGAGATACAATTAAGAAAGGGAAGATGACTCCGGAGGAAAAAAAGAAATTTTTAGATGAATTTGCGGTAGAAGTTGAAAAAGAAAAAGAGGATTTAAAGAAAAGAATACCCGAAGTAACGCATAAAGCTCTAAAAGAGGTGGGGCTTGTTCCGGCCGAGGAAGTTGAGAAAATGAAAGCTCGAATAGATGCGCTTGAGAAAAAGATTGCTTCAATGGAAAAGTAAAATACAAAAGGCTTATTCGCAAAGAATGAGTCCTTTTTCATTTTGGCTTTTTTAATCCGAGGGAGCATATATGGCAAAACTAACCTTAAAAGCAAGAGACGTGAGACGTCTTCAGCAAATATTAACGGTTGCCGTAAAACATGGATTTGGATATTTTATAGAAACTTCCGGTTTGGCAAAATATCTGCCTCTTGCCGAGAAGAAAAAAAAGTTTCCTCGTCCACGTAAAGAAACTTTTGCTGAGCAAGTTCGGCTTACCCTGGAAGATCTTGGCCCCACATTTATCAAAATCGGTCAAATTTTGAGCGTTCGTCCGGATTTAACTCCTCCGGAAGTGATATTTGAAATTGAAAAACTTCAAGATTTTGCTCCTCCTATGGATTTTTCAACGGTTCGTGAAGTTATTGAAGGTGAGCTTGAAAAGAAACTTGAAGATGTCTTTGATGATTTTGACCCCAAGCCTATTGCGTCAGCTTCGATAGGGCAGGTTCATAAAGGTTATTTAAAGAATGGCAGCAAAGTCGCGGTTAAGGTGCAAAGACCCGAAGCTTTGAAGATTGTCGAGTCAGATCTGAGCCTTCTTGTATCTGTGGTTGAATTGATAAAAGATAGAGTTAAAATCACCGATATTGTTGGAGTTGTGCAGGAATTTTCGGATTCCTTACACAGGGAACTTGATTACAAAATCGAAGGGCGAAACGCCGATAGATTCAGGCGTAACTTTCATGATGATCCAAAGATAAAAATTCCCCTTATTTTCTGGGATTACTCAACCACCAGGGTTTTAACCATGGAGTTTATCGAGGGCACTAAGATTAGCGATATAGCTACACCGGAATTGTTAGGTATAGACACCACGGAATTGGCGGAATACGGTGCAAAGGTCTTTATGAAGCAAGTGTTGATTGACGGTTTCTTCCATGCCGACCTTCACCCTTCAAATATTTTTATAACCCCTGACGGAAAGATAGCTTATCTTGATTTTGGCATGGTTGGATATGTAAAAGAAGAAGCAAAGGAACATATGGTGCGTTTACAGTTTGCTATTTTAAAGCAAGATCCCGATGAAATTATAGAAGAGGCCAAAGCATTGGAAGCCGAGATTTCGGCTGAAAAAATGGCTGAAATGAAGAACGATTTAAAAATAATTCTTGCCAATTATTATGGTAAGAGTTTGGGGGAAATAAGAGTAAATATTATCGGTAGAGAATTTTTAAAGCTTCTTTATGACCACCACGTAAGGATTCCCAGAGATTATGCTCTTTTAGCTAAGGCTTTAATAACCGTTGAGGGAACCGCGACAATACTGTATCCGGATTTTAATGTCTTTGAAACTGCTAAACCTTATCTTTATAACTTAATCAAGAAGGAATATACCGGCAAAATGGCCCTGAACGAAGTTTACGATGAATTAAAAAAATACTCTCTTTACCTGCTTGATTACCCAAAACAGTTGCATGAAATATTGAATCAGGCACGAGGCGGGGAATTTCAAATAAAGTATAGGCATGTTGGCTTGGAGAAGTTATACTCTAAGATAGATATTTTGGCTGCGAGTTTGGTGGTTTCCGCCATTATTGTTGGTTCGGCTTTGCTCGCGACGCGTTTGGATAAAGGGGCTTTGGGTATCGCTTGGTTTGCCGTTGCGGTGCTTTTGGGGATTTGGGTTATATCGGTGATTCTTAAATCCGGAAAGTCTTGAGAGGGAGATAAAAAATGCAGTGGATTTTAATTCTTATTCTAATCTTAATCCTTGGGGTTACGCTGTTTGCCATTGAAAATGTGGCCATTATCAGTATTTCTTATTTGTTTGGGCAAACCAATGTATCGCTGGCTCTCGTTATCGTTGTGTCTGTCATAGTTGGTGCTGTTTTAGGGATACTTGCCAGTCTTCAAAGTATATGGAAAGCCAAGGTTTGTCTCAGGCAACAGAAGAAAGAACTGAACGATCTCGAGAACGAAATTCAGGAATCCAAAGAGATGGAACCGGAGATTACGGATTAATTTTGTTTTGTCCGGAGGACAATCTATGCCAGAGAACCATCAGCCTTTGGTTGAAGTCTTTGGCTGATCATATGGGAGGAGCGGGTGCCACCGAGTAAATCTTCATTTTCCGGTAAGAAAATATGGAAAATCTCAAAACCTCATCACGAGGTATGTGATTTGCTTTCTAAAGAACTCGGTATCTCCAAGATCGTTGCCGGCCTTCTCGTAAATCGGAATATTGTCTCATCTGATGAAGCAAAACTTTTTTTAAACCCATCCTTATCAAACCTTAGCAAACCCTTTTTAATGTCGGGGATGTCGCTTGCTGTAAATCGAATAAAAACAGCCATCTCAAGCGGCGAGAAAATAACTGTTTACGGTGATTTTGATGTTGACGGGATTACCAGCACGGCTCTCGTGGTTTTGGTGCTGAAGAAACTTGGGGCAGATGCTAACTTTTATATTCCGAGCCGCTTTGGAGAGGGATATGGTTTAAATAAATTGGCTTTAAAAAGACTAAAAGAGGCCGATTCCTCTTTAATTATAACCGTGGACTGTGGCATTACGGCCCTCGAAGAAGTCGGTTATGCCTCAAAGATTGGCTTAGATATTATCATAACCGATCATCACCTGCCCGGAGAGAGCATTCCTAAAGCATTGTCGGTAATCGATCCCAAACAAGATATTTGCACGTATCCTTATTCGGAACTTGCGGGCGTGGGTGTCGCTTTTAAACTCGTTCAAGCGTTGTGCGAAGACTTGAATGCTGACATAAAGCTTGCTGATTATCTTGATTTAGTTGCTCTTGGAACCGTTGCCGATATGGTCCCTTTGTTGGGAGAAAACAGAATAATTGTAAAAAAAGGTTTAGAAATTTTAAATGCGACAAAAAGGCCGGGGTTGATCGCCCTTAAGGAGGTTTCGGGGCTAAATGATAAGGAGATTACAGCCGGACAGGTAGGGTATTGGCTGGCTCCACGTCTGAATGCCGGAGGCCGCATGACGAATGCGAGCAAATGTGTTGAATTGTTGTTAACCGATGATGTTGAGTTTGCGAAGAAGACCGCAAAATTTTTAGATGAAAAGAATAAGGAAAGACAAAATCTTGAGGAAAAGATATTAAATCAAGCTCTTGAAAAGGTTGAAAAAGAGGTTGATTTTGATAAAGAAAAGGTCATAGTGGTAGCATCCGAGGGATGGCATGAGGGAGTTAAGGGAATCGTTGCCTCGCGGCTTCTCAACAGATATTTTCGTCCTGTATTTATTTTTACAATAAAAGCCGACAAAGCCAGCGGCTCGGCCAGAAGCATATCGGGGTTCCATCTTTTTGATGCTTTATCACAGTGTGATGAAATCTTGGAGCGTTATGGTGGTCATGCTTGTGCCGCCGGCCTATCTCTTCCGGTGAAACATCTCGGCTCCTTCAGAGAAAAAATAAATCAGATAGCGGATGAAACGCTTGATGAAGCCGACTTGATTCCTAAATTATCCATAGACTTAGATTTACACATCTCTCAAGTTAACGAAACCTTGTTAAAGGAGATTGAGCTGCTCTCTCCTTTTGGAATTGGAAATCCAACTCCGGTTTTATCTTTAAAAAATACCTTATTAAACAATTTAAATTACGTTGGGGGCGGAAAGCATTTAAAATTTTCAGTTCTCGGAAACGGAACAAGCATCTCAGGTATCAGTTTCAATTATCCAAAGGACGGTTTTGAAAAAGACTATCAGCCGGTAACTGCCGACCTGGCATTTACACTCGATAAAAATAAGTGGAACGGCCGGGAAGAATTGCAGTTGAAGCTGGTGGATTTGAAAGTTTTTAAAGAAGCAACGAAACCATCCGTCATTGGGGGCAGGGACGATTTTGTAGAAAAGTTGTTCACCGATGCTTTTGAAATCATCAAGGATGAGGACTATAAAAACATAGGCGATGCGGATTCTTTCTATTCCAAGGTTGCCGGAGTTACTTTTGAGGGGCGCCAGGATGTTTTGGCAAATCTTAAAATGGGAACCCGTTTGGATTTAATACGTGAACCGGACAATCCGCACGATGAAAACGCAATCCGCATAGATGATGAGAACGGAAATAATCTGGGCTATATAAAAGCCGCAATGGCCAAACATCTTGCTCCCGTTATGGATTCGGGCTGCAAATACGAAGGAAGGGTTACCGAAGTTACCGGAAAAGAGACGGACAAGCATCTTGGCGTAAATATTTTGGTTAAAAAGAAGAAGATTGATGGGGTTATCGAGCAGGGAGCTGCATCGTTGGTGCCCGAAGAATTGAAAAATCTTGATAAACCAACGCTCGTAAACGAGCTTGCCAAAAGATTTTTAAATGGAAACAAACTGCGCGAAAAGCAGGAAGAAACATTAGAAAATCTTTTACAAGGAAAAAATTGCTTGACGATTATGGGCACAAGCAGGGGAAAGTCGGCAATATTTCATATCTTTTCTGCCATTGAAGCCATCAAAGATAACAAAATTTCGGTGATTTTATATCCTCTAAGATCTCTCATAAATGACCAGTACTGTTATTTAAAGCATGTTTTTGGTGAAATTGGGCTTAACGTTGTTCATCTTTCGGGAGATGTGGATTTTGATGAAAGGGAAAGCATTTTTGCCGCGCTTGCTTCGGGGGAAGCCCACGTCGTCTTGACCACGCCGGAGTTTATCTATCACAACAAGTTTGAATTCGATAAATTGAAGAAGAGGATAGGTTTTTTGGTGGTTGATGAGAGTCATCATGTAAGCACGTCTTCTCAGCTTCACAGGCCGCTTTATGGCCGACTAAATGAAGTTATAACTTCGATGGAGAACCCGTTAGTTCTTGCCATAACCGCTACGGCCGGAGAGAAGGTCGCCCCAACCATACATAAAACATTGGGGATAGAAAAGGTTGTTATCGATCCGAACGTGAGGAGAAATTTAAGATTAATCGATAAGAGAGGGATAAGAAAAAAAGACCTTTATATAAAAGATGTCATAGCTCAACAAGAGAAGTCGATTATCTATGTGAACAGCAGGGAGCAGAGCGTCAAAATTGCCTCGGCGCTTAGAGAATCCGCGCCTCATCTGAGAAATAGAATCGTCTATTATAACGCGGGCATGGATTCGAGCTCGAGGTGTGAAGTTGAAGAAAGGTTTAGGAACGGCGATTTCTTAACGGTGGTATCCACGAGTGCCTTTGGCGAGGGAGTAAACATACCGGATATACGTAACATCTTTCTTTATCACATGCCCTTTAGCTTTATAACTTACAATCAGCAGAGCGGAAGGGCTGGTCGAGACGATGAAGCATCAAACATCCACATTTTGTTTGGCGAGAAGGATGCCAAAATAAACAGGTTAATTCTCGAATCTATGGCTCCCTCCAGAAAAGAGCTGGTTAATCTTTACAGGGCTTTGAAGAATATCTCAAAAGGGTCGCTTGAAGGGTTTGAGATGACCAACAAAGATATACTAAGTGAGGTTGAATTTTTCGGAAGAACTTTTTTGAACGAAAACGGGGTCTCAGCGGGGCTCAGAGTGTTTAAAGAATTGGGCTTGGTTGAAGTTTCCGGAAGCGGTCTATCGAGGAAAATTAAGTTGTGTGATTCGGTAGGGAAGCTATCTCTCTCCGATTCAATTAGACATGAAGAAGGTCAAGACGAAAAAGCGTTGTTTAGCGAATTTAAAAAGTGGGTTCTAAATAGCTCAGAAGAAGATTTGCTCTCCATGATAAACCAGCCAATTTATCCAAAGGATTGGTTGGGTGATTGAAAGAGAAGGGGATGGGGTAATGAGTAAAGTCAGAAGTCAACCGCTTCGCTAGTCAAGAGTCAAAAGTCAAAAAATAGACCCGCTGACTTTACTTAGGAAACCATTTTAACCAAATATCTACGATTTCGGGACGTTTATGAAGGGAGATCTCATCTTGACACTAAAATTCAGTTGGATATTATAGAACTCAGTATATTGATAAGTCGGGCGTAAAAGGAAAAAACGTGGTTCAACTAAGGTATTTCGGCGACAGCAGAGATTATTTCAAATATGATCTTATTTCCTTCCTGTTAGAAAATAGAGGGGCAACCAATTACGTTTTCATCCCAATGCTAACCAATTATAGAATTGATAATGAAGGGAATAAATCCACTAAACCAGTAGAAGGAAAATCAAAAGATCTACTTGCACTCATCGCAAATTGTTCAACCAAAGATCTTAATCATTGGGAAAGATGGCTACAAAAATATTCTAAATCATACAAAACCATTCAGCCTGTTAATGAAACATTTTTTGAAGATTCAAGCCGTTCGGAATACTGGGAATTATTCTCTGATATTCTGAAAGAAAAAAAATCACTAATATTTGTCGACCCTGACACTGGGCTTGAAACTGGAAAACCTTCCTACTTGAAAAAAATGGGGAGAGAAAAATACATTCTCGATGGTGAGACTTCCTTTTTATACCAAATGTTAGATAAATCATCTTTTCTAATGATTTATCAACACCTCCCAAATAACAAACATATCCATCAGGAAGCTGTAGACAAAAAAATCAAACAAGCTTCATCAACAACTGACAGTAATCTGGTGTGCGCATACCGAGAAGATGACCTCGCTTTTATCTTTTTGGCAAAAAAGCAAAGGGTGTTTGACACGATTAAAAATTTGATCAGAGAGTATTATTCAAAGAGTAATCACAAGTTCAAATCAATTCATATATTACCCAACCAGGCGCTGCACCAGACCGCGAAAAGCGCCGTTCAATTTTCTACAAGTTCGTAGGTGCGGCTGGTTAACTTGATCGTTAGGCACACATTTGGAGGCATAGGTGGGATCATCTTATTCAGTTATATGCAAAGATTGTGGAACTAAATATCAAATAAATGAAGGAAGAGGATTTTTCTTTCACAAGTTGCGTTGTGATGTATGTGGGCGTGAACGAGAAGTACAATTTCACGATCTTGGGGATCTTCATCTGAGGTTCGTCAAAGGTCTTCCGGGTCCTTATTGTCTTGCATCGATGGAATCAGACAAGAAAATCCAACAAGAATATCCCGGAGAATCTCTAACCGAATCTCGGTATCATGCTGAAGTGGAGGTTTTGATGGAAGCTTGCAAGTGTGGTGGTAATTTTCGATTCAAAGCACCTCCAAGATGTCCAAATTGCAAATCAACAAAATTCGATCTCGATCCTAATAGTGGAATGATAATGTATGATTAAACCATTGAATTATGATGGCCTCGTTATGTTGTAGAAATCGAAAGGATATAGAAGTGAAAACAAACCTTAAAATTGACCATGCATTGTTTGAAAGACTGAAAAACAATCCTCCACAATGGTGGAACAATTTAAAATCAGATCCTGATTTATACATTGGTATAAGAAAAGACAATCATTTAAATGTATATTATAATGGCGGTTCTATTATGAAATTAGAAGAAGCCAGAGATTTCAGGGCACAAATACACTTTAAATATATCCCTCTGCAAGGAGATACTGATTATCTGCCTTTTGAATTTCAAGATGGAAACGTCTCTTTAAATGAACAAAAAACAATCGACATAAACAATTTTGAAGAAGAATCGCTCGATAAAATCAAGAAGAGGATTAGGAAATTTTACCCAAATGACTCGGAAAAGGGGATACAAGGGCAATATGTAATTAATAATAATGGCAATGTAAAGGAGCCGAAAGGCTTTTTTATTGATACTGAGTTTCAATTCTCGATTAATGTAGATCAAAAACTGTCAAAAGGACGGATTGACCTTGTATGGGTTGACACAGAAAGAAAAGAAATAGCGTTTGTGGAATTAAAAACAATAGGTGATGAAAGGCTTTATTCTGTAAATTGTAAAAATCCAGAATCTATCGATGTTCAATTAAAAAAATATAGAATTTTTGCAGAGAAAAATTGCAAAGAATTAATCGAATATTATGATATGGTTTTTCAGATCAAGAAAAAGCTTCAGATCCTGCCGCCATTTGTAACCGAAGACTCTCTGTTACAATATAAATTAATTCATAAACCAATCCTTTTAGTTGGTGATTGCACTAGAGATTGGATTTCTAATAACGCTGGTCGCTTGAATAGTCTGCTTAAGGAAATTGCTTTTGGCTGCATATATCATGGAAGAAACACTTATAGTTTCAATATGCCCATTAAAACATATCGTAATTGTTTTAGATTAGACGGAAAGTAGAGCATATGCATTTTAAAATCCATAGAGGAACACAAGAAATTGGTGGTTCTTGTGTTGAAGTTTGGACCGAGAATACTCGAATCGTTATCGATATAGGGATGCCCTTGGTTGAAAAAGATGGCAGCGAGTTTGATTTTAACAAATATAAAGATTTGCTTGTTAATGAGTTGATAACTAAAGGAATTCTTCCCGATATTCAAGGATTTTACGCTGATTCAAATGAAATAATTGATGGGATGATAATCTCTCATCCACATATTGACCATTATGGCTTTAGTAGTTTTTTGCATCCTGAAATTCAATATTTTTTAGGGGAAGCCACTCATAAAATAATTGAATTGACGGGTGTTTTTACTCCGCAACAAAATCCAATAAAGAATTATACATATTTTGATAAATCAAAACCCTTCATAATTGGTGACATTAAAGTCACTCCATTTTGGATGGATCACTCTGCATTTGATGCATATGCGTTCTTAATCGAATCGAATGGGAACTCGATATTTTACTCAGGCGATTTCAGAGGACACGGAAGAAAGCATAAAGCTTTCAAATGGTTTATCCATAATGCTCCAATTAATGTTGACTATTTATTATTAGAAGGAACTCAAATTGAAAGGAATACCAAAAAAGATAAGTCCGAGTCAGAGATTGAAAAAGAGTTGGTTAACATTTTTTCAAGTAATGATGAAATAAATCTCATTTATACATCAGGTCAAAACATAGACAGGCTGGTGTCAATTTACCGTGCATGCAAAAGAACAGGGAAACTGTTTGTTATTGATGTGTATACAGCAACCGTATTAAAAAGGCTTTCAGAGTTTGCATCGTTACCATTTCCTTCAAAGGATTTTAACGACATCAAAGTAATATTCCCATTTTTTCTTTGTAAGCGGCTAGCAGATGAAAATAATGAAAAATTACTATATCAGTTTCGTAGCCATAAAATCACAAAAGAAGAAATAAGTAATAACAAGAAGAATATTGTCATGACCGTAAGGCCTTCAATGAAGTTTGACTTGAAACATATTCAAAATATTGATGGCGGTAACTTGATCTACTCATTATGGGAAGGTTATTTGCAAAAAGAGTATACTGCTAAATTTATTGATTATCTGAAGTGCAGACGGTTTAATATTCTTAAAATCCACACAAGTGGTCATGCTGATATCGAATCACTTAATCAGATGGCGGATGCTATTAAACCCAAGTGCATAATTCCGATTCATACATTCAGAGGAAATGAATATAAGCACCATTTTAATTTTCCAGTATTGGAAGTTAAAGATGGCGAAGAAGTGGTAATATAAAAAGACAACATAACGTCCGAAAACAACACTTGCATGTACCATAATGTGTGCGGTATAATGTACAAAATACGTACTCAATGAGGTGCAATATGCAAAAACTAAAAATTGATCAAGATATCAGGCCCCTGTCAGAAGTCAGGAATAGCATGGCAAACTTCATAAAGCAAGTTCACGATACTAAAAGACCGTTGATAATTACACAGCATGGGAAAGGTGTCGCGGTCCTTTTAAGTGCAAATGAATTTGAAGCCATGCAAGAGAAAATCGAGCTTCTATCAGATATTCAAACCTCTCTCAATCAACTGGAAAAAGGAGCAGGAATCAGCCATAATGATGCAAAAGAGAAACTATTAAAGCGAATCACAAGATGAGAATAATCTGGGCTCCTCTTGCTGTCGATAGAGCATCGGAAATAGCCGATTATATTGCCCAAGACAAACCGTCAGCGGCAGAAAAATGGATTGATACAGTATTTTCTAAAG
Organism: Candidatus Oleimmundimicrobium americanum; assembly: GCA_002366545.1. Taxonomy (GTDB): domain Bacteria; phylum Actinomycetota; class Aquicultoria; order UBA3085; family Oleimmundimicrobiaceae; genus Oleimmundimicrobium; species Oleimmundimicrobium americanum. The sequence goes on along the minus strand of DFBH01000004.1, from coordinate 3,753 downwards.
TTGAGCAGCTAAAATCGTCTCCTGAAAGCGGACGGATTGTACCCGAAATTAATGATAATCAATTTAGAGAACTAATTTACGGCAATTACCGCATCATTTATCGTATCGAAACCAAACAAATATCTATTATCACGGTTCGACATGGCAGACAAATATTGCCAATAAATGAAATTAAGGCATAACAAGCTCTGGACGACATTTATGAATTTATAAGGTATTTTATCTACAGTTTTCGGGAATTTTTAGAGGGAAACTCTATTTTGACTTGAATTTTAACTGTAGATTGTGGAATTCGGTATATTAATAAGTTCCCGAGGCGCTGCGCGCCTCGGGAACGGCCCGAGCCGAGAGCTCTTACGGATAAAAACGTTCCCTCGCGCGCTGATTCGCGCTCGAGAACAATCCGTTCGAGCAGGCAGCCCTGCGGGCTGCAGCTCAACTCAGGCCGTTATGTGAATGATAAATCAGGAAGAGACTAAGATTATGGAAAAAATATTTAGAGAAAGACCGTTCAAGGTTAGAAATGCAGATGAATATGATATTGCTAATATTCTCAATCTATTTGTCAGTCCCACAGAAGGGCTAACAACGCCATTTGATTATGAAAACACGATAATTAAAGGGCGTATGGGATCAGGAAAAACAATGTATCTTCGCGCAAACCATGCTTACTATCTTTCGGTTTTAGTTCCGAGCTTGATTGATCGAGAAGAGGAATTGATTTTACCGGTGTTTATAAGATTGAATGACTTTCAACACATATCAAGACCCGAGGATATTTACCGTGCTATTATTATCAAAATTATTGAAGAATTGACATCAATATATTTATGTTTAGAAGATGCAACAGAATTGGCAGCTCTTCATAGGGGAATTCAATTATTGCCAAAGGATTTTCCTAAGAGTCTCAAACTATCATCCAGCATGAAGCAACTAGCAAAGTTAGGGAGTGATGAATACGTAGAGCGAGTTACAACGGAATTAGGGCTGAAGGGTGATGTTAAGCCAAAATTTATTGAAGTTTCTTCTGAATGGGAAAAGACCAACTTTGCCGAACTAAAGGTTAAACCAAATCCAGGAATAAAGGATATTGAGGAGTGTTATAAAAACCTACTTGAAGAACAGGATGGAAAGATTTTATTACTAATAGATGAAGCTGGTTCATTAGATAAAAACTTTTTTAGAGACCAAGAGAAGACACCGTGTTCATTTGAAATCTTAATGAATCAATTCAGGACAGCGTCATTTATTAGAACCAAAATAGCTGTATATCCTAATTCATATTCAGATATGCTGACTGAAACCAGATATGGCGATGTTGTTATGTTGGAAGATTCGGTTTCTGATGAAGTTGGTTACAAAAGGTATAGAGAAAGAGCTTATCATATTATCAAAAAATACCTCAACCCACATGTCTATATTGATAGTTCAATTCAACCAGAGGATATTTTTGAATTAACAAAATCTGGCATTTACGGCGATGGACTTGAACAGATTATGTATGCCTCAAGTGGCAATATGAGGCGCTTAATTCAGCTTCTAGATATGGTTATGAATACCGCATATTCTGAAAATAATTGTGTAGTGAAAGTTAACAAGGGACATGCATTAAATGCACTGAAGCAACATGCCACAAAAACCGAAACACTATTTAATCAACAAGATAGAGAATTTCTTGATAATATAACCGCAGTATGTAAAGCGCGAAGTTCTTTTAAGTTCAGTTTTCCTAATGTGCCGTTGTATAAATATACCGGCAAATCTCAGGAATATAATTTAATCAATGTGGAGCAACTTGGCTCAGGAAGAAGAAGCACCGTATATTCTATTGATTATTCATACGCTGTTTTGAAAGAACTACCAACTCATAGATATGAAGATTCTGAAAAGGTTTATCATGATCGCTCAATGGATATGGGGAAATGGATATCTCGTGTTGCTTCGATAAATCAAGATTTAATAGATCATGCAACATTACCAGGAAAAATAGAAGGATTAATAGATTATATCAGAGCTGATTCTGGCTTCATAAATAGTGATTCTGAAGAACAATTTTTCTTTATGGAGAAAGACATCATTGAGGCAGATCAAAATAAACCAAAAATGGTCGGGAAGAAAGTTCGGTTCTATCCAACAAATCTTGGGGATGTAAAAATGGCAGTTTTAATCGAGATTTTGTAAAAGGCACACAATAAATCGCTTCAGCAGATTGTTGTGTGCCAAATGAGGAGGGGGAATGATTCCAAAATATGAAGAAATAATGTTACCGTTTCTCAAGTATTTAGCAGACGGTAAAGAATATGGACTGAGTGAAATCTATGATGCCTTGGCAGAACAATTCAAATTGACTAACGATGAATTGAGAGAGCTTTTGCCAAGTGGACGACAACCTGTTTTCAGAAACAGAGTGGGCTGGGCAAGAACTTATTTAAAAAAGGCAGGGCTACTAACTTCCCCTAAAAGAGCCCATTTTAGAATTAGTGAAAAAGGGCTATCACTTCTAAAAGAAAAACCAACTAAAATAACTTCTAAATTCCTAACACGATATGACGATTTTGTAGAGTTTCAGTCAATAAAGAAAGATAAAAAAGACAATGGGCATTTATTACAAACCCAGCTTGTCAATAATGCTGACCAAACACCAGAAGAATCCCTTGAGTACGCTTACCAAAAACTTCATTCCGAATTATCTAAAGAGTTACTTGATATTGTAAAATCATGCTCACCAGAATTTTTTGAAAAACTTGTTATAGATTTGCTTATTACGATGGGCTACGGAGGTTCAAGAAAAGAAGCGGGACAAGCAATGGGGAAATCTGGAGACGGGGGAATCGACGGAATAATCAATGAAGATAAGCTCGGACTTGATGTTATATATCTTCAAGCAAAGAGGTGGGATAATGCTGTTCCTGTAAAAGAAATCCGTGATTTTACAGGGGCACTTGCATCTAAGAAGGCGAAAAAAGGGATATTCATTACAACTTCGAGTTTTCCAAACAGTGTTTACGAGTTTGTCGGACAAGTAGAATACAAAATTATCTTGATTGATGGAGAACGTCTTGCAAATTTGATGATAGAACATAGTATCGGGCTATCGACGGTAAACAACTATCATGTTAAGACTATTGACTCTGATTACTTTGAAGAAAATTAATCAAACACTTAACAAGGCTTTTATAGCCGGCAGCTAATCGCTGCCGCTGATCCACACGTTAGTTTTATCGCAACCCATCAATCAATGCTTTGTAGGCGGGACGAAGCCGATGGTTCCCCTTGGTGTTTCTGCCGCCTTAACTTCCCCGAATTTTTGTTCATATTTTTTCATGTTATCTTGCAGGGCTGCGATGATGCGCTTCATGTTTCCGGGGGTTGTGATGACGCGCGCCGTAACGGCTCCGGCGGGAGGAGCGATCATTAGAAAATCCATGACGAATTCCTCTTTGGTGTGGGATACGGACATATTGTTAGCGTAAACCCCACCTTGTAATTTTTCCGGTAAGTGTATTTTTATTTCCTTCATTTTTTCAGCGGCCATATTTTCCTCCCTAATGGTTTAACGTATATTTTTGATTATAACCTTAAAATTGGTTTTTGTTTTCCGATTACATCTCTTCCGGGGATAAAAGTACTTAAAATCTTGAGATTGCCACGGCTTCGCCTCGCAATGACGCTGATGGATTGCCACGTCCTTCGGGTTTGCCGTGCCTATTGGCAGGTAGGCAGTGATGGTAAAGGTGTCATTGCAAGGAATAC
>DFBH01000068.1 GCA_002366545.1 Candidatus Oleimmundimicrobium americanum | reverse complement strand
TAACCTCATCAAGTTTGATTTCTAGGTACTTATCAACCCCATTTGTCAATATCTTGTATCGATACTTTGGTATCCAAACAATATGATACTGACACCTATAAACACAGTGGGCTTGTCTTCTGTTCTCCATAGTTCTTTATTATATCCCAATAAGAAGACTTAGGAGCCCGATACACCCCCGGACTTACGTCCGCGGAACTTTTAGTGATATTAGTTACCATTAATTACAATTAATCTCTATAAATTACTATTAGTTTCAATGAAGCAATCTCTCTGTTGTAAACAACATTTAAATTGACCGCATTATTGCGGGAGCCACCTGTTTCTTTCGAGAAATTACACCGGGGATAAACGCGCTTCCATCTTTTAGTTTTACACCAAAACTCTTCTCCACCAACCTAATTTTCCCCGTTGCCAAAAATTCCGTTCCGACCTTTATAATATCTGTAACCATCATTAACACAAGAGTTAGGTCTTTATCATCTCTAATTTTTTCCATTTCCCGCAAAATGCTGTCCTTTTTATCCAAAACTACTTTTAAATCAGTTGTTTCAACTTGCCCAATACCTATTTTGATATCATTTAAGTTATATAACTTAAAATCAGTAAGGATTAATTCTTTTGGGCTCATCGTGGATACTCCGGAACCCTCGGTATACATCTTTATACCAAATTTCATGGGGGCTAAATCCGTCATTCTCCCCAATTCTTTTACCGCCGCTTCGTCCTTCAAAGTTGTGGTGGGCGATTTTAAAAGAACTGTGTCTGATAAAATAGCAGCCATAAGTATTCCGGCCATATCTTTTGGAATCTCAACGCCCGCCTTTTTAAACTGCTCATAAACTATGGTTGACGTCGAGCCGACCGGTTCGCTTATAACTAATATCGGCTCCGCAGTTTGAATGTCACCCAAGCGATGATGATCTATAATCTCCAAAATGTTTGCCTGCTCAATTCCTTCCGCCGCCTGGCTCTTTTCACTGTGGTCCAGCAAAATCACCTTTCTTCTTACCGGATTTACAAGGTCCGAGCGCGCAATCACACCAATTACAGAATTGTTAGAATTCAAAACGTAAGCTTGTCTGCTCTCCGAAATTAAAATGTCGTTAGTAACCTCGCTTAAAAGATCTTCTTCCCGCACGGTAAAGACTTGTCTCTCCATTATTCTATCAACGGGGATACTTAAATTTATCAATCGAGCAGTTGCAAAAGTATCATATGTTGTAACTATTATGGCCACAGATTTTTCCTTGGCCATATTCTTAATTTTTTCAGAAGGAACAAAACCACCCGTTATAACAAGACACGAAGCACCTTCCTTAATAGCTGTTATCTGAGCTCCCGGACGATTTCCCAAAATAACTATATCTCCGGGACTAATATAATCTGCCATCGTTTCCGAAAGCATCGCTCCAATCAAAACACTTCCCGAAATGATATTCCCGGGATTTCCAACTATTATTTCTCCTTCAAGAGTTTCAGCAATTTTTTCGAGCTTTATCTTTACCTCGCTCAAGCTTCTAATTTTTAATTCTTCAATGTATTGATGCGCTATACTCCTCTCGGTAACAGCTCCAAGTAAATGGCAACTTTCATCAACAACCGGCAAACCTCTGATATTATGCCTGTAAATCAGCTCACCCGCATCCCTAATGGACAAACCGGGTGAAGCGGTAATTACCGGTGAAGCCATAACATCCTTTACCCTCGTCTTTACATGAGGAAGACACCGGGGAGGAGAAACCTTGAAATAATTGAGCACATACTCAGTTTCCTTGTTAATTTTTCCAAGACATGCTGCAACATGGTTGTTTTCAGTAATTTGATTTTTAAGACATGCATAAGCTATGACAGAACAGATAGAATCTGTATCCGGATTTTTATGTCCCACAACATAAATCGACATATTTATCTCCTAATTAACCTTTTCCAGCGGTGCATATTCCAGCAATAATGTCTTCTCCCCTACTTCTGAAAATAATACCGTAACTTGATTTTCTCCCTTTACCGAGGTCACTTTCCCTTTGCCAAAAGTCTTGTGCATAACTCTGTCGCCTAAAGAAAAAACGCCAAAATTTTTAGAGGGTGATTCAATTTCTATCTCAGCTGCATCCCCGAACAAATCATCGGGGATTTCCTTTACAAACCTTGAAACCATATTGTAATTAGTTGAGCCCCACAGTTTTCTTGACCATGCCGAAGTTAGATAAAGCTTCTTCTTGGCCCGCGTCATACCGACATAACACAAGCGCCTTTCTTCTTCAAGTTCTTCCGGCTCAGTCATGGAACGAACATGCGGGAAAACACCCTCTTCCATCCCAACTATAAAAACAACTGGAAATTCTAACCCTTTAGCATTGTGTAATGTCATTAAAGTAATGGAATCAACCACTTCGTTGTATGAATCGATATCCGCAATAAGAGCTGTATGTTCCAAAAAACCATCCAACCCTTTTTCGGGAAAAGAATTTTCAAACTCCATTATAGCTGATGTAAATTCCTTTATGTTTTCCACTCTGCCAATGGCCTCAAAAGTCTTTTGTTCTTGCCAAAAACCCAAATAACCCGTAACATCGAGCGCCTTCTCAACCAAAAACCGGATACCGCCCTCTTTGGATTCAATCAATTCTTCCAGCATATTTAAGAATCTTTTTATTTTCTCCTTGGCCGAGGATAATAACCACAGATTTTCTTCGGCCCTAATCAGAGCATCGTAAAAAGAAATCCTCTGTTGATTTGCAAACTTATCAATATATGAAATAGAAGTCTTCCCAATCCCTCGAGCCGGAACGTTTATTATTCGTTTCATGCTTACCGCATCATAAGGGTTGGATATTACTCTTAGATACGCCAAGACATCTTTAATTTCTTGTCGCTCATAAAATCTTACCCCACCCACTATTTTATACGGCAAACCATATCGCAAAAAAACATCCTCAAGAACCCTTGATTGAGCATTGGTTCGGTAAAAGATTGCAAAGTCTCGACAATCTCTTCCCTCTTCCTTGCAAAGACGCTCTATTTCACTTCCGACAAAGGCGGCTTCTTCGTGCTCATTTTCCGACTGGTAATGAACGATGGAATCCCCTCTATCGTTGCTTGTCCACAAATTTTTCGGTTTGCGGCCTTTATTATTTTCAATCACGTAATTTGATGCTTCCAGAATCAACTGTGTCGAACGGTAATTTTGCTCAAGCCGAATTATTTTGGCCTCGGCATAATCCAATTCAAATTCCAAGATATTTCTAATATTAGCACCTCGAAACTTATAGATGCTCTGGTCCGGATCCCCAACCACGCAAAGATTCTTATGTTTTTCCGCCAAAAGACTCACAAGTTTATACTGAGCGTGATTTGTATCCTGGTACTCATCAACGAGAATATATTTGAACTCGTTTCTGTAAAATTCCGAAACGTCGGGGAAGAGATTGAGCAAGTCAACCGTCACCATAATCAAATCATCGAAGTCCAGCGCGTTATTTTCGGTCATCTTTTGTTGAAAAAGACGATAAACTTCCGCAACCACCTCATCAAAATAAGAGGTTGCTCGAGATGAAAATGTATCGGCGTCCAAAAGTTCATTTTTAGCGGTTGAAATTCTGTTCTTAATTGCTCGAGGCGCATATTTTTTTGTATCGTAATTTAGATCCTTAAGACAATGACTGATTAACCTTATCCTGTCATCATCATCATAAATCACAAAATTTCTTTTAAGTCCGAGGCGCCCAATATCTCTTCTTAAAATCTTCACGCAGGTTGCGTGAAACGTTCCAATCCACATACCTCGCGCCACTCTACCTATTAAAGATGAAATCCGCCCCTTCATCTCATTGGCAGCTTTGTTGGTAAAGGTGATAGCCAAAATATTGCGCGGGTCTACCCTTTTTTCTTTTATAAGATAAGCCACCCTGTTAGTTAAAACCCTGGTTTTGCCGCTACCAGCCCCGGCAAGAACTATAATCGGGCCTTCCGTGCAGGAAACGGCTTCTCTTTGGTCCGGATTTAAAGCTTCAAGTAAATTCATGCTCTAAATTATAGCCGAAAATTGGATAGGACGCAGCCCCATTTCAGGAATCAATCTTTTTTGATTGAGAATTAAACTATGAATTTCTATGATTCTTTCGAAGATGGATTTGGGTAAATTGGAAAAGTGGGGTATTTGTATTAATTGACTACAAAGATCACACACCAACTTGGGGGGGGAGTTGGGTGAAGCGCCTTGTTAGATACTTAATTTTTCAACAAAATCTTTTATTTTTTCACCATTAAATTCTTCTTGTGCCCATTTTTTTATTTTATTTACATCTATTTTTTGTACTTTTGCTACCATAATTGCTTGCTCAAGAGATTCTTTATCATCCCAATGGATATACGCCGCTAAGCGATCTTTTATACAATCCGTGGGAGTCAATATTTTTATTGAACCCAAGTCTGATGAAATTGTATTAAAATTTTGAATTGGTTGATTCCCAATTGCGATTGGTGGAGCTAAAAATTCCAAGAAGTACTCACAATCCGAATGTATGTAATATTTTTTCTTATCATATTCAAAACCAATCTCTTTTAAAGCTGTTTTAATTTTTTTGTTGGATTCATATGTAATAAAATCTAAATCGTATGATATATATTTATTTTCAGAATAAATTGATACGCAAGCTCCACCAACTAATACAACTTCAACCCCGTGTTTAGATAATTGTGTCCCGATTATTTTGGCCAAATCTTTAATTGTGATTTTTTTAAGATTAATGTTCTTCATTATTAAAGAGGTTTTCCTGTACGTCGAGGTCTTTTACGAGTTGTTGGTTCGTAGTATTTATCTTTTATTTCTTTAGGAAGAAATTCATAAGCTTTTTTTAATAGTTGTTTTAACTCTAACAGAAATGGATACCTTGGGTTAAATTCAAAAATACGAGTATTTCCCCCTTTAAAGCTGATTAAAACTCCCGCTCTTTCAAGTTTCTGCAATGTTGTTTGAACTCCAAAAACCGCTACTTCAAATCTATCAGCTAATTGTTTCGCATAGCATTTTTTGCTTAGCAGAAGCGTAAAAAGTATGCGTTCAGTATTTTGATTTCCAAATAACATCTCAAGCATAACAACCTCCTACCAATTATATTGGTAATATTACCAATATAATTGGTAATCTTCAAGTATTTTTTATTATTTTTCTTTCTAATGGTTTGCGCATAAGCGGCTGGAAACCACGGCTTTGCCAGCTGAGCTAAAGGTGCAGAAGATATAACCATATCTGTTACCACGTGGGGTCATCACAAGCAATCCCACTGTTATCCGCGTGATTCTCAGCGATGTGCCTCAAGTGATTGATGATTTCTTCGCCGCTGTAAACCCGGTCCTCCTTAGGCCAGCAGTCCCAGTCTCCCTGGTCGCAAACAAACACGCCCCTCTCACTATCACCCACACGCCCCACTACCCAGACGCCATAGAACGTCTCGACATATCTAATTACGTCAGGCGCCTTTCCGAAGTCTGCAACGAGCTCCTCCTCCGGAAGACCCATCCAACCGAAGTCCTCATAGAACGATGCTCATTCTCCAGGCTCGTGAATGCCTATGCCCCAATCGACGACGCCAACCATGCAACTATCCTGATCATAGAACGCAGCGATGTAGGACCCGCCTTCATCGTTAGTTACCAAAAAAACACTCTTTGCCGAGGACAGGTCTCCGGTGACCTGACATATCGGGATTAACTCGGTGAGTTCGCAGCCCTGGCCTTCAAGGTGTGCCAGCTCGATATGCGCAAGGGCAAGCGCCTCTTGAGCTTCGTTGGAATGAGCGGGCACTTCGTGTCCACTCGCGGTGAGTGAGTCATCCGACTCAGTAGTAATTGTTGACGGAACACTGTCCGACGTGGAGCCTGAGTCAGCGGCGCAACCGCCCAACGTCAGCACCAGACACAATAATATAAACACCCAGATTGCTGCACAGGTTCGCGATAACAATTAATCACACCTCCATCTGTTTTACCGTACTTATTAATATACCGAATTCTATAATATACAATTAAACTTCGATTTAGGAACAAATTTCTCCTTCAAAATCTATTCTTCGACGCAGACCGTGCTTGTCGGCAGGCAGGACACCACGGCTTTAGCCGTGAGGTAAATACTCTTTACTAAAGATGATAAACCAGCCACCACATTTAAAAAAATAGTCCCAATTTTAAGCTATTACCGAATTATCGATAATTCGGTAATAGCTTAGCAAATAGATACTTAATCTTTATTCACCCTCCTCCGCCAGTAGTCCAGAGGACTATCAGCCTCTGGCTGAAAACAGAGTTAGTTCGTTTGACAAGTTTACATTTCTAACGTACACTTTAAATGTACATTATAAATGAGGAGTTGAGTTGAGTGCCTAAGATTGTTAAAACAACAACTTTGCGTGACCATCTGGCCGATATACTAAAAGAAGTTTCTACAAAAAAAGGCTATTTTATTGTGACAAAAAAGGGACGTCCCGTATCTGCTTTGGTAAATTTGGATTTTTTTGAAGACCTTCTTGCCGCAACCAGCCCAGAATATCTTGAAAACATCAAAGAAGCTTGCGCGGACTACAAAGCAGGACGAACTTTTGACCACGAAGAGATATTTGGAGAGCTGTAAGTGGCAACCTATCGACTAATCTACACCAATAGGGCTGTTAAAGATATCGAAAAAATCGATGTAGTAGCCAAGCGACGTTTAAAAAAAGCACTTGAGAAGTTAGTTCTTTCCCCAGAGACTTGTTCTACAAAATTAATTGACCCCAAAATTGGCGAATACAGGTTCAGGGTAGGCAACCATCGTGTAATTTTTGACTTAGTGGATGAGAAAATTGTTATTTTGCGTGTGAGCCATCGTCGTGAAATTTATCGCTAATTTTTAACCTTCCTTGAACCGCTTCGCTTGTTAATTCTCTAATTGCATCGGTGGCTATCCATTTAGCCGCCTTAAAATCTATCTTTTGTATTTCTTTAGCAACCTCAATTGCTCTTTTATTTAAACTGAGATTGCGTTTTCCAATTTGCCTTAGCGCCCAGTTAACCGCCTTCTTCACAAAATTCCTGCCATCGGTGACTTCTCTTTTTATAATAGGAAAAAATTTTTCAAATTCCTTATCATCTGCTTTTTTATCGTGAACTACCAGCACCGTCATCAAAACAAAAGCGGCTCTTTTGATAAACTCTCCTTCTTTTTCACTCCACTCAATACATTTTTGATACGCAAATTTGGTTTTCTTAAAAAGATTATTACAGCACTGGTCACATATTTCCCAGTAATCAAACTCACGTGCCCAACTCTCCATCTGCTCCTCAGTTACTTTATCTGGTTCATCCACCATGCTGGCAAGTATCCTAGTTTCACGAACATTCGATTCCCAAAGTTCTTGGGCAAGATTATGGTCTTTTCCTATCTCCTTGGCGATTTTTCTTAAATTTGGGATTGAGACGCCATAAGTTCTCTCTGGCGTAATCCCAAACCTTGCCATGCCTTCAATTGCTTTAGGGTTGGAAAGAAATTTCAGTTGTTTTAAAATATCGTCACGATTCACTCTTTCCATCCTCTTTATCATACAAACACTTCATTCGATACCCGTTAGTGAAATCACCCGTTATTTACATCTTATTTAAATACAATGTCTGCGTCGGATAGGCAAATTCAATTTTACGTTTTTCAAACTCTTCTTTTATTTTAAAATTTATTTCCTGCTGGATATCCATATATTTGTTGTAATCACTGCTGAGAACATAATAAACCACGTCAAAAACAAGGCTAAAATCTCCGTAAGAGAAAAAGTGTGCTCGGTCAAAAACAACGTCGTCAACACTTTTTATAATATTTGCAATCATTGTAGGTATTTCTTTCAACTGTTCAAGACCGGTTTCGTAGGTAACTCCGAGCTTGAAATTTACACGACGCTTATCCATTCTTTTGTAATTGCGCAAACGGGAATTGGTAAGATCGGAGTTAGAAAAAACCAACTGTTCTCCGCTTAAACTGCGAACACGCGTAGTTTTAATACCAACATGCTCAACCGTTCCTAAATAATCTCCAACAATGATAAAATCATCAATCTCAAAGGGACGGTCAAAGAATATGGTAAAGTAACTGAACAAATCTCCTAAAACCGCCTGAGCCGCCAACGCAATTGCTATACCGCCAATCCCTAATCCGGCAACTAACGCAGAAATTTTAATACCGAGGTTGTCCAAGAGAATAATAACAGCAAACCCCCAAACAACCACCTTTGTTACCATAATTATCCCATCCAAAGCTTGTTTCTTGGCCGTTCCCATCCCTTTCTTTACCCAATAGGCTTTAAGGCTATACTCAATCATTGTCAGTAAAAAACGGGCGCCAAAAATAGTTAAAAGAATTAAACCTAAAATGTTAATGCTTTTATATAAAACAGAGCTTAAAACCAAACCTCGAATACTTAGATAAAAAGCCCCAAAATAAAGCAAAGGAAACAACTGTTTTTTAACAGCCTGGATTAAAAAATCGTCCAATGTGGTGGATGTTTTCTCTGTCCACGCCTTTAGACGATTTAATAAGATACTTTTGAATATTTGAATAATGATGGCACCGACAAGAAAGGTAAAAAAGCAGATAAGATAGTCTAATACACGATTATGAAAAACTATTTGATACAAAACATCTTGAAACATATTGACCCCCAAAGAATTTATTTAACATTTACAACACTAACACATATTCCACTCATCCCTGATTGGCTACTTTTATATTTTCAATTTAAATAAACTTTTCCCTCTTCTTGCTAAAAACTATTTTTTCAACAAATCCGGGGAGAATCGAACAAAATCTAAATACGGGAAACCGTAAAACCCAAAAGATAAATAGCCAAAAAGGTGCTCGGATATTCATCGCATTACCGGAAACAACAACTTATCTATCTTGCAAATACCTCAATAAATCCTGCTCGGTTTCGGGAACAAATGCCTTGTACTTGGAAGCCATCTTTTCTTTAAACTCATCGGGAGCAAAAAACGGAACGATGAAGTTGCCCGGAGCAAGCAATTTGGCAATTGGCTCGTCATCTTTTGTATCTCCCAGATAAAGCGTGTTGTTTTCCCTTAAACCCCTCTTATCGAAAAATTCGGAGTGCAATAATTCCGCTTTCTTTTCATAAATATCAAGCGTAATTCCAAGCACCTTACCCTCATTTACAAGAAAGTCATTGGAAACAATATCATCGAAAATTCGGCTGTAGCCGGCTTCCTTTAAAATTCTGTCGATGCTGTAACCAAACGAAGCTGACAATATTCCGGTTGATACGCCTTCTTTATGAACTGCTTGTATGGGTCTTAACACCCTACTGTCTAATTTTTTTGCAAATTCTTTAGCAAATCCGTCGATTATGCCGGTGATGTATTTAACGGGCTTGCCCTTTAAAATCTCATCATTAAAAATATCGTAGACATCTTGCAGATGCCTTTCCCCAGAATTAAATTCACGCAATCTTTTTTTCAATTTACCCTTTGTTCTAACAAGCTTCATAACATCAACAATCTTCCAAAACTCGCCTTTAAAAAGCTGTGATTTTAAATCGTTCGCAATCGCATAAGCAATCTTTTTGTGCAGGAGCTCGTCCGAAGGATAGTTAATTAAGGTTCCATTCCAGTCTGAAATTATTGCTTTATATGACATAACCCACTCTTCTTCGATAACATTAATAATATTCTACAGCCTAATCGAGACAATCGTTCTGAAAAGTCTTTATTTTCTTGTTCTCCGCCAGCTTGCAAGAAAAAGGATGCCGGGTATTAGAAAGAGGCCGCCCGATACCAGCATAGCAAAGCCCTTATTGTGCCCGGCGGTAACGAACGCAAATACGCACAGTGCAACGGCGCCAATTACCGTTACCATCCCCCCAATGTTTTCCCGCCGCCAAGCGATGAAGACACCCACCGCATTTGTGGCAACTAATCCCGCTAACATTACCCCTTCCAGAGTAATTGGACCTTTTTCGAAAATAGCGGAGAGAGTTAGGGCCGTCACCCAAAATACTGAGGCAAGTGTGCCCAAAACTCGGGCAATCCAGTGCATCCACTTGGTTGCCCGTTCACTAGTACATTTAGCGTTCATCATGATTGGTCTCCTATTTAGTTATTGGTAACACTATATTTATTATAATTTAAAGAGAGTAGGAATTATATCTTTTGCAGATAAAGATAGTTATTCTAATAGAATTCAAGAAAGTCTTCCCGCCTAACTTGTCTGCTGCGTTTTCCTTCATTAAAAATATATCATCTTCGCATTGTTAAGAGCATGGGCCAACCCCATCTAAGCAGATACTCCTGAATTGAATTTCAAAAGATATTAGGATAGACTTCTTTGTATAAAATTCCCAAATGAGGGAAAAATGACACTTAAAAATCGGGTTGAACAAGCAAATGGAGATGTAGTATTGCTTGAACAGTTTTATAGGCAGGCTGTTCAAGATGGAAAAGAAAATGCTTTTAAAGAAGCTATTAGCCAGTGCTTAAAAGAACATCCAGAAGATAAGATCCTTACCGCATGGGCTTGCCGTTTGGACATTCAACCTTTAGAAATACCTGCAATTCAAGTGGACAAAATTGCGTCAAGTGGTAATACTCACCAGTGGTTAGTTGCCATTGTTATCAGCGTCATTCTGGGCGCCCTTTTTATTGCTTTTGCCGGAGACAAACCCGCTATTCCGATTCCGGAAGCAGCCAATCCCTTGTTTTGGATTGGCTGGAGCCCGCTAACTGCTTTAGCTATTCTTTTATATTTAGCTCTGGTTGACACCCGGAAAGAACGAACAAGGTTATATACAATTTCAACCTTAGTCATTATTCTTATAACGCTTTTTGCAGCTTGGGCAAGCTGGGGAAAGATCGACGACACTGCCAACTTGATAGCAATACATCTTCCATTTATTGTATGGGCAACCATTGGTGGTAGCGTTGCTTTCGCAAATCCAGATACTTTTAGACAGTATTTCAGTTTTCTTGTGAAATCAGTAGAGACTATAGTTGCAGCAGGCATCTATATCATTGCCGGCGTAATTTTCTACGGACTCACGTCTGGGATATTTTTCGTGCTTGGAATATCTTTTTCAGAAGCAATCAATCGTACTGTTTTGGCTTTGGGAATCGGGGTTATCCCTGTATTGGCTCTTGCAAGCGTATATGACCCCAGCGTGTCACCTATGAATCAGAAACGGACAACTGGTCTTGCTCGTATTCTTAAGATTTTGACAAGGTTATTGCTATCTCCAGCACTCGGCGTTCTGGCAATCTATGTGTTCTGGTTTATCCCTTCATATTTTTGGCGTCCTTTTGAAGAACGAGAAGTTTTAATCATCTACAATGCCACAATAATGGCTATAATTGCCTTGTTAGTTATAGTGATTCCCGGACTTGAAGAAAAGTTTTCTTCAAAGCTAAATTCAGCTCTGCGCTACGCCACCCTATCAACCGGATTATTAACATTTGTCCTTAACGCTTATGCTTTGGCAGCAATTATTAGCCGTACATACAGAGGTGGTTTGACACCAAACCGTCATGCTGTACTTGGTTGGAATATCGTCACACTTGTGATTTTGGTAGTATCGACAATAAAATTATGGATATCAAAATCAGACGAGTGGGAAGAAGTTTTTCAGCGCTCAATAGGCCAGTTCATTATATTACCCATCATATGGTCACTCTGGATAATACTTGCCCTTCCCCATTTTTAATCTAAGAACAATGTAACGGGTGCCTTTTAATGGGTGACCTTGATTTTGAAATTATCAGGATTAAAGTAACCCTAATCTCATAAATTTACTTGTTGTTTCTCTTTTTTGAGTAGCCGGTTCGTTCTTTTTTACGCTTTGGTTTGAATTTACTTTTATCTTTAACATACTGCTGTTTTCCACGTTCATCCAGTCTCGAAATTCTTAACTGCTGACCGGACACCCAAACTTTCTTCAACGTACGCAGAATGTCACGCGACATTCCTTCAGGTAAATCTACGGTACTAAAGTCATCATAAATATTTATCCGGCCGATAAATTTGCTGTCTATTCCCGCTTCATTGGCAATAGCGCCCACAATATTTCCGGGGTTTACATCATGATTATGGCCGACCTCGATACGAAATCTTTCCATCCCTTTTTCCGGCACCGACGACGCTCGACCGCGTTTTGTAAAAGGTTTTTCCCTTCTTGGTCTATCCTCAAATGTAACCTTTTGCTTTTTAGGTTTATTCGTTAGCAACAAGGGCTCGTCGCCCTGTACTAATTTAGCTAACGCGGCAGCAATTTCAACCGCAGGCACATTATGCTCCTGTAGATATTTCTCCATCAAATCGTAGTAAAATTCTAACCCTCCGGCTGCCATAGTATCGGTAATACGTTGTTCAAAGTTCGCAATACGCTTGTCGTTAATCATTTCCGTTGAAGGCAACTCCAGCAACTCGATCTTTTGTTTGGTGGCCCTTTCTATGGCGCGCAACATATGTTTTTCTCGGGGGGCTACAAACAAAATTGCCTCACCGCTTCGCCCGGCCCTACCCGTACGGCCAATTCGATGAATATAGGACTCGGTATCATATGGAATATCGTAATTGATAACATGACTGATGCGATCAACATCCAACCCCCGAGCCGCCACATCGGTGGCAACTAAAATGTTGAGTTTGCCTTTTTTTAACTGTTCTATTGTACGTTCTCGTTTGCTTTGCGCAATATCTCCATTTATAGGCGCAGAAGAGTAGCCGCGAGCCTCAAGCTTTTCCGAGAGTTCCATAGTTGCCGTTTTTGTGCGAACAAAGATGAGCACACCATCAAAAGTTTCCGCCTCCAGTATTCGAGTTAGCGCGTCCAATTTATGAAATCCACTCACCATCCAGAAACGTTGGCGAGTAGCTTCCACGGTAGCGGTTTGTGCTTTTATCGTAATTTCTACCGGATTATTCAAGTATTTTTGGGCAATTTGACGGATTACTTTAGGTATGGTCGCGGAGAAAAGCGCTACCTGGCGCTCAGGTGGCGTCTGTTCCAAAACCCACTTTACATCATCGATAAAGCCCATGCGCAGCATTTCATCCGCCTCATCAAGAACAAGACAGCTAAGTGCTTTTAAGCTTAAAGTTCCACGCCGCATATGGTCCATTACCCGCCCCGGCGTCCCCACCACGACATGCACGCCACGTTTAAGCCGACGAAATTGACCATCATAAGCCTGGCCACCATAGATGGGCAATACGTGGAACCCCTTCATTTGAGATGCGTATTGCTGGAAGGACTCTGCCACCTGAATGGCTAATTCACGGGTAGGTGCCAGAACCAATACTTGAGGTTCCATTTTTTTAAGATCTATACGCGATAATAATGGCAAGGCAAAAGCAGCAGTTTTCCCGGTACCCGTTTGAGCTTGCCCCAGTAAATCTCTGCCTGCTAAGACGTATGGAATCGCCTGTTCTTGAACCGGCGTCGGTGTCTCATACCCCATTTTATCTAATGCTTTCAGTACAGGTTTAATTAATCCTAATTCACAAAAACCTGACTGTGAAGAAAAATCATTCGACATCCAAAATACCTCCAAAAAAAATAGCGTCGCCGGTAAAAATCCCGGCGGACGTTGTAAGAATATATTATGCAAAACCTATGTATTATTACACTTTATGTTACATTTTGCAAATACTGTATGGATATCTGCAACAAACTACGTCTTTAACCCAATGCCTAACTTACCTTTTATTTTCGAAGTTTTGATTTTCTTTCGTTTTTAGTTAAATATCTTTTTCTAAGACGAATATTTTTAGGAGTTATCTCAACCAATTCATCGTCTTCAATAAATTCCAAGGCAAACTCCAACGTCATTTCTTTGGGAGAAATAAGCTTTATCGCCTCATCAGACCCGGCCGCCCGAGTATTTGTAAGTTTTTTCTCCCGTGTCGCGTTAACAACAAGGTCATCTCCCTTATTGTTAACGCCTATAATCATACCTTCGTAAATATCATCACCTGGATTAATAAAGATCTCGCCTCTTTCCTGAAGCCCAAACAAAGCGTAGGAAACCGCCTTGCCGCTGCCCATTGAAATCTGCACACCCACCTGACGATGAGTGATCTCTCCTTTATACTTCTGATACCGGTAAAAATTCTGATACATGATTCCCGTGCCACGGGTCATCTTTAAGAAATCACTTCTAAATCCAATTAATCCTCTTGTTGGGATTAAAAAGTTCATGCGCATCGTACCAATTGAAGTCACTTGCATATCCTTCATCTCTGCTTTTCTCGCACCGAACGCTTCAATCACAGCCCCTTGATATCCCTGATCAACCTCGACCAACACTTCTTCCGTAGGCTCAAGAATTTCTCCGTCAATTTTCATTAATATCACCTGAGGAGAAGAAACTTCGAGTTCGTAACCTTCTCTACGCATTGTTTCAATAAGTATGGAAAGATGAAGCTCCCCTCTTCCGGAAACCTTAATTTTTTCAGTTCCGGCAACATCTTCTATCCTGATCCCCACATTTGTCAGCGCTTCACGCTCAAGTCTTTCTCGAATATGACGCGAAGTTAAAAATCTACCGCCGTCCTTCCCCGCAAGGGGGCCGGTGTTGTGGGAAAAAAACATCGAGATAGTAGGCTCATCAATTTTTATTTTCGGCAATGCTTTCGGATTTTCTATTGATGCAAGAGTTTCCCCTACTTTCACATCATCGACTCCCGCAACAGACACAATGTCACCGGCTTCCGCGCTATCAACGTCTACTCTTTTCAGACCCTTGTATTTTAATATTTTCGTAATCTTTCCCCGTTTTATTGTTCCGTCACTCTTCACAAGAGATACCTGCTCTCCGATTTTTACTTTCCCGTGAAAAATACGGCCAATTGAGATGTGCCCAACGTAAGAATCATAATCCAGCATAGTTACCAGCATTTGAAAAGGCTTTTCAGAATCCGCAACCGGAGGCAGCACACGATGAAGAATTGTGTCCAGAAGAGGTTTCATGTCTTTGTTTTCTTCATCCAAATCAAGAGTTGATGTGCCCTCTTTTGCTGAAGCATAAACAATCGGAAAATCCAGTTGTTCATCAGTTGCGTTTAATTCGCAAAAAAGATCAAAAGTCATATCGGCAACCTCATGAGGCCGCGAGTTCGGCCTGTCGATCTTATTTACAACCAAAATCGGTTTAAGATGGAGTTCAAGAGATTTTTTTAAAACAAATTTCGTTTGTGGCATAGGACCCTCAAATGCATCTACGAGCAAAAGCACACCATCTACCATTTTAAGAATTCTTTCCACTTCGCTTCCAAAATCAGCATGGCCCGGAGTGTCAACTATGTTAAACTGTACACCCTTATACAAAAAAGAAGCATTTTTTGAAAAAATAGTTATTCCACGTTCTTTTTCAAGTGGATTTGAGTCCATAATTGTGGTTTCGCCATCTTTAAATTCATATGCTCCCGACTGTTTTAAAAGAGCATCTACAAGCGTTGTTTTCCCGTGGTCAACATGGGCAATAATAGCCACGTTTCTCATGTCTTTTCGACGTTTCTGATTGGGCATATTAATAATTTTCCTTTCATGTTTTTTTCTAACGACAAAAATCAGTGGTTTTACAAAACGGTCGAACCGCGGAGCAAAATCAGCTGCAATGAGTTGTTAGGTTTCAATATTTTTTCCAAGTGGTTAAATGGGAGGGATTGTTCTGATGTTAATCTAAGGATACTACCCATAAACATTGAATTTATTTTTTATAATTATAGCACGAAAATCATCCTGATTAAATGGGTTGATTGGGTTCTATACATATG
>DFBH01000012.1:8528-8852 GCA_002366545.1 Candidatus Oleimmundimicrobium americanum | reverse complement strand
TTGCGGGCACAAGCATAGGTGCCTTGGTTGGGGGCGTCTACATATCCGGGGTAGAAATTGAGAAGATGGAAAAAATTGCTCTCGATATGAACCGGAAACAACTTCTGCGCCTCACTGATTTAACCAGACCTACGACTGCATTGGTTAATGGTCAAAAAGTGGAGGAATTTATAAATTCGCTCATAAATAACAAAACTTTCGACGATACAAAAATTTCCTTTGCTGCCGTTGCCGCCGATGTTTTAAGCGGTAAAGAAACAGTGCTCAAAAAAGGTCTAATAACCGATGCTATTAGAGCAAGTATCTCAACTCCGGTAATTTTTA
>DFBH01000012.1:0-8488 GCA_002366545.1 Candidatus Oleimmundimicrobium americanum | reverse complement strand
TGGTAGACGGTGGAGTGATCAATCCTTTGCCTACCGATGTGGCAAGAAAAATGGGGGCGGATGTAGTCATTGCGGTAAATCTTATGACGGAAGCTCCAGCTAAAAATGAGCTTTCTTATTCCAAAGAAAATGCAAATGAGGAAATAATTACGGAAGAAGTTAAGAAAAATGGTTTTCCGGAAATTATCTACTCGAGAGTGGCCGCTTCGGTTAAGAAAAGAATTAAACCCCCAACGGTCTTTCAATCGGCAACAAGGTCTGTAGATTTAATGCAAACGGAACTATCGCAAGCAAAAATACAATTTGCTGACCTTGTTATTGCTCCTCGGATAGATGATGTTTCTTACTATGATTTTTATAAAGCGAAAAAGATTATTGCGTTGGGGGAAAGGGCGGCAGAAAGAGCGGTGGAAGACATCAGGGTAATTCTTGAAGAGAAGTTTAAAGAAAAAACAGCTTAACCAGGTTGGACTGGCTTTTTCACAAAGATAATTTTAATAAAGAACAAGGAAGAAGGTGTAAGGTATGGTTAAAGAAATTAGGGATTCTTTGGTTAAACCGGTTATAAATGGCGCAATTTGGTATCTTTCATCAAGTTCCGATAAAAATCTAATGAGGTTTGCGACCATTGCTGAAAAGGTAGATCCAATAGAATATCATAAGGAAGGCATTCGTCGTTTTAAGGAATTGATAAAAGAAAATCATCCGGGTGCTCAACTGGGAAGAAGGTTTCTTGATGAAGTTAATCCCAATTATAGAAGGGGGTTTATCAACAACTTTTTAGTTAATACGATTATGACGGGCGGTCCCAGAAGGAGAAGATTGTTATCAGAAGAGGGCATGTACTCTCCGTTTGCTATTCTTATAAGTCCTACCATGAGATGCAATCTTAGATGCAAGGGTTGCTATGCGGGAAATTATGCCAAGAAAGATGATTTGGAGTTAGAGGTGATTGACAGAATAATATCTGAGGCTAAAGAAATGGGAACTTATTACTTTACCATTTTAGGTGGAGAACCTTTTATACGGGAGGATATGTTAAAAATCTACGAGAAACATAATGATGTCGCCTTTCAGGTTTTTACAAACTCCTATTTTTTAGATGATAAACTTTGTGATAAGCTGGCGAAGTCGGGAAATGTTGCCCCAATGATGAGCCTTGAGGGATTTAAAAAAGAAACTGATGAGAGAAGAGGAGAGGGTACCTTTCGGAAAGTGATGGAGGCGATGGATAGATTGAAAAAGCGGGGGATTCTTTTTGGAACATCTGTTGTTCCCACAAGGTTTAATATAGATACAATAACCTCTAATGAATTTGTCAACATGCTTATTGAAAAGGGATCCTTCGTTATTTGGTATTTTCTTTACATGCCTGTAGGGAAAAATCCTGATTTAAATCTTATGCCTACACCTGAACAAAGAAATGAACTGAGAATAAAAACGAGAGGCATTAGGAATAACAAACCTATTTTTGTGGTTGATTTTTGGGGAGATGCTCCGCTTGTGGGTGGTTGTATAGCAGGAAGGGAGTATATTCACATCAACTCCAAAGGCGATGTCGAACCCTGTATTTTTGCTCATTTTGCGGTGGATAATATTAAGGAAAAGAGTTTAAAGGAAGTTTTTAACTCTCCGTTTATTAAAAATATTCGAGGCAGAATTCCTTACGTTCCCAATCTTTTAAGGCCGTGTATGATAATTGATAATCCTTACGTTATAAGAGAAGTTTGCAAGGAAATGAATCCTCGTCCTACGCATGAAGGAGCGGAGATATTATTGGATGGTTTGGCCTCTCAGCTTGATGAATACGCTCAGAGGGTAGAAGAGGTGTATGAACCAATTTGGAAAAAAGAATATGAGCATAATTTTGATTCCTAAAATACACAAATGAAGCAGCGTAGAAATTTAGAAAAACTTGATTGCCGGGGCTATTTGTTTTTAGAAAGTTTAATTAGTATATTTTAAATATTAAAATGAATAGAGTCGGTGATTTGTTATGCCCCGGACAATTAGCAAGAAAAAGTTAAAGAAAGGTTTTTTTGCAGCACTTTCGATAAGCATCGCGGTGCTTTTGATAATCTCAATTTTTACGATCGATGCCTGCACGTGGGACGCGCTTCTCAAAGTTAATAAGGTGATGTTGGGGCTTTCTTTTCTCCTTATGTTTGCGGCTTGGTTAAGCCAGGGGTTCGCTTTTTTTCTTTTAAGCAGGGCAATCGGCAAAAGAGTTGGTGTTTTTGCCATGCTTAAAGTTTATTTGATCGGGAACTTTATTGGTTTTGTCACTCCCTTTGGTTCCGGGGCGCCTCCTGCTCAAATTTATTTTTTGACTCGTACCGGTTTTTCTTCGGGAGAAGCTACTGCCGTTGCAGGGACGAGGGCACTGCTTTCAGCCTGGTTTTTTGGATTAATGGGTCCAATTATCTTAATTTTTTTTAGCCGCTGGCTTCCCATTGGTACCTGGGCGAGAGTTCTTAGAGGAACATTGGTGGCCATCTTTATAGTCACATTATTTTTTCTGTACTTTTTATGGAAACCTGACAAATTGAAAAGATTTGTGGGCAGTCTATCATCGGTACGTTTTTTACAAAAACATATTGGTGTTGAAAAACTTGAGCATTTTACCATGAAATTAACGGAGGAAATTGAAAAAACTCATGGCAATTTCCTTCTAATTTTTGGCAAGAAGCCCTTTGCCATCATGGGCGCTTTTATTTGCAATATTTTTTCGTGGGTTGCTGTGCTTGCGATAGTACCAATACTATTGATTGGATTGGGATGGCGAG
Organism: Candidatus Oleimmundimicrobium americanum; assembly: GCA_002366545.1. Lineage (GTDB taxonomy): Bacteria > Actinomycetota > Aquicultoria > UBA3085 > Oleimmundimicrobiaceae > Oleimmundimicrobium > Oleimmundimicrobium americanum. The sequence continues at coordinate 5,702 of DFBH01000012.1, read as the reverse complement.
GAAATTTTTATAGCCTTATTTTCAGAGAGTTTATTTTGTATTGTTTGGTGCCTTTCTCACCAACACCAGGTGGCAGCGGGACAGCCGAGCTTGGCTTGGCCGCCATTCTTTATTCCTTGGTCCCTAAACATATTTTGGGAGTATCCATCATAATGTGGCGATTTATTACCTATTATCTAACATTAATCGTTGGAGGTCTTTTATTTTTTACTGCGGTGAGTAAGAGGTTTAGAATCCGAGGTAGCGTAAGTGGGACAAAAAATTGAATTTTTTGGCTTGCAAACTATACCTGAAGTTTCAGCCGGCGATAATTTGGCCGAACTAATTGTTTCTGCGGCAAAAGGCGAGATGGTAGGAATAAAGGAAAGGGATATTATCATCATTACCTCAAAGATTGTCTCCAAGGCAATGGGGCTGGTTGAGAATTTAGAAAAAATTATGTCGAGCAAGAGAGCTCTTGCGCGAAATATCTCTCAAAGATGTCTATCGGAAGTTTAGAGAAAAATGGTATTTGCGCGGGGGATCGCACCCGAAGATTTAAAAGAGGTTTTAAACTCCTGCCCCTTCTATTAACCGAGGTTCCAAGTGGGCTTATTTGTACGAATGCGGGAGTTGACTGTTCAAATCTCAAAGAGAACATGGCTTCTTTTCTTCCATCCGACCCCGATGAAATAGCGAGACAATTACGCCAAGAGATACTTAAGTTAACCGGTAAAAAAGTGGCCGTCCTTTTCCTTTTGGTTGACACTGAAACTAGGATATTAAGACAGGGCACGGCAGATATCGCTGTCGGAGTGGCCGGGATGGAACCTCTGCGCTACCAGTTTGGCAAAAAGGGCAGATTTGGAAAGTCCAAAGTTTGGGGGCATCGATGCTTTAGCTGATTTAGTAACCTCGGCGGCTGCTTTGTTGTTCGGACAGACGGACGAGGGGATTCCTGTTGTAATTTTAAGAGGTCTTTCTTATGAAGTAAGCGATGAGGGAAGCGGTTCGCTCAAGCATTCCCGGGGAATGTTGGCATCAGGATTTTGGGCGGGAGCTTGGTCATTTTTTATAATGAAATGGGCAGAGTTGTTTAAATGAAGGATTGTAAAAGAAAGATAAGGAATTTATAGAGTAGAAAAGTTATTTAAAAAAGGAGGAATTAAGGTGAATAGATACCTTGAATTGCTTTTAGGTGTTATTTTAGTAGCTCTTGGCATTTATGGTATTGCCGCATATTGGTGGGATGAGCTTTACGTATTGATTAAAGGATGTGTTGCCCTGTTTCTTTTAGGCGGAGGCGCGGTATTATTTATTGCCGGCATCCTTAGCTCCGACGAATAAGGTTTATTAACTACATAAAAAAGGAGTTTGGGTAATTTGGAATTCATAGATGGTGCAATGCTTAAAAAAGCCGTGCTTTTAGCGGCTGACCACATTTTTAATAATAAAGAACAAATTAATATCCTAAATGTTTTCCCCGTTCCTGATGGGGATACCGGTATAAATATGTCTCTTACATTACAAGGCGTAGCCGAGGGACTTCAAGAAACAGATGATAACCTTTCTCACGTTGCTGAAACCATTGCCGAAGAGGCTTTGATGTCGGCCAGGGGATGTTCCGGCGCCATTCTTTCTCAATGGATCGAAGGTTTTGCGGATAATTTAAAAGGAAAAGAAAAGATAGGTTCCAAGGAGTTAGTGTTGGCTTTCAAAGTAGCTTCGGATTGGGCTTATAAAAGTATGGAAAAGCCTGTGGAAGGGACCATTTTAACTGTGGCGAGAGAAACGGCCGAAGAGGTTTCCTCTTGGGCTGAAAAAGAATCAGATGTTATAAAATTGTGGGAGCATGTTTTAGTTAAAGCTAAGGAGAGTTTGGAACGAACTCCTGAGTTATTGCCGGTGCTTAAGGACGCGGGTGTGGTCGATGCCGGAGGGCAAGGATTTGTTTTAATGCTCGAGGCCATGCTCACTTCATTTAAAGGAGGGAAACTGGCTGCTGTAAAAGAAATTATTTCCGGAAGTTTGGCAAAGTATATTAAAAAAAGAAAAGAGGATTTAGATTATCGGTATTGTGTGGAGTGCGTTGTAAGGGACGAAACGGGCAAAGTATCCGAAGTAACGAGAAAACTTAAAAAATATTCCGACTCCCTCGCCGTTAGCAAATCGGGTGATTTAATTAAACTTCATCTGCACAGCAATCATCCAAAGAGCGTCATCTTGCAATGCTCTAAAATAGGAACTGTTCTTCATCAAAAAATAGATGATATGAGGGCACAAAGCGAAAATCTTTTCATTCAAGTAAGTGAAGTTACATCACCTACGAAGGTTGTGGCTATCACAATGGGGGAAGGGATGGCTGATATATTTAGAGACCTCGGGGCCGATGTTTTATTGTGCAAGAAATTAATGAATCCCAGCGTAAGAGAGATAGTTAAAGTTATTGATGATGTTACCGCTAACGAAGTTATCGTTTTAACCAACGACAGTAACTTGATACCGATGGCTAAAAGCGCTCAATTAAAGATCGAAAAAAGGATTTACATCGTACCCACCGTTTCTATTCCTCAGGGGATAGCGGCCCTCTTATCTTTTGATTCGGAGAAAAGCTCCGAAAAAAATGTAAAAAAGATGTGTGCTGCATCGAAGAAAATTATGACAGGAGAGGTTACTTACGCTGTCAAAAAGGGCCGCTATCGCAATTTGGTTTTTAAAAAAGGCGATATACTGGGGTTGTTTGAAGGAGATTTGGTGGCTCGAGGCAGAGAGGTCATTCCTGTAGCAGAAGAGGTAATAGATAAACTGCAAATGAGCAACCGTCTTTTAACAATTTACCAAGGCCAGGAAGTGTCCGATGATGTATTAAAAGAACTGGGCGATATCACGACAAAAAAATATCCTGACTTGGAAATTCAAACTTATTATGGGGGGCAACCTTATTTTTATTTTATTTTGTCGGCAGAATAAGAGGAGGGGTGCAAATGAACAAAATTTGGATGATTACAACGGGTGATGTGGATGTTCCCAAGGATTTAGCCGAAAAGTATGGAATAGTTGTTATTCCTCATACCATTGTGCTTGGGGATAAGACTTATAAGGACTGCGTCGATATCACCAGGGAGGATTTCTACCAAAAAGTTGAAGTTGAAAAATTGCTTCCCAGAACTACAGCTATAAATCGGGCAGAAGTAGTTGATGTTTGTGAAAGATTAAGAGAAAAAGCTGAAGCCGTTATCATTTTACCTCACTCTTCAACTTTTGGTGCTGATTATAATGTTGCTGTCCAGGCGAAAGCTATGGTTAAAGATATGAGGGTTGAAGTGGTTGATACTCGTCAGGCGGCTACGGCAGTTGGGTTGATTGTCCTGGAGGCGGCAAAATATACTGCTCGTTGTGACGATGTTGATAAGATATTGGAGTATATAGAGTGGTTGAAAGCCAACGTCGAAGTGCTCTTTGGATTTAAGACTTTGGACTACCTTAATCGTAGTGGAAGAATAGGGAAGGCTAAGGCACTTATGAGTTCCGTCTTTAAGGTTACCCCCATCTTAACCATTGAAGATGGTGAGGTAAAGGCAGTTACCAAGGTAAGAAGCGAGCTCCAGGCTAATGAGATGATGGTTAAGATAATTGAAGAGGATCTGCGGGCCAAAGGGAGCAAAAAGGCAAGTTTTTTGTTGGTTCACGCCTGGAATGAGCAGATAGTTCTGGCTTTAAAGAAATTACTTGAGGAAAAATTTGATTCTGAAATTATAGTTTCCGAGGCCGGTTGTTCCACCTCTACTTTTGTGGGCGCTGGTGCTTGGAGTATAGCTTACTTACCATTCCCGGTTGAAACGAGGTAGATAAAATATGGTTAAAACTGCAATTTGTGCAATTTTTGCTTATCTTTTGGGTTCCATAATGTTTGCTTATTATATTTGTAAAGTGACCAAGGGTGTGGACTTGAGGGAAGTGGGCACCAAAAATCCGGGCATGGCTAATGCCTTTAAGTGTGGCGGAATCATGGAGGGAATTCTTACCGGTGTTGGCGATATTGCCAAAGGAGCTATTCCTGTTTTGGTAGCCAGGGAAATTGGCGTAGGAATATTTGGTCAGTATTTGGTGGGGCTTGCTGCTTTGCTCGGACACATGTTCCCCGTTTATTTAAAGTTTAAAGGCGGCGTCGGGGTAAATACGGCTTACGGTATTCTTCTTGTCCTTATCCCCAAAGCTTTTTTGGTGGTTTTTCCCTGTTGGTTTTTGGGCTATTTTCTTACTCGTTCAAACGATGGGGTGCAATATGCGGCTTTCATCGGAGTTTTCTTGTACACTTTGTTTTTTGCAAAGAATATTGACCTGAGTCTATATATTTTTTTAATGGGAATTTTTATCATGATAAGGAGTGCTGTGGTTAGACATCCGGCGGAAGTGGTTCAATTTTTGGAAAAATACTTTAAACTCAAGGTAAAGTTATAAAAATTTGAGCTAAGCGGCCAAAAGTGGTAAAATTTTTTAAGTTATTAACATTTTGGAGAAAGTTATTTGAAAAGCAAGTTTATTAAAGTAGCAGGATATGATTTACATTATAGAGTTAAAGGTTCAGGGAAGAACATGGTTCTTCTCCACGGAGGATTAACCTCTTCCAATTATTGGAAAGAAACCATAGAGCATTTCTCAAAAATCTTCAAAGTTTATGCCCTCGATTTGCCGGGTTTTGGTTTATCTGATAAACCCAACATAGGTTATTCAATTCCGGAACAATCAAAATTTGTTGATGGTTTTCTCGATAGTTTAAATATTGAGAAACCAATTTTGATGGGTCACTCCTACGGAGGTTCTATCGCCGTGCAATTGGCGGCCAATAAACCTGAAAAATTCAAAGCGTTAATTGCAATAGAACCGGTTTGTAAGCCTGTGAGAAAAAAACGTCTTTTCAGCATTTTAAGTGCTCCCGGGATAAAAAACATCCTCCATTCTTTAAAGGTACTTGAATTGGGATGCTGGATTAAGTATCTCTTTGCTAAGAGTGAAGAAAAGTTAAAGTGCTTAACATACTTTAAAGATATTCAAAAGATGAGCAAATATGCGTCTTTTGGTAGTTTAAAAGAAATTACGAAAATAAATCTTGAAGATGAATTAAAAAAAATTAAAATCCCTTCTTTGTTCGTTTGGGGAGACAATAAAAAGAGTGTGGTTGGTCTTCCTCCCAAAGGATTGAAGAAATTTACTATGATTGAAAATGCCGGACACAACCTTATTCATGAAAAATTTGAGGCTTTCAAAAATTCATTAACACATTTCCTATCTTGTCAAAGTGCAATTCCATTTTTAAGGCAAGATAACCAAGTGACAAGCTAAGATTTCTCAAAGTTCATTTCCAAAATTTTTTTAATATCTGGTATGGCTTTTTCTGCAGCTCGTTCTCCTAATGTTATAAGCTCTTTTGCTTTGGGGAAGTTATAGTATGAAACATCGTCTATTTGAGGAGCGATAACAAAATCAGCAAATTGTATTTTTGCTTCAGATAATTCTCTTTGCATTAAATCCACGGACCTCATTGCCAATTGGAAGACTGTAGGTGGACGGAGTCTCTTTTTAACCGAGGTTTTCAATCTTGAGTAGACGATTTCGGGAAATCCTTTTTCCTTAATTTCCCTTGTAACTATTTCTCCGTTTGAGGTTTCCGAGAGGTGAGAAAACCTATTTTTAGCGGAGGCCTCTGTCAAAAGATTTATCGC
>DFBH01000013.1 GCA_002366545.1 Candidatus Oleimmundimicrobium americanum | reverse complement strand
TCACCGACTTCAGAAACGGTTCTTGTATTATCAACGGTGTGCGGAAAAGATATGGTCGGTTCAAGTTTTGACACATCTATCTCAATTATTCTCTCGTAAACAGCATCATCGTCAGCCTTAATTTTTTTAAATTTATCGCCCCGACCGCGGCTCTCAAGATAGGCCTTTGTAACTTCATCCGACTCAATTAACCCAACTTTCGCACCAGCTTCAACAGCCATATTGGAGAGGATAAATCTATCAGCCATACTCATATTTTTTATGGTGTCTCCGGCAAACTCAAGAGCTTTGTAAGTCGCGCCATCAGCACCGATTAGACCAATTATATGTAAAATCAAATCTTTAGCGTAAACACCCTTTGAAAACTCGCCGTTTACAATAATTTTAAAAGTTTCAGGAACACGAAACCATGTCCTGCCTGAAGCAATCCCAATTGCAACATCGGTTGAACCCATACCCGTGGCAAAAGCTCCGAGGGCTCCCGATGTACACGTATGAGAATCCGCGCCGATAACCACATCACCCGGGTTTACGTAAGATTCAACTAAAATTTGATGACAAACACCGTCGCCAACTTCAGAGAGTTTTGCACCCGTCTTTTTCGCAAAATCGCGAAGTATTTTATGCGCGTTGGAAAGTTCTTTGCGGGGACTGGGCGCAGCGTGATCTATAAATAAAACGGTCTTTTCCGGATTTGCCGCTTTTTCCATATTCATCTTCTGTAACTGCTGGACGGCTAAAGGCCCTGTCCCGTCTTGGACCATTGCCACATCGATATCAGAAATTATTATATCGCCCGCACATACATCTTTTCTGTTTCTTTCTCCAAGTATCTTCTCGGCAAGAGTTTTGCCCATTTACTTCTTTTTCCCCTTCTTGTAATCTTTGTAAATATATACCAATTCTTTGTCAAAAAGTGCTCTCTTTAACTCAACCGCTGCTTTTCTTATCTTAGCTAATATATCCTTAGCTTCTTCTTTATCAAGTTCTATGCCATACTCATAAAATTTTGAAACTATTGCGTGAGAACCGGAATGCTTGCCAATGACTATTTGTCGATGAAGCCCAACCTCCTCAGGAGCAAACGCTTCATAGGTCTTTGGATTTTTGAGAACTCCATCAGCATGAATTCCTGATTCGTGAGCAAACATGTTGGTTCCCACCACAGACTTCCAAATAGGGATGGTCCTCGCCGAAGCTCTGGCCACATATTCGGAAATCTCTCTGAACCTCTTGGTTTTGAAATCTAAATCAACCCCGCAAATACATTTTAAAGCCATTATAACTTCCTCAAGAGCAGCATTTCCGGCCCGCTCACCAAGCCCGTTTATGGTCGTGTTTATCCAGTTAGCTCCAGCCCTAATTCCAGCTAACGCATTCGCGGTTGCCATACCGAAATCGTTGTGAGTGTGCATTTCAATTTCGATATCCACCGCTTCTTTTAAATTCTTTATGACATCATAAATCCCAAATGGCTCCATAACCCCCAAGGTATCACAATATCTCAATCTGTCGGCCCCATTTTCTTTGGCCGCTTTCGCAAACTCAACCAAAAAATCAAAGTTCGCACGGGAAGCATCCTCAGCATTAACTGAGACATAAAGGCCATTGCTTTTTGCAAAATCAACAGACTTTTTAACACTTTCAAGAACCCAATTTCTATCTTTACAAAGCTTATACTCCATATGGATATCAGAAGCAGAGATGGAAAGCGCCACCGCCTGAACACCACAATCAAGCGAATGTTTAATATCCTCGATAACCGTCCTGTTCCATGCAAGAATACTCGCTTTTAAGCCCAGATTAGCTATCTTTTTGATGGCTGCCTTCTCATCCCCACCCATTGCGGGAACACCGACCTCTATTTGGTCAACACCAACTTCATCCAAAAGCCGGGCAATTCTAATTTTCTCGTGATTTGAAAAAACAACGCCGGCAGTCTGTTCGCCATCGCGAAGTGTCGTATCATCTATTTTTATCTGCTTGTTCAAAAAATCAACATCCTTCACACTCTTTCCCCCAATCAAAATTTACTTAATTAAATTTTACGCTTTTAAAAGCTTTATTCTAATCGAAAAAATCCAAGGCGACAAGAGATGGAAACCATTAATCAATGCTCTTAGCCCACATCTATTTAACTCTCTTCTTCTTTAATCTTCTTTTCCCCACATAAACCATCTGTTTCTGGACAAATAAAAAAACTCCCAAAGAAAGTAAGATATCGCCGATGCTGACAAGACTCATCCCGAAAGGAAATAACGCGGGTGCGGGTATAACGTCGGCCAAAAAACCAATAACCGTTTCTCCGCCCATTGGAACGTGGATAAAATCAGATAACTGCTCTATTCTTAATGCCACTTCAGGTGAACCAAATCTTTCAATTGCTTTCAAAGATACAGGCATTCCGCCATTTAAAACTATGACCAAAAAATTCAAAAAAATGCCCAATCCCATAACCAAAACATATCTGTTTTTCCCGTTTAGCAAAACACCGATTAAGAGCAAAACATAGGTGAGAATTAAGATGTAAAAAGCAAAATCCTTGCTAAAATTAAAAGTTGCAGCCAGTTGAGAGAGAGAAAACTGAAGAACAAAGGCTACTATGAATAATAAGGGGAACTTTAAATCAAAACTTGCAAGTCTCCGCAAGCTTCCTCCCCTTAGCCAACCGATAAAAATAGATAAAATCAAGGATTCTAAAAGCATAAACTTATTTTAAGGGGTAATGAGGAAAGGGTAAAGAACATTCAGTATTCAGTCGTCAGCTACCAGCCTCCAGTAAGACAAAATGAATAGAGAGCGGAGAACATAGAAGAAATGAAAAATGGAGGGTGAAAAAATAAAAACGATACTTTAAAATTAAGAATGGTTTTAAGACTTTTCGTTTTAAATTTTTCTATCTAGTTCTACATTTTTATATTTTAATTCTTAATTTGAGTTAACACCCTACTCCCGCTTGCCCGCCTTCAACCAAAGGCTGATAGTTCCTCTAAACTGCTGGCGGGATTCCTAACTAAATCAGGCGCCACTATTAATCATCATCAGTAAAGACCCGCGAAAACGCAGCGCGTTCATCAAAGCTCGAACCACTTTCGGATCAAAAAGCAACCCCCGCTCCGACTTAATTCTGGCTACCGCCTCACGAGACGATAATCTCTCTTCGGGCTCTCGCAAATAAGTTAGCTCATAATAATGATCTGCAACATTTATGATGCGCGCTCCCAGAGGAATGAGCTCCGAAGCCCTTGACCTCTTATCTTCGCTTTTATAAGACACATGGTGCTTTCTTACAATGTCCGAACAATCTTTTAGATAATCGACTTGCTCAAGAATATCCCCGCCTATGCTGGCATGCAGCACCTCGCCTTCGTTTTCTCCCGTCGCTGTATCCAGAAGCGAGTCCAACGACTCCTCGTCAACCCCAATCTTTCCGATGTCATGAAGAAGAGCTGCGTTGTTGATAATTTCAAGGTCTTTACCACGAATCCCCATTAATCTTGCTACATCAACAGAAAGATCAGCCACTTTTTCAGTATAACCCGGTCTTTTAGAACTTTGAGTCTCGATGGCTGTTGCCAAAGCTTTCATTGTATTGTTATAGGTTTCCCTTATATCTAAAAAAAGTTTAAACGAGTGACGAGTAACCAAAAGGGGCAGGAAGAATAGAACTATGCTCCATATCTTCATGCTATCATACATTAAAGCCATAAGAATGCCGGTGGAAGCCAAAGCAACGTACATAGGGCCCAATAATTGCATTACACCAATTGAAGCGCCAATAAACGGCATCGGTTTCTTTAAGTAAAGAAATACTTGCTCAAACGAAATATCAGCAATTAAAAAAGTTACCGCCAAACCAAAAAGAGGAATTATATCTTTAAACAAAGAAACGTCATGAACCTTACCTCCCAGAAGATAAAAAACAAGTGCCGAAAGAGTCGCCGAGATGATATTTTCTCCGGAAGACGCCAGAACAATCCCCAAACCCTTTTTGCTTATGAGCGCTGCCGTTAAAGTTCCCAACATTGCTATGCTAACAACAACAGGGAGAGGAAAAAGCAGAACGGCTGCAATTATAATTGCGGAACTAACTGAATGAGTCCCCCCTTGAGGCAAAGAAATATCAAAAAACTCGGCCAAACAAAAACAAACTGAAAAAAAGAATATGGTAACAAAATCTTCCACCTCAAAAGGCAAACCTCTAAGATAATAAATAATAACCGCGAGTCCTGCCATCGCTATTATCGTCTGGGCTATTGTAATTTTTAACTTAATTTTCGTGTTCGGCAATTGTTAACTGTCCTTCCGTCGATGATGTATTCTCTTCTTCCTTAAAATCGGGTTTTAATTTTTCTTCCATATCAAGCGCAGAGATTAAAGCGTCAACCACATCGGGATCAAATTGAACGTCAATGCAGGCACGCAGTTCTTTTGCCGCGTCAAGAGACGTCATTGCGTCTCTATACGGACGCACTGAAGTCATGGCATCGAAGGCATCCGCCACCGTTACAATCCTGGCAACCAACGGTATGGATTTTCCTTTTAGATTATTCACATCATCCCCATAGCCTGCGCCATTAAAGTATTCATGATGATGCTGAACCGCGGGCATAACTTCTTTTAAAAACCTCACGTCTTTCAATATAAAAGCTCCCAAATCAGGGTGTTCTTGAACCTTTTTATATTCATCTTGAGAAAGTTGACAGGGCTTACATAAGATTCTCTTTGCCACCCCAATTTTGCCCACATCATGAAGAAGGGCCGCGTATTTAAACATTTCAATTTTCCCCTCGGAAAGCTTTAATTGACGGGCAATCATCTCCGAATATTTTGCCACCCGTTCCGAGTGCCCCCTCGTATAAGAATCCTTTGCCTCAATTGCGGTTATAAGCGATTTTACCGTATCAGCATAAGCGCCCCTCAACCTCATATAAACTTTAAAAGCCTCGCGAGCGACCAGGAGAGGCATAACTATTAAGATGATACCCGGTATTCCCGTTATTATATAAACCTGGGCAAAAATGACTCCCAACGGAGCGAGAGCAAAGTAATTTGGGATAAGCCATTTCATATCAAAAAACCAAATATTTACTGGTGAGATATCTTCAAGAAACGAAATGGCAATTGCAACAAGTGCTGTATTGATTAAGAAATACGTCGCGGCACACAAAACCAGCGGAATAAGAACGGAGGGAAAATCAGAATAACTAAGCCCATTTCGGGCAAGCAATGAAAATCCGCCGGAATAGTAATAAACCAAGCTTGCAATGCCCGCATCGAGCACTGCTATGCTCCCATTGACAATCCATCTGTAGATTGAAGTCCTTTGCTTAATATCCCGCCAAACAACGGCTGTAAAAAGGGAAACCAAAACTGCCATTGCCGGGTTGAAGAGAAGGATGACCGCAAACAAGATGGCAAAACTAACCGATACCGCGCCAACCTTGGGAAGGTCAATCCCCAAAGATTCAGCGAGCCAAACTAAAACCCCAAAAAATAAAATGTGCTTCCAGGATAAACCTGATGTTGTTAAAAGCAGATATGAAAGCAGGGCCACGGCCCAAACAAACAACATTATTGAATAAATCTTAAAATTTTTTGGAGTTGTCTCCATATTCAACGGCCTCTAAATAAAATAATAAGCCAACATCAAAACATATTAAAACTAAACTCGTACTCTTGCGCCGCCAGCTAAAACTAAAGTGGCAAGTGCTATTAAAATAGTAAAAATTCTGCCTTTCATTCAGGAA
>DFBH01000010.1 GCA_002366545.1 Candidatus Oleimmundimicrobium americanum | reverse complement strand
CCTAAAAAACGGGGGTCAGCCCAAGGGTGAATAAAAATTAGGATTAAGAAAAGATAACTCTGGGCGTCACTGCGTCTGTCTGCCTCTGGTGGGACTAACAAACTACCGCCTGTCCGCCTCTGGCGGGACTGATGGAGCAGAAAACGTAAAGGAATTGCAAAGTGTAAATTGTAAAGTTGGAAATAGAGAGTAAAGAATGAAAGATGAAAAACTTTAATGTAAAATGAATAATGCTTTAAAAGCTTTTCGTTTTAATTTTTTACTTATTGTTCTTAATTTGACACGGCTAACAACTAACGACTAATAGCGGGGTGTAAAAAATGATTGTTGTAATGAAAGAAGGCGCAAGCCAAAAAGAAATTGAGCATGTAATAGACAAGCTTAAAGAAGTGGGTGTGGATACGCATGTCTCCGAGGGAAAGTATAGGACAATTATTGGTGTAATAGGAGAAGAGGACGTAGTTGCCGTCGTCCCGCTGGAAGTGTTTCCCGGTGTTGAAAAAGTAATGCCGGTGCTTAAGCCATATAAATTAGTAAGTCGTGAGTTTAAACCGGAAGATACAATAATTAAAATAGGAGATAGTTTAATTGGTGGGGATTATTTTGTTGTTATTGCCGGACCTTGTTCGGTGGAATCGGAAGAGCAAGTTTTAGCAACCGCCGAGGCAGTAAAAGATGCAGGAGCTACTATGTTAAGAGGTGGGGCATTTAAACCCAGATCTTCGCCTTATAGTTTTCAGGGTTTAGGCGAGGAAGGGCTTAAAATTTTAGCGAAAGCTCGTGATGTTACGGGTCTCCCAATTGCAACAGAAGTTATGGACACAAGAGATGTGGCGTTGGTTGCTAAATATGCTGACGTATTACAGGTTGGCGCGAGAAATATGCAAAATTTTCAGTTACTTACAGAGGTGGGGAAACAGCATAAGCCGGTCTTGTTGAAGAGGGGTTTTAGCAGCACGATTGAGGAATTTTTAATGGCAGCAGAATATGTGGCTAAAGCCGGAAATAAAAACATAATTTTATGCGAAAGAGGCATAAGGACGTTTGAAACATATACCAGAAATACGCTTGACATAAGCGCCATACCTTTAATAAAAAGCTTGAGCCATCTTCCGATAATTGTGGATCCCAGCCATGCCACGGGCAGAATTGATTTGGTTGAGCCGTTGAGTTTGGCCGCTATTGCGGCCGGGGCCAACGGTCTTATGATTGAAGTACATCGAAATCCGGAAGAGGCTTTATGCGATGGTTCTCAATCTTTAACGCCCGCGTCTTTTGCCGAAATAATGAAAAAAATAAGTTCTCTGGTAAATACTTTTGGGAAAAAGATGAAGGTTGATTAATTTGAGTGATTTTAAGCAAGTTTCAATAATAGGAGTGGGACTAATCGGGGGTTCGCTGGGATTGGCAATAAAAAATCTGCCCAACCCTCCAAAGGTTATAGGTATTGCCAGGCGACAAGATACGATAGATAAAGCAAAAAAATTGGGGGCTATTGACGAAGGGACTTTATCCGCAGAAGATGGAATAAAGGACGCTGACCTGGTTTTTGTTGCTACGCCGGTGGGTGCAATTGTTGAAACGGTTAAAAGAATTTCTCCGCATTTAAAAGATGGTTGCATTGTGACCGATGTTGGAAGTACTAAGTCCGGTATAGTTCATGAGCTGGAAAACTTTTTGCCCTCGAGTGTTTGTTTTATCGGAGGGCATCCCATGGCCGGTTCTGAACGTGAAGGAGTTTCTTCGGCAAGTGCAGGTCTCTTTGTGAATGCGCATTATATTTTAACTCCTACATCGAAGGCCGATATAAGAGTATTTAAGCGCTTACACTCACTGCTTGCAGCCGTTGGAGCAAACGTAATAGCTATTGACCCGGATAAACATGATGAATTGGTTGCGGCAATAAGTCATCTACCGCATTTGCTTTCCGCTGCGTTGGTTAATTTGGCTCACAAACACACAGACAAAGATGAAAATCTGTTATTGCTTGCAGCCGGCGGATTTCGAGATATGACTCGAATTGCTGTTGGTAATCCCTCGATTTGGCTCGATATTTTTTTTGAAAACAGCAAGTTTGTTTTAAAAGAAATCCAAGAGTTTCAAGATGAACTTGGAGAGTTGGCTAAATTAATTAAAGAAAGAGATGGAGATGGCCTGAGGGCAAAGCTTGAAGAAGCTAAAATCGTAAGGAAAAATCTCCCGTCGATTTTGCATAAAGATATTTCTCAATTTAGAGAGCTTTCGGTCCTGGTTGCAGATGAACCCGGGATTATCAGTGATATTACGATTGCAATTGGAAATATCGGAGTAAACATAGAAGACATTGAGTTGGTTCATTTGTCCGAGACATCCGGTTTGATTAAATTAATAATAACTGATGCTCAAGCTGCAGAAAGAGCATCAATGGTTCTTGAGGAAAAAGGTTATAAGGTAAGAATTAGAAGTGTCTATGAAAGGGAAGAGAGATGAGCAAAAAATTTTTCGATGGAGAAAATTTGAATGAAATTAAAAATTAACAAAACCTCCGGGCTCAATGGAAGCGTTAAGGTACCGGGAGATAAATCAATATCGCACCGTTCTTTAATGTTAGGAGCTATGGCGGAAGGAAAAACACGCGTCACCGGATTTTTGCCTTCTGCTGACTGTTTAAGCACTTTAAATTGCCTTTCTTCTTTAGGGGTAGAAATTAAAAGGTTAAATCCAATTGAACTAATGATTAAAGGAGTTGGCTTAAAGGGTTTTAAAGAAGCTTGCGATGTTTTAAACGTTGAAAATTCGGGAACTACCATGCGAATTCTTTCGGGTGTATTGGCCGGGCAGAATTTTTTCTCGGTATTATCCGGCGATGATTCTTTAAGGAAAAGACCTATGAAAAGAATTATAGAACCCTTGCGGTTAATGGGGGCAGATATATGGGCTAGAGGAAAAGGCACGAGAGCTCCAATTGCAATCATGGGAAGACCCTTAAAGGGAATTTCCTATGAAACACCTATTCCAAGCGCTCAAGTTAAGAGCTGTATTCTTTTAGCGGGTCTTTTAGCTGACGGTAAAACCTGTATTAAAGAAAAAGCAAAATCGAGAGATCATACGGAGCGAATGTTAAAATTTTTAGGAGCGGATATTGAGGTTAAAAATAACGAAATTTGTATTCAAGGTGGCAGTAAACTTAAGGGAGCGGAGGTAAGAATACCCGGCGATTTTTCGTCTGCATCCTTTCTTCTTGTCGCGGCTCTCTTGGCGGGTGATTCGGAGATAACCATTGAAAATGTTGGCGTAAATCCAACAAGAATGGGTCTTTTGAATATTTTATTAGACATGGGTGCCCGCGTAAAATTATTTAATGAGAAGGTTTTGTGTGGAGAGCCGTCGGCGGAAATTTGTGTAAAATCAAGCATTTTAAAAGGAGTAACAATTGGCGGCGACATAATACCGAAAATTGTGGATGAACTCCCGATTTTTGCAGTTGCCGCAACTCAAGCGGAAGGAACAACCTTGGTTAAAGATGCAAAGGAATTAAGATTTAAAGAAACTGATCGCATAAAGGCAATATGTTCTGAACTTAAAAAAATGGGAGCAGACATCGAGGAGTTTGAGGATGGATTTGCGGTTCACGGACCAAATAAATTAAAAGGCTGTGTCTGCTCTTCTTTTGGAGATCACAGAATGGCAATGGCTCTCGCGGTAGCGGGTTTATTTGCTGAAGGGACTACGATAATAGAGGATTCAGAGTGTATAGATATCTCTTTTCCGGGATTTAGGGATATTTTAAGTTCTTTGACAAAGGAGGCAGTCGTTTGATAATAGCTATTGATGGGCCGGCTGCTTCAGGTAAAAGTACCGTTTCTAAGGAAATAGCCAAAAGACTTGGATATGAATATTTGGATACAGGAGCAATGTATAGGACGGTAACGTGGCAGGCGATTCAGAACAAGGTTGATTTTTCCAATGAAGCTGCTCTTTCGGTATTGGCAAGAAATGTCCGGATTTCTTTTAAAGAAAATTGTGAAGACGGAAAGTTAAAAGTAAGAACGTATTTGGACGGTATTAACGTAACAGAGGAAATCCGTTTGCCTAAAGTCAGCAATTATGTTTCGCTTGTGGCTAAAGTGCCCGGTGTGAGAAAAGCATTGGTTGAAACTCAGCGGAAATTGGCTGTTGGCAAAGATGTCGTTGTTGAAGGACGGGACATTGGCACCTGTGTTTTTTCCGACGCAAAAGTTAAGATTTTTTTGAATGCTTCGGGAAAGGAACGTGCAAGGCGAAGATGTCTTGAGTTAAAAAACAAGGGCCATGAAGTTAGTATTTCTTCGTTGGAAAGGGAGATAATTTCTCGTGATACCAAAGATAGCACCAGAAAAAACAGTCCATTGCTCAAAGCCTCCGATGCTCACGTTATCGACACTACTCAAAAAAGTATCGAAGAGGTAGTTGAAGAAATTCTTAAAATTATAGAGGATAAGAAGATTGATGAATAAAAAGACAAATCACTTTTATTCTTTCCTTGTCCGGTTCCTTGGGGTTTTGTTTAAGGTGTTTTATAGATTTTCTGTTTCGGGAAAGGAAAATATTCCAAAATACGGGTCGGTTGTTTTAGTTGCAAACCATACCAGCTATTTTGACCCCATTGTCTTAGGCATTGCGGTGTTTCCAAGGCAAGTTCATTTTATGGCCAAAGAGGAACTATTTGAGGGTCGGATTTTGGGGCCTATAATTAAAAAATTAGGTACCTTCCCTGTTCGGAGAGGAAAATATGATAGGCAAACTTTAAAAAACTCTTTAAGAGTTTTGTCAAAAGGTGAAGCCTTAGCTCTTTTTCCCGAGGGGAAAAGGTATCGATTGGCGGATGGAAAACTGGGGCCTCTTCGAAAAGGGGCCGCTTTCATTGCCATTAAAAGTGGGGCGTTGGTAGTTCCGATAGGGATAAAGGGAACTGAAAAAATTTTCTCTGAGGGTAGTTCAATACCGCAGTTTCCAAAAATTAAAGTCAAAATTGGTAAGCCGTTACCCTCAATTAATAATAAGGAAAAGCTTATGGAAAAAGTTGGTAAAGATATTTCATTAATTTTAGGAGAGATGTAGAAGATGAAAATAGAAGTTGCTGAACACGCCGGATATTGCTATGGTGTCGAAAGAGCGCTAAAGCTTGCTCAAGAGACAATAGGAAAGCGACCGGGACCAATTTGTACTTTGGGACCCATAATTCATAATCCTCAGGTTGTTGATTGGTTAAAAAATAAAGGAATTGGCTTCGTAGACAATTTGAATTTAATGGACAATGGAACAATAATTATTCGTTCTCACGGGATTGATCCCAAAATTAAGATTAAGGCAAAAAGGAAAGGAATAGAGGTTGTCGATGCCACATGTCCTTTTGTTAAAAAAGCTCAACATTGCGCGGGAAAACTTGTAGAAGAAGGTTATAATCTTATAATTGTTGGTGAGAGGAATCATCCGGAAGTAATCGGGATTCTTGCCTATGCCGGTGGGAATGCGGTGGTGGCTGAAGATATCGAAGACATTAAGAAACTTCCCAACTTTGATAAAGTGGGAGTTGTAGTTCAAACAACCCAGCCGGTTGAGAATTTAAAAAAAGTTGTAAATGAATTAATCCCAAAAGCAGAGGAAATTAAAGTATTTAACACAATTTGTGACGCTACCGTAAAAAGACAAATCTCCGCAAATAACTTGGCAAAGAAGGCAGATGTAATGTTGGTTATTGGCGGTAAAAATAGCGCGAATACCTCCAGATTGGCTCAAATATGCCGGGATGTTAATCCAAAAACATATCATATTGAGATTGCTTCAGAGATAAATGAAAAATGGTTTGACAATATAGGCTTTGTCGGAGTTGCAGCGGGGGCATCTACCCCCGATTGGATTATTGATGAAGTAGTGAAGAGCATCTCAAAATTGAAATAAGTATCATACATTATATTCATGCATCTGCCGATAGGCGGAAATCATATCAGATTTACAAATAAAGTTAGGGTGTTTATGAGTGAATGCAAAAATTGTAGAAGTTAAAAACAATAGCGTGGCTGATTTGGCAGAGATTCGGGCCGGAGATGTTTTAAAAAAGATAGACGATACCTCTTTAAGGGACATCATAGATTTTCAAATTTATTCCGATGAACCGGAGTTTAAACTAAATATTTTGCGAGATGGGCAGGATGTTTGCTACGAAATAAAAAAAATGCCGGGAGAATCCCTTGGCCTAAAATTTTCATCATCCATTTTTAATAAGGTAAAATGCTGTAAAAATAAGTGCGTTTTTTGTTTTATAGATCAACTTCCTATCGGTGTTAGAAAAAGTTTGTTAATCAAAGACGATGATTACCGGCTTTCTTTTTTGTATGGGAACTTTATCACTTTGACGAATTTAGAGGAGTCTGATTTGGAAAGAATAATAGAGCAGCGTTTAAGTCCGCTTTATATTTCTCTTCATTCAACCAATCCAATGATTCGTTCAAAGCTAATGAGGACAAAAGGGGATGATAAAGCCCTTAAATATCTTAAACGTCTTTTAGACGCAGAGATACGTGTTCATATACAAATTGTTCTTTGCCCCGGAATAAACGATGGCGACGTTTTAATGAGCACACTTTCTGAGCTTTCGCGCAATTATAATGGAATTGAATCTGTAGGAATTGTTCCCGTGGGTCTTACAATGCACAGAGAAGGGCTCTATCCTCTTCGTTCATTTGCATCCTGTGAGGCTGCAAATTTAATCGAAGAAGTAAAAAGACTTCAGGAAAAATTTTTAAAAGAGAAGGGTTCTTCCTGGGTTTTTTTGGCAGATGAATTTTATTTGTTGGCCAAGGTGCCCTTACCGAATATGGAACATTATCAAGATTTCCCTCAAATTGAGAACGGTGTCGGCTTGGCGCGCTTGTTTTTAAACGAATTTGAGGAGGCGCTTAATAAACATGCCGATGATTTTAGGCCTATAATCGGGACGGTGCTTACCGGCGAAATGGCGGAACCAATTTTAAAAAATGTTGTTGCCAAGCTTGAGCAATTCGGTGTTTTTTTGAAGGTAAAGAAGGTGCCCAACAGATTTTTTGGCGGAAAAGTTTCAGTAACGGGGTTAATTACAGGTTCTGATATTTTAGAATTAATAAATAATGAAAGCATTGACGGCCCTATTATTTTGCCTGACATAGTTTTAAATGAAGATAAAGTGTTTTTGGATGATTTAACCGTTGAAGAACTGAAGGAAAGATTAAAAGTTTCTGTGTCTGTGGTTCCAAGCGACGGCAAAGGGTTTATAAAGGATTTGATTAAATTGGGAAACAGGGGTGATGATTCTTGTCGTTAGTTGCTATCGTAGGTCGACCTAATGTTGGAAAATCTACTCTGGTGAATCGAATAATCTCCGGTCGACACGCAATAGTCGATGAATTAGAGGGGGTTACAAGGGATCGTAATTATGTAAAGACAGACTGGGCGGGGAGAACTTTTACCCTTGTAGATACCGGTGGTTTTATGTTTGGCGAAAAAGAAGAACTTGCCGCCCCTATACGCAATCAAGCGCTTCTTGCTGTTGAAGAAGCAGATGCAATAATCTTTGTTGTCGATGGCAAAAGCGGTCTTCTTCCCGATGATAAAGAAATTGCCCAAATTTTACGTCAACAGAAGAAACCTGTATTTCTTGTAGTAAACAAAGTAGACGATGTTAGTAAAGAGTCAAACAAATTCCCTTTTTACGCATTGGGCATTGGTGAGCCATACGCAATTTCTGCAACTCATGGTCTGGGAATTGGGGATTTGTTAGATGAAGTAGCAAAGGCGTTGCCGGTCGAGAAAACTGAAGAAGAAGAGAAGAATGTAGTAAGCATCGCTATTGTGGGAAAGCCGAATGCCGGCAAATCATCTATTTTAAACAGATTGCTTGGAGAGGTAAGAGCAATAGTAAGCAATATTCCCGGAACTACCAGGGATGCTGTTGATACAGTGGTTGAGAAAAATGGGAAATGCTATCAATTTATAGACACTGCGGGTCTCAGACAACGGAAAAAAATTGAAGGTGTGGAATATTACGGGATGGTGCGTGCTTTAAGGGCTATTGATAGAGCGGATATAGTTCTCCTTGTGTTGGATGCGTCGCTTGGAATAACGGAACAAGACCAAAAAATCGCAGACTTTGCTAAAAGTCGAGGATGCGCCACTATAGTTTTGTTGAATAAGTGGGATTTAGTGGATATTGAAAAGGTTGATGATCTTCATTTTAATTTGGAGAGAAAATTAAGATTTATAAGCTATGCTCCGGTTCTTAAAATCTCAGCTCTCAAGAACAAAGGAATAAATAAGATATATCCAATAATAGACAAAATTACCGAAGAATATTTTAAGCAAATTGCAACTTCTAAAATCAACAAGCTTGTCCAGGAAATAAAAGTTAAAGGACATACAGTATCTAAAGGTACCAAGAAGCTTAATTTATCTTATGTAACTCAAGTAAAAACGGGTCCTCCCAGCTTTTTATTTTTTGTCAATGAACCAAAGTTGATTAATATCTATTATGTAAGGTATTTAACGGGTGAGATTCGTAATGCTTTTGGTTTTGAAGGTGTTCCGATAAGATTGCGGTTTAGAAAGAAAAGCTGATGCTTGCCCACCTCCCCGCCTGTCCGCCTCTGGCGGGGCAGATAGCTGATAGCGTATGGCGTATAGCAGATGGCGTATGGCTGATAGAAGGTTGAGAAGGTAGAGAAAAAATCAACTAATTAATAGCAAATTAGTAAAAAACTACCGACTCCCGACTATCGACTGATTGAGCGGAGAGTATTCTTTCCCGTCATTGTGAGCCTTGTTTTGTGAGGCGTGGCAATCTCTGGTGAAACATAGAAATATGATGACGTGGAGATATGGTAAAAAAGCGTATGTGTTAATAGATCGGCATAGATGAAAACGTCATTAGGAGGAGCGGTAGCAACGTGGCAATCTCAATATTAATTAAAGCGATTTTAATCATTATTATAAGCTATTTATTGGGATCGATTTCCTTTGCCTTATTGATTGGAAAATGTTTTTACGGAATAGATATCAGGCAACAAGGGAGCGGGAATCTTGGCGCAACGAATGCTTTTAGGGTTTTGGGTGTGCTTCCGGGTATTTTGGTGTTTTTGGGTGATGTTCTTAAAGGGGTTTTTGCGGTTGGCCTGGCAAATTTCTTCTTTAGGGGTGCGCCGACAATTTTCAGTTTTTGCCTTTCGCAAAACACAGCTTTTTCTCATTCCTCTTTAGTTGATTCCATAATTGTTATTTTGGCTGGTTTTGCCGTTATTGCCGGTCATAATTGGCCTGTATTTTTAAAGTTTTCCGGTGGCAAAGGCATAGCTACCAGCACAGGTGTTTTACTGGTCCTTGCTCCAAAGACAACCATTATTTTATTTTTAATTTGGCTTGTTATTTTAATCTTAACAAAATATGTTTCACTTGGTTCGGTTACAATAGCCGTCATGCTGCCGTTTTTTATGGTATCTTTTTATCCGGGAAATTATCCTTATATAATATTTAGTTTGATTGTTACTGTGGTGGCAATTTATAAACACAGGTCAAATATAAAACGACTTTTAAAGGGAGATGAGTCAAAGATTGGCGAAGGAAGTTGATTTGCCGCAGTTAGCGGATAGAAAAATTGCAGTTATAGGTGCCGGAAGCTGGGGGACCGCTATTGCGGTTTTATTAGCCAAAAAAGGTTTTTCGGTTTCGCTGTGGGCAAGAGATGAGAAATTTGCCGCAGAAGCTCGGTCTGTCCATCATAATCCACGTTATCTTAAAGGCGTGTCTTTCCCCGAAAACATTGAAGTTTCGTCTGATACTGCTGGAGTTTTGAAAGATGCTGAAGTTGTGGTGTTGGTTGTTCCGTCCCATGGGACGAGAGACGTTGTAAGGCGATTGAGGAATTGTATGGATGTCTCTTCGATTATTGTTAGTTTGACCAAAGGGATTGAAATAGATACTCATATGAGAATGTCTGAAGTTATCGCAAGTGAGTTGCCAAGTAAATTTTATGAAAAGATTGCGGTGATTTCGGGGCCCAATCATGCAGAGGAAGTGAGTCGCAATATACCAAGCACCACGGTGGTCTCGGCTCATAACAAGGAAGTAGCCTTAAAATTACAAGATGTTTTTATGACTCCTTACTTTAGGGTATATACCAATCCGGATATTGTCGGAGTCGAGCTTGGTGGAGCGACCAAGAATATAATCGCACTGGCAACAGGGATGTCCGATGGATTGGGTTACGGCGACAATACCAGAGCCGCGTTGATGACTCGCGGATTGGCAGAAATGACGCGTTTAGGTCTAAGCATGGGTGCTCAACCGTTAACTTTTGCCGGTCTCTCGGGGATGGGCGATTTAATAGCTACTTGTACCAGTCATTACAGCAGGAACAGAAACACCGGTGAAAAGATTGCAAAAGGGATGACCATAGAAGAGGTTGCAGGGCAAACGCGGATGGTTGCCGAGGGCGTAAAAACCACTAAAGCGGTTTACGATTTAGCCAAAAAACGGGATGTCGAGATGCCCATAACAAAGGCTGTTTATCAGGTTTTGTACGAAGGAAAGGACCCGCGAGATTGTGTTTCAGATTTGATGCTGCGTGGGGCAAAGGATGAATTAAAGGCGTTTGGGTACTAATTCAATCTTGTTGCAAGGTCTATAAATGTTATAATATTTGCTGCAATTTAGTATCTTCGTAGTTTATTAATATCGGGGCGTGGCGCAGTTTGGTAGCGCACCAGGCTGGGGGTCTGGTGGTCGCTGGTTCGAATCCAGTCGCCCCGACCAGTGCTTTTTGAAGAAAAACTCCTGTTTAGAGCACATCTCAATCATCTAACCCACATAGGATTCGAGTTTTTAATAATCTGCTAAGCTGGAAGAGGTTTTATATTCACCATTAAAAAGGAAATTGTGCATCCATTGTGCTCCATTTGCAGCGTTATCTTAAAAATTAACCTTGCAGTAAGTTAACAAATATGTTAACTTACATTTGTGAAAGAGATTATCTTCTACAAGACAGGAGCAGGAAAATCTCCTGTTGAAGATTTTTTAGATACTTTGTCCGGTAAACAGGCTCAAAAAGTTACTTGGGTACTCAATCTCATTGAAGAATTGGGCAGTATTCCAAGTGCTTATATGAAGCACCTTGTTAATACGGATGAAATTATTGAAATTCGTGTTCAAACGGGTAGAGATATTTTTAGGTTATTAGGATTTTTATATAATAAACATTATGTTGTACTTACAAATGGATTTCAGAAAAAGACGCAAAAAACTCCAAAACAGGAAATTGTGCTTGCAGAACAAAGAAAATGTGAATATCTAAGAAGGAGGAAAAGCAAATGAGTGATCTAAAGAAATATATTAACAAAAGAAAAAAGAGAGATTTAGAATTTGTGGAAAACTATGATTCCGGATATAGGGAATTTAAAATTGGAGTTATGTTAAAACAGGCAAGAGAAAAAGCTGGACTGACTCAAGAAGATATAGCTAAAAGACTACATACTAAAAAATCTGCAATTTCAAGAATTGAAAATCATGCAGAGGATATCCGTCTTTCAACATTGGAAAAGTTTGTTCGGGCTATCGGTAAGGAACTTAAAGTAAGCGTTCGATAAATAATAAGGTAACCGCTTAATCAACCTGACCCAAAATTGTGCAGTGATTTTGGTCATATTAATTTAAATGTTATGCCACTTCAAGCAACAAATCCAACACTTTCTCATCTACCGGATTTTTGAAATGTGTTCGCTTAAAAGTTCGAAGATAGTCCAGCTGCCCCAACTAATTTTTATATCTTTTAGCCTGATTTTTTTCTCAATAGGAGTAAGATATTCCATTTTATATTTCTAAACTAAAATTCATAAATATTTTACTTATAAATTTTGGCAATTATGCCGATACAAAAATAAAGAGAAACTAAGATATTTCAGATTTTATGGAGATGAGATAAAGTGATAAAAAATTTTGAGTATAAGGGTTACTTAGTTGAACCGAAAGAGTTTGCAGATTTTGATATTATAACTGCAGAACAATATGGTATTGGCAAAAAACAGACTTTTGATATTTTAAGAAATGGGGAAAAGTTTACCGTTTGTTTATTGATAGGGGACGATGGGTGTGTAAAAAGTGAGTATGTTGTGAATATTTATGAGTTACTACAAGGTGGGATTAAAGAGGTAATTGATGTAGTTGACGGAAAAAAATTAATGCTTGAGAAAGACACTTATTGTTACAACTTTATATTTTGCCAAACCGATGGATGGTTAAGAATTTAGAATTCTAAGCCATTGGTTTACCAGGCCGGCATGCCTGCAGAGCGAACCAAAATTTCTGAGTTGGGCGGCCGATCATTTCTTAACTTTTTTAAAATCTTTAATAAGTCAAAACACTTTATTTTTAGGGTATTTTATATTTTTTAGAATTTAAAATAATTATATTATTGATTTGATCTACTCACTTCTCTTTTTCAGCTTAACGGATTACAGTAAAATAAGGTTATGATTTTAGTTGAGATATTAAAAAACACGTGGAATTTTATCTTAATGGCTTTGCCTTGGTTGTTGCCGGGTTATTTATTTGCGGGGATTCTCAAGGTTACGATACCGGCGGGGTTTCTGGAAAAACATGTCGGTGGCGGTTTTAAGTCCCTTATTTATGCGACGTTAATTGGTATTCCTTTGCCTCTATGTTCTTGCGGAGTTATTCCTGCCGCGATGGGATTAAGAAGACGTGGGGCAAGCTTGGGAGCCACTCTTTCTTTTTTAATTGCAGCACCTATAACCTCGGTAACCACTTTATTTTTGCTGTATGCTTTTTTCGGACTGGAATTTGTGCTTATTATGCTCATTGCCGGTTTTTTTATTGCGATTTTTACGGGTTTATTTACGAATCTTCTTATGGGTTCCCAAGAGGTAATTGTTAAGAAAGAAATAAAATGTTCTCATTGTGGCATCACTTGTGAGCATGAACACTATTTTGGAGTTAAGGAGAAAATCAAAGAGATTTTCAGATATGGTTTTTTGGAAATGGGTAGAGACACTTTGCCTTGGATACTTCTTGGATTATTCGGAGCGGGTGTAATTGCTGCTCTTGTACCTAAGGGAATAATCGGGCAATACTTTGGTGCAGGGTTTTTGCCGTTGGTTCTTATGGCTCTTATCGGAGCCCCCATGTATATTTGTTCCACCGGAAGCATTCCTTTTGTTGCCGCCTTAGTTTCAAAGGGTTTGACCTTAAGTGGTGCCATCGTGTTTCTGATAGTTGGCCCCGCGACAAATCTATCCACTTTCTTCGTATTGGCTCGGGAGCTTGGGAAAAAGGTAGCGATTATTTATCTTAGTTCTATAATTATACTTTCTTTAATATTGGGATATTCTGTTCAACTATTATTTAAGATTTAAGGCTAAATTTTTGGTTGTTAGCAGGATTTTTTTGTTTTTTTATAGAATTGAAGTATTTGGGGGAACACCATGAGAAGAACATTGGTTTATACTTCGGCAGAGGGAATGAAGGAAGATATCCTTCCGGAACAGTTAAAAAAGTTTTTAGGTAAAGATGATTTTTTTATTTGGGTTGATTTTGAAGCACCATCAAAAGAAGATTTTGGCCTACTTGTTGAAGGTTTCAATTTTCACCCCCTTGCCATTGAGGACTCCAAAACGAAATTTAATCTTCCGAAGATTGACGATTATAAAGAATATCTTTTTATTGTGTGGTGTGATCTTTTAGATATTTCTGATACGGATAGGATGGAAACCGCTGAAGTCGATGTCTTCTTGGGCAAAAATTTTTTGGTTACAATTCACGATAAAAAAGTAAAAAGTATTGATTCTGTTTATGTGCGTTGCAAAAAGACCCCCGATTTTATGGGCGGAGGAATTGAGTGGGTTTTACACGATATACTTGATAGAATGGTTGACGGGGATTTTCTTTTAGTTGACAGGATAAGTGATGAAGTTGACGAACTTGAGGATAAGATATTTGAAGCTTCGACAAAAGAAGATCCCAAAAAGTTATTTTTATATAAACGGCAACTTTTAAACATACGTAAAATAATTGCTCCTCAAAGAGAAGTTATAAACTCTTTAATAAGACATGAGCTTTTTATTGAAAGGCGTGCTTATATTTATTTTCAGGATATAACTGATCACCTAATAAGAATCATTGATTTTGTTGACACGGCAAGGGATGTAATAAGTACAGCTATGGATATTTACTTAAGTACCATTTCTAACAGACTAAATGAATTAATGAAAAAGTTGACCATAGTTGCTACAATTTTTATGTCCCTTACTTTAATAACCGGCATCTACGGTATGAATTTTGAAAATATGCCGGAACTTTACTGGGAGTACGGTTATTTTATTGTTTTACTTATTATGATGTTTTTTGCTGTTGGAATTTTCACTTATTTTAAGTTTAAGCAGTGGTGGTGATTTTTTGGGACTTCCGAATGTTTTAACAATTTTTCGATTAGTTTTAATCCCCTTTTTCATATATGCTATGTATTTAGGGTATAATGTTGTTGCATTATGTCTATTTGGAGTGGCAGCAATTACTGATTGGCTTGACGGTTATGTGGCGAGGTCTTCCTCTTGTGTAACTGACATGGGGAGACTTATGGACCCTCTGGCTGATCGTTTGCTTATTATGACTGCCCTGGTAATGTTGGCGATAAAAAGTCAATTATCCTTGTTTATTGTTATTGTTGTCATCTTGAGAGATTTATTTGCGATGATTGGAGCTCAGTATATGCGTTTACGCAACAAAGAAATCGCGGTAACTTACTTGGGTAAGACTGCAACTGCAATTTTAATGGTATCAATAATTTTATTGATAGCCGGGATAAATTTTGGCCTTTGGCTTTTTTATCTCGGATTTTTTTTATGTCTTGTTTCCTTTGGAGATTATGTGAGGAGAGCATTTTTTATATTGAGGTATGAGGAGGGATGATTTTTGAAAGCAGTAGTTATGGCAGGTGGAGAGGGTACAAGACTTAGGCCAATTACAAGCAATCAGCCAAAACCCATGGTCCACATAGCAAACAAACCCATCATGGAATATATTATTGAACATCTTAAAAGACATAAAATTACTGATATTGTGGCGACGCTTCAATACTTGCCTCGAGTTATCAAAAGTTATTTTGCTGAAGGGGAAGAGTTAGGCGTAAATTTAAGTTATTCAATAGAAGAAGTTCCGCTTGGAACTGCCGGGAGCGTAAAGAACGCTGAAACCTATTTGAATGATACTTTTGTTGTAATAAGCGGGGATGCTTTAACTGATATTGACCTTACAGAGGTTGTTAAATTTCATAAAAAAAATAAAGCAATGGTTACAATAGCTCTTAAGAGAGTGGAAAATCCCTTGGAATTTGGAATTGTAATTACGGATGAGGAAGGGCGTATTGAGCGATTTTTAGAAAAACCTTCATGGGGCGAGGTTTTTAGCGATACCATAAATACCGGAATTTATGTATTGGAGCCCGAAATATTTAAGTATATTCCCGAAGATAAGCCTTTCGATTTTAGTAAGGAACTTTTCCCCTACCTTTTAAAAGGTGGTTTTCCTCTTTACGGTTTTGTCGCAGAGGGTTATTGGTGTGATGTAGGAAATATTGACCAATATATCCAAGCTCATCGCGATATACTGGATAGAAAAGTGAACGTAGAATTGCCTGGAATTATGATGAAAAACAATATATGGATTGGTGATGGAGCCTCAATTAACCCCAATGCTAAAATTAATGGTCCGGCCCTAATTGGACATGATGCAAAAATTGAGTCGGGTGCTGTTATTGCTAAGTATTCCGTTATTGGAAATAACACTATAGTTAGAGAAGAGTCAAAAATTTATAGGTCTATAATTGGAGATAATTCCTATATTGACTCGAATTCTACTTTATATAGTTGTGTAGTTGGAAAAAACTGTGATATCAGGAAGTCAGCGCGTCTTGAGCAAGGGGTTGTTTTGGGTGACGATTGTCGTGTCGGGGATAGCGCAGTAATTAATCACGATGTAAAAGTTTATCCTTTTAAAGTAATTGATGGTGGTGCAACCATCAATCGGAGTATTATTTGGGAGTCTAAGGGAACGCGAACTCTTTTTGGCCGGAGCGGGGTTTCGGGGATTATTAATATTGACATTACTCCTGATATGGCAGCGAGACTTGCCATGGCTTATGGAACCTCACTAAAAAAGGGGTCCAATGTGGCGGTAAGCAGAGACTCAAATCGTGCGTCACGTATGATAAAAAGGGCGATAGTTGCCGGTCTTGATTCCGCAGGTATTCATTGTAAGGATTTACGAATGGCTCCGACTCCGATAAATCGGTTTACAATTCGTGCTACTCGTTGTTTGGGAGGGATTCACATTCAAGTTTCACCCTTCGACCCACAGGTAATGGAAATTAGTTTTTTTGATTCAAACGGAATCAATGTTTCCAGGGAAAAGCAGCGAAAGATTGAAAGATGTTATTACCGCGAAGATTTCAGACGTTCTTTCCCTAATGAAATAGGGGAGACAACATTTCCAACGCTTACTTATGAATATTACGCTGATGGTTTGCTGAAAAAAATAAGCAAGACCGAAATAAGAAAAAGGAAGTTTAGAATCGTTATAGATTATGCTTTTGGAAATTCTGCTTTGGTTTTACCTCAGCTAATAGGGAAAATGAAGTGTGAAGTAATTTCTTTGAACGCTTTCTTGGACGAGGATAAATCGACTATAAGCATTAGAGAATTTGAGCAGTCGCTTGAGCAACTTGGTAGAACAGTTAAAATATACAAAGCTGATTTTGGAGTTTTGATAGATGCTACCTGTGAGAGATTATTTGTAGTTGACGAAAAAGGAAATAGGTTATCTCATGATTCGTTGTTGCTTTTGCTTATTAGTTTGGTATCTCGCTTTGGACAAAAAGGGAAGATAGCGGTACCCGTTACGGTTCCTAATGCTGCAGAGAAAATTGCACAAGAATATAGGCGAAATATTTTACGGACCAAATTAAATGCTACTAATTTAATGACCACCGCATTAAGAAAAGATGTTGTCTTTGCTGGAGCTCAAGGTGGGCGTTTTATATTTCCAAGGTTTTTACCAGCATATGATGCTATGCAGACTCTTTGTGTGTTGCTGGAGTATTTGGCGAAGGCAAATGCCCCGGTTTCTGAATTGGTTGGTGATTTGCCCGAATATCATCTTGCGCAAAAAAACATATTTTGTGCCTGGGAAAATAAAGGTTTGGTTATGCGCTCTTTGTTGGAAATGGCCAACGATAAAGAAACTAATTTAACCGATGGGATTAAAATTTTTGAAAATGACCATTGGACGCTTGTTCTTCCGGATCCGGAAGAACCTGTTTGCAGGATTTATTCTGAAGCCGGATCGGATAAGGAAGCTAAGGTACAAATCGAGAAGTATTGGAACTTGATTAGTCAAATAGTTTCTGAAGAGTAAGGAGCAAATATGCAGGATACTATCAAATTTGGAACAGATGGCTGGCGCGCTGTTATGTGTGATGATTTTATTGTTAAAAATGTGAAAATAGTTGTTCAAGCAATATCGAATTATATTTGTAATTGTGGTTTATCCAAAAAAGGTATAGTTATCGGCTATGATAATCGTTTTTATGCAGAGGATTTCGCAAAAGTTTGCGCTTCTGTTCTGATTGGAAACAATATCCCCGTTTTTATAATGAAAAAGTCGATGCCGACGCCTATTACCGCATACGCGATAAAAGTGTTTAATGCAGCCGGTGCTATAATGCTAACCGCAAGTCACAATCCCCCAAAATATAATGGGATCAAGTTTATACCGGAATATGCCGGCCCCGCCACTCCGGAAATAACTTCGCAGATAGAAAAGGAAATAAATGAGCTTTTTAACGGCAAGCGCATTCTTTTCACCGATATTGAAAACAATAAATTGTTGCATGAGGTTGATGTGGTTGATGAATATTTACAACACATTAAGAGTTTAGTTGATTTTAATGTAATACAAAAAGCTAAGTTAAGAATAGCTTTTGATCCTATGTATGGGGTCGGTCAAGATGTAATGAAAAGAATACTTAAAGAAGCAGATTGTGAGATTTATTCTATAAATGACTTTCGTGACGTTCTTTTTGGGGGGAAATTACCCGAGCCAACTCCTGAAAATTTAATTGAGCTTCGTTCCTTGGTTTTGGATAAAAAGACAGATTTAGGTTTAGCTCTCGATGGAGATGCTGATAGGTTTGGAGTAGTTGACAACAAAGGGCAATTTCTCTCTTCAAATCAAGCCTTAGCGGTGCTTTGTTTGTATTTATTAGAGGATCGCAAGCTAGATGGGAAGATTGTTAGAACGGTAGCGACTACCCATTTGCTTGATGCGATTGCTTCAAAGTTTGGTGCAAAATTAGAAGAAACTCCTGTTGGATTTAAATATGTGGGCCAAATAATGCAAAAAGAGCCTGTAGTTATTGGGGGAGAGGAAAGCGGAGGCTTAAGTATCTTGGGCCATATACCCGAGAAAGATGGGATACTTGCAGATCTTTTGTTTGCCGAGATAATTGCAAAAAAGAGCAAGCCTTTATCAACGTTACTTGACGAAATTTATCTGGAGTACGGCCATTTTTATAATACTCGTTTAGACATTCATTATCCGCAAGAAAAAAAAGAAAAACTGTTAAACGAATTAAGAACTAATCCGCCATCCTCAATCGTCGGTTACAAAGTTAAAAACGTTTCAACGAAGGATGGGGTAAAATTTTTATTGGAGAAAGATAGTTGGGTTTTAATAAGACCATCGGGAACAGAGTCTTTGGTTAGAGTCTATGTTGAGGGGCATTCTAAAGAGGTTTTCAAAAATCTCCAGGATTATGCAAAAAAACTCCTCGTTTAATTTAATTAACTTTCCCTTAAATCCCCTAATAATTTTCAGCTTTTACAATAATAATTTTATTAACGGAGCATAAAACTCATCGTCTAAAGACCGATGGGATGTAAGCGACAAACGCTAATCTTGTGAAAGGATGAACTGACGAATGGTATCAGGTGATGCTTTGCCTATTAGACAAACAAAGTAACCATCTGACCGGAAAGTATGCTCTTTCCAAAAGTTCTTTGACAAAATTGAATTGTGTTTTTGCCAAATTGCAATAGTGGATTCCTGTTTTAACTTACGGATAATGGAAGTGATAGGCAAACGAGGGATATAACGAATAAGAAAATGTATGTGGTCTATCTCTGATTCAAATACTTCAATTTCAAAATCAGATTTTTTAGATATAGGGAGCTCCTTTTTAAAAATGGTTTCACCCAAAAACAACGTTTTTACAAAAAGGGGTTGCCGTTGTATAAAATATGTAATATATTTGCAGTATGAAAACAATACATCGAACATACAAATTTGAATTACGTCCAGCACAAGAGCAAAAAGTGTTGTTGGATAAGCATTTTGGATGTGTGAGATTTGTGTATAATTACTTTTTGAATGAGCGTAAAGAACAGTATCAGAAAAATAAGAAGTCTGATAACTATTATACACAAGCAAAAACCTTGACTGACCTTAAAAAGAAAGAAGAAACTATTTGGCTTAAAGAAGTGAATAGCCAGGCACTTCAATTTGTTTTAAGGTCTTTGGATACTGCATACTTAAACTTCTTTCGTGGCAATGCTAAGTTTCCAAGATTTAAGTCAAAGAAAAAAAAGAATAGTTTTACTGTTCCACAGCATACTAACCTGATTGATGGAAAAGTTTACGTCCCAAAATTTAAGGAAGGGATTAAATGTATTGTTCACCGAGAAGTGAAAGGTGAAGTTGGTAAAATGACTTTTTTCAAAACACCGACAGATAGATACTTTGTATCAATCTTAACGGAAGAGCAATATCAACCAAAAAAAAAGACGGGTGCTGTTTGTGGGGCAGATTTAGGATTAAAAGATTTCCTTATCACTTCCGATGGAAATAAATTCAAGAGCAATAGATATACAAAGAGATATGAAAAAGAATTAGCGAAAGCACAAAAACATCTTTCTCGTAAACAAAAAGGCAGCAATTCGTTTGAAAAACAAAGACGAAAAGTTGCCAAGGTACACGAGAAAATATTTAACACACGGCAAGATGTACTACATAAAGTATCACATCAACTTGTTTCCGATTACGATATAATCTGTTTGGAGGATTTGAACGTAAAAGGAATGATGTCAAACAGAAAACTATCAAAGTATATTGCTGATGCAAGTTGGAGTACGTTTGTGAGGTTTTTAGAGTACAAAGCAGATTGGAATGATAAGAAAGTTGTTAAAATCAATCGCTTTTACCCAAGTTCTAAGATTTGCCACGTGTGTGGATGGATAAACCAAGATTTAAACCTTTCAATGAGAGAATGGACTTGTAAGAATGGTCATTGCTTAGATCGTGATTTAAACGCAAGTATCAATATCTTAAATGAGGGATTAAAAATTATCGGGGCGGAACTCTCCGATTACACGAGTGGAGAACTAAGTAAGACTTCTTTCGGGAAGCACGGTTCTACGAAGCCCGAAGCCCATTTGTCTTTAGCAAATGGTTAGTTCACTGGCTATACTTATATTTTTAATAAAAGTTAAAAATTTTTTAGAAGGTAAAATTATGAAATTTGCTAAGTGGAATATTTCTCTCGTTATTGGGTTTATGGTTTTAGGGTTATTGCTTTCTACGTCTTTTTATTCGAAGCAGTATTTTGAAGAAACCAGTTCTGAATCCAGAAAAAGAGATCTTATGATTTCCGTGAAAGAATTAGAAAAAGAACGTGAAAGATTAAAGAACGGATTGATAGAATTGAGAAGCAGTGCGGAGAATTACGAAAGACGGGCAGCAGCAAACGAAGGTATGTTTTCGTCTTTTGTCAAAGAAAATGAAGAATTAAAAAAAGCGGTGGGCTTAACTTCTTTAGATGGTCCGGGGGTGGAAGTAATTCTTGCAGATAGTGCTCAGTTTCCCGAGACAGAAAATCCAAATAATTATATAATTCATGATTATGATTTACGTATGGTTGTTAATGCACTTGTGAATGGTGGGTCGGAGGCGATTTGTATAAATGGTCAAAGACTTGTTTCAACGAGTGCCATCAGGTGTGCGGGAAATACGGTCATGGTTAATTCGACCAGGCTTTCGTCGCCATACAAAATCCAAGCAATCGGGAACCCGGATAGGCTATTAGAAATTCTTCAAGAAGATGAAGGCTTTACTCAGCTTTCGCAAGGATATGCAAAAGCTTTTGGATTGGTGGTTACGCTTGATAAATTGTCTGAATTAAAATTGCTTCCTTATGAAGGTAGTTTGCGATTGGAATATGTTAAGGCTATGGAGGATTAATTAATGTTGCCACTCATTGGTTTATTAATGGGAATAGCATTGGGGCTAATCTTAAAAATACCTATTCCCCCATCCTATGCAAAATATATGGGGGTTGCCATTTTGGCGGCTCTCGATAGTGCGTTTGGTGGAATTAGGGCAACTATGGAGAAAAAGTTTGATGACAAACTTTTTATAACGGGGTTCTTTAGTAACACAATTTTAGCTGCTCTTATTGTATATCTTGGTGACCGTTTGGGTGTTGAGCCGCTTTATTATGCTGCCATCGTTGCTTTTGGTGTTCGTTTGTTCCAAAACATTGCGGCAATCAGGCGTCATATTTTTAAAAGTAGGCATTGGGAATAAAAAATGAGGGATATTATTAGATTTCGTGAGGCTTATAATTGGTTGCAATTGAAAAGAATGCAGATTGTGGTGGTAGTTGTTTGTGCCCTCATAGGTATATTTTTAGTATCGCAACTTCGAGTTCAGGAAAGTATTTCAAAGAATCTTCAGGAAGAATCCAAACAAAATTTGGGTGAGATAATTAGAGATTTGGATATAGAAGTTAGATTATTGCAAAAAGAAGAAAGAGATTTAGAAATAAGACTTCTCAAATATGAAAATGCGGCTGAAAATCAACAATCAATTTTAAATGAAGCTGCGCTTAATCTTGAAAACATGAAAATGTTTGCGGGCTTGATTGGAGTAAAAGGCAAAGGTGTCCAAGTGATTATAAATGACGAACAAAAGTTTTTGAATTGTTATGATCTTATGGATGTTGTAAATGAACTAAAAGCCGGTGGGGTAGAGGCTGTTTCAGTAAACGGGATACGCGTTAAAGCTATGACGGGTTTTAAGGATGATTTAGAAGGACACGTCATTGTAAATGAAAACAAAATCGAGCCTCCATTTATTATAAAGGCAATAGGAGATGTAGAAACTCTTTCGCAGGCTGTGGGGTTGCTGGGCGGGGTCCAATATGTCTTGACTTCGTATGAAGGAGTAACGTTTGAGGTTTTAAAAATGGATAATATAGAAATTCCGGCGATTTAATTGAGGTTGGTATGAAATTATTGAAAAAAATTAAGTCTTTTAAGATTAATGACATTTTTACGACTAACAACAAGAAGATTCTTTTTGTTGTTGCGCTTGAGATTATAATTTTTGTTGCTTTACCTGTTTTAGCGGATGGAGTGGTTGATTTTGGGAGAATTCATCACGGTGTAAAAATAAATGGTATTTCAATTGGGCATTTAACTCCTCTTGAAGCAAAAAGTAAAATTTCTGAGAAAATAAAACCAGTTCTAAATGAGCCCATTATCGTGCAATTCGAAGATAAACAATGGAAGCTGATGCCTTCAGATATTAAAGCAAAAGTGAATATTGTTAAAAGCGTTGATCGAGCCTATGAGGTTGGAAGAAAGGGCAGCTTAAGTTATCGTATTAAAACAAGGTTTTTAAGTTGGTTTCGCCCCGTCAATTCCCCCCTTATTTGCTACGTTGATAGCGGGCTTATAAATGATTTTATTGATAATATCGCTAATGAAGTTGATAAAGAACCGCGCGACGCGGGATTAAAAATAAGTAAGACAAATATTGAAATTATAAAAAGCCAAATTGGGATTAAAGTTAAAAGGACAAATTTATTTTCTGAAATTAGAGATAAAGTTCCTTCACTTGAGGAACGCAAAATTATTCTTCCGACATCTATATTACCCGCGTTTATTGGTGATGAAGGAATCTATGAAGCTAAAAAATATGTTACTACGATACTTCGAGCTCCTCTGTTTTTAAAATATTCAAACGAAAGATGGGAAATAAAAGTTGAAAAAATGGGTGAGCTCATTTCTTTTAGCAAAGATGATAGCGGGGGAAAAGCTATCTTAAGGGCAACCTTAAATAAACAAAAAACCGAGGATTACATCAAAGAACTTACAAAAGATATAAGCAATGAGGCAAAGGACGCCAAGTTTGAAATAGTTAAAAATAAAGTAAAAATTATTTCCAGCGTTGACGGAAACGGGATAGACACCGCTGCTGCCTACCTTGAAATAAAAAGGATCATAAAAGATGATCTACCGCGTGAAATAATCTTAAAAACAAAGGTTATTAAGCCAAGTTTATCAACTGAAGAAGCTCAAGCAATGGCCATTACAGAAAGAGTGAGTACCTTTAAAACCAATTATAGTTCAGGGAACACATCAAGAGTTCACAATATTCATTTGCTTGCACATGCTTTAGACGGAACCATTGTTGCTCCGGGTGAAACCTTTTCATTTAACGAAACGATAGGACCACGTACGGTTGAAAAGGGATACGAGGAAGCTCCAACGATAGTTAACGGAGAGCTTGTACTCACGGTAGGTGGAGGAGTTTGCCAAGTTGGAACAACTATATTTAATACAGCTTTTTTTGGCGGATATCCTATGGTAAAAAGAATTAACCACAGTTTTTATATAAGCAGTTACCCGACAGGAAGAGACGCAACTGTGTCTTATGGAGGAGCAGATTTTCAATTTCATAATGATACCTCGGCATACATCTTAATTAAAACTTATTACACCGGTAATTCTGTGGCGGTTTCGTTTTATAGTGCCGATTTTGGAACAAAGGTGTCTTATAAAACCACGCCGTTTGTTAACATTACACCTTATTCTGTCGAGTATGTTGAGGATCCGCTTTTACCTAAAGGAGAGCAGGTGGTTGAAAAAGACGGAATTAACGGTTTTGATGTAACCGTATATAGAACAGTGACAAAAAAAGGGGAAATCATAAGAGAAGATAAATTTTTTAGTCGTTACAGGCCGAGAAAATCTATTGTTCACGTTGGCGTCAAAGATGATTCCGAACAGGAAGAACAAGAAGGGCAGGACGAAACGGTGCCAGAACAGCACGAAGAGGTTACGTCAACGACTTAATTTTAAAGATATAGAAGTAAAAGAAAAGTAAATTTCAATGTTTTTCCAAAATAAACGAGAAAGACTTGTGGAGGCGGCGGGAACATAGAGGGATAAAGATGTCAACATTTATGCTTTAAGCATTGCCAACACTGAATATTATGGTATGCTCATAAAGATTGCACAGGTCAAATGAGACATATAAAGTTTTTACGAAGAATATTTTACTGTTGCAAAACCGATGTTATTAACGTAGAAGCGTCTGATGAGTTGGGAGGATTTGCGGGTGTTCTTGAAGAATTAAGTCAGAAGTGCACTTAAACGTAGAGCATGTACATTGTTTTTTTGAACAAAGTTATGAGTTAGACATTCTTGTTTTAAAAGTTGAAGATACTGATAAGAGAATTAAGTTCCTAAAATCAGTGGGCACTGAGTTGATTAGACAAAAAAATATATTCAATGTAATATGATTGCATCTTTTGGGAGGAGAAAATGATTTTTACTGAGGAAATTTGCTTTTCAACCTGCGGAAACGTTGACATTGTTGATTTAAATCAACAAGTAGAAATGAAAGTGCGAGAGAGCAATATATCTAATGGAATAGTAACTATCTTTATCCCCGGGGCTACCGGATCAATTACTACAATAGAATGCGAAGAGGGCTTATTGGAAGATTTTAAAGACATTGTCGAGGAGATAATTCCCCACGATCATCGTAATTATAAACATAACAATGAACTGGGAGGCCAAAATGCTCATTCACATTTAAGAGCATCGTTATTAGGCCCATCTTTGACAGTGCCAATTGTAGATGGTGAATTAGTTTTAGGCGCATGGCAGCAAATAGTTTTTGTTGACTTCGATAATATGCCAAGAAATAGATGTCTTACACTTCAAATAATAGGCGAATAGGTTATCTGTCCAAATCTTGATTTTACAAAATACATTGCTCAGTTTTTTATCATTGTTCTTTAAGCGTGAGAAGCTTGTTGTGATATATGTAAAATTAAAGGTTAAGTTTTTTATGTCGATATGTATGATGTGGAGTGAGCTTTAAACCAATAGGTTTGTTGTCGGTTTTATTTTTGCATTGTTGAATATGAAGGTGATTTATTGAGAACGATGGCTTCAATTGATAGATTTGAAAAAGATTTAGCGGTTCTTGTTTTTTTTAAAACTGATGATATTTATAGTATTCCCCGGAAGTTTTTACCTGTTAATTGTAAGGAAGGAGATATTTTAAATATAGAAATTAACGTTGAAAAAAACAAAACAAAAGATAAATTAAAAGATGTCTCTGATCTTATTAAAAAATTAAAAGATGAAAATGAATTTTAATTATTATAAATTTTTAACCTTTAAAAAGTTCAGTATAATTTTTCTTGTTTTTCTTATCTTTTTCTTTCAAGCCGGTTTGTTGTTTGCCCAAGAAGACGATCTTACGGTTACCGCTTCTTCGGGGGTGCTTATGGATGGGGAAACGGGCCGTATCCTTTGGGAAAAAGATTCAAACACGGAACGTCCCATGGCCAGTACAACCAAGATGATGACAGCCGTACTTGCCATTGAAAACGTATCTTCAAAAGATGTTATTACGACAAGTTCTTTAGCGGCGGATGCCGGTGAGGCCGAGATATATCTTTCCCCGGGCGAAAAAATAACCGTTGAGGAGCTTTTATACGGGGTGCTTTTAAAATCAGGCAATGACGCCGCGGTTGCTTTGGCTGAGCATGTTGGGGGAAATGTTGAGAGTTTTATAAAGATGATGAATGAAAAAGCTGAGATTTTGGGGGCAAAAAGAACACATTTTTTAAATCCAACAGGATTAGAGCAAGAAGGACATTATTCTACCGCTTGTGATCTTGCGTTAATAGCAAGATTCTGTCTTCAAAATGAGAAATTTGCCGAGATTGTGTCCACAAAAGAGCACACAATACCATGGCCCAACAACCCTTACCCAAGAACATTTGTAAATCATAATAAGCTTCTTTTAAAATACGATTATGTCGATGGGGTTAAAACCGGTTATACTAAAAAAGCAGGTTATTGTTTAGTGGCATCGGTTACTAAAGAAAAAAAAAGACTTATATCCGTGGTTTTGAATGCACCAACAAGTAAAAATTGCTATGAAGATTCGAAAAAAATTTTGGATTTTGGTTTGAATAAGTTTGAAATAAAAAAAATTATTAAAAAAGGTGATTCTTTTAGGCTGATGCCTCTTCTTGTGTGGAAAGATGAATTAAATTTAGTTGCGGAAAAAGACTTGCCTTTGCTGACAAGAAAAAAGCCGGACGGCCTCAAAAAAATAATCTTAGTTAAATATCCTGACCTCCCTGTTTTTAAAGGACAAAAAATTGGCGAGATAAAAGTAGTAAGCGATCAAGGGGAATTAGGTAAAGTGAACCTCTTGGCCGATAAAAATATTTTTGCTCCGGGTTTTACTGAAAAAATATATGAGTATATTGGTTCTTTTTTAAAAATATTGTCTAAAAAGTAAAATGTTAAGCTGTCTTTTTATTAACGTGTAAAATGATATATAATTAAAAATAAGAGAGGTGAGATAGTTGGGTAAAACGGAAGATGAATTAAAATGGAGCGATATTTTAGTTGATTTAGATAAAAAATCGGACGACGAGTTGAAAAAAATTTTAGATACGCTCTATTTAGAAGAAGAGAAGTTTTCACGGCAAAGAAGAATTTTGCATGGAGAAATAGATATAATTAGAGCGGAGATAGTAGAACGGCTCAAAAAAAATAAGGGTGTTGTTTTAGAAAAAGATATTGCTCGCTTAACGGAAATTCTCGCTAAGGGATTTTAGTAAACATAAAACTGGAGGTGTTTTTTTATGTCTGATAAAGATGCTCAAAGAAATGTTCGTTCTACCACTAAAGAAGCTTTTCAAACACCAACCGAAAAGCATTTCCATTCGTTAAGTGAAAAAGGGAATGTTTATTTTGGCAAACATCAGAGCGTAGAGAATATTCAAAAAAATAACCTCTTAGAAAAATTTAAAGAACGTGAATCAGGATTTAAAAAAGAACCTGAAAAGGATAAAGAGCATGCACCAAAAGAGGAAATTTAAACAAAGAAGCGAATAAAAATAATAAGTTAACACGCTAGGGGAGGAAGCAAATTGCCGGAAAGTAAATTTATTAAAGCAGTAAAGCAAGCGTTTGAAGAAATGAGTTTAAATGTTATGGAGGAAAGAGTAATAAATTATGTTGTAAAGGAACTTCACGTTGGGAGAAATCTTTCATCAATTTTACAAGATGCATACGTTAAAAATCGGGTTGACGAAGAGAGGCTGGCTAACATTTTAGGAGATCCGGAAATATTAAAGGCAGTTGACGAAGAACTTAAAAGAGCTTTCTTGGAACAGGATTTTAAATTTAAGGAGTAACAGTGTTGTGTAAAAAATGTGGGTATGAAAACAAGGATTCCGGTGAGTTGTGTCAAAAATGTGGAGCTTCGCTAAAAGAGGGTGTTAGCTTAGAAAACACGATGGTTTTTGAGCCCGTGATGATAGAAGAAGAAGAAATAAAAGTAAAAAAGAAGGTTCCGCAAGAAGGAGCGATTTTGGTTGTTAAGAAAGGGCCAAATTCCGGGCGAAAGTTTTTGTTAAACAAGGATAAGATTACCGTGGGGAGAAGTCTTGGAAGCGATATTTTTTTGGATGATATAACTGTTTCTAGAAAGCATGCTGAAATTGACTTTGGTAACGAGGAAGCAATATTGCATGATATGGGCAGCTTAAACGGCACCTATGTTAATGGTGAACTGGTGGACAAGGTTAAATTAAAGAATAATGATGAGGTTCAAATTGGTAGATTTAAGTTTATATTTTTAAACTAAATCAAAAGGTGGTAT
Organism: Candidatus Oleimmundimicrobium americanum; assembly: GCA_002366545.1. Classification (GTDB taxonomy): domain Bacteria; phylum Actinomycetota; class Aquicultoria; order UBA3085; family Oleimmundimicrobiaceae; genus Oleimmundimicrobium; species Oleimmundimicrobium americanum. The sequence goes on along the minus strand of DFBH01000010.1, from coordinate 2,180 downwards.
GAAGTGTTTAGATCTTCTGAACGGAATTATGCGACAATCGGTGAAGTTGTTGAAGAACTTCGTAAAGAATTTCCCGGTCTTTCAATTAGTAAAGTTCGATACTTGGAAGAAGAGGGGTTAGTTAAGCCCGAGAGGACATCCGGAGGATATAGAAAGTTTAGCAATGGAGATGTAAGACAACTTCAAAAAATATTAAAATTACAAAAAGAAAAATACTTGCCTTTAAGCGTAATAAAAATCATGCTTAAAACAACGTCGTTTGATGAAGAAATTAAGTTGACAGAGTCAGAAGACATAGCTCCATCTTTTAATAGTTCTAAAAAGACCAAAGTTGATGACATTGCTAAAACGACAGATTTGTCATTGGAAGAAATTGAAAACCTAGAAAATTATAATATACTTCAGCCTCAGGAAACCGAAGAAGGAAAAGTGTACGATTCTCTTGATACGGGAATAATGCAAATTGTAAAGAAATTATCGGATTACGGCATTGAGCCTCGCCACCTTCGTTTTTATGAAAGTTTTGCCGAGCGCGAAGCCTCTTTCTTTCAGCAGATTCTTTTATCCAGCTTTAAACAAAAAAGTGAAGAAGGTAGAAAAAAAGCCATGGAGGAACTTGCTGCTCTTACAAAATTAACACACAAGCTTAAGTTTTTACTTCTACAAAAATCCATCCGAAATTATTTCAATATATCTTAAACAAACACTACCAAAAAACAGAGTTATATGAGCGTTATGAAACGACCAAAATTTATTATAGATCAAATGTGCGGGCGCCTCGCTAAATGGTTGCGTTTAATGGGGTATGATGCGGTTTATTTTGATGATATTAACGATGAGGAGCTAATTAATATCGCAAAAAGAGAAGAAAGAATTATATTAACCAGAGATACGAGGTTAGTTAAAAGAAAAATTATAGCAAATGGTTATGTAAAAGCGTTGATGGTAAGCTCTGATATGTTAGATGATCAGCTTAAGCAATTGGTTAATTATTTTAAGCTAAAATGCGATAAAAAATTAGAGCGTTGTATTGAATGTAACAGCGAGCTTGAAAGTGTTTCAAAATCTGAAGCAAAGAGTAAGGTTCCTCCTTATGTTTATAGAACACAAAACAAGTTTTGCCGATGTTCTTCATGCGGAAGATATTATTGGCGGGGGACCCATTGGGAGAAAATTCAAGCTAAACTTAAGGATATATGCTAAAGATAATTATGTAATTTTGAGAATGCACTTAAAACAAAAACATTTATTCCCATAATGGCGATACCGCTTGAGGCTAACAATGAAGTGATATAAGGGGTTTTTTTATCTTTAATGAACCCGTGCCAACCAATTATAAAAACGATGGTAAGATAATAAAGCCACATGATTGCCGATCCTATCTGTTTTACGTCCCAGCTCCAATAACTTCCCCATAAATTTTTCGCCTGTATAAATCCCATTGCGAGGGACGATGTAAAGAAAATAAATCCTGTTATCAAGCAAACGAGATTGAACCCGTGTTGTTTTTTTAAAAAAAATTCTTTAGAAGGGGAATCGGGATTTGTTTTTTTCACCTTTAAGTAAATTATACCTCCAAGCCCGGATAAAAATAGGCTGAGCTGGCTTAAAATTGCAAGGATTGAATGTATTATGCATTTATTCCATACCATAGTTTATCTCCTTTATGTCGATAAGAATGTTTTAAGATACAACTTGTTGTAAAATGATAACATAGGAGATAAAAAAATGACCGATGAAACTAAAATTTTTGAAGAGAAAAAAATTCCGAAATTTCAAAATAAGGATGAAATCAAGTTTGCTCATCCGAGCGAAAAAGTTTGTGCGAGCATTCTTGATTTTTACCATATCAAATGGTTTTATGAACCAAAGACTTTCCCTATTGAGTGGGACAAAAAAAGGGACGTTGTCAAAAGTTTCTCCCCCGATTTTTATCTCCCAGATTTTAATTTATTCATCGAGCTTACCACGATGAATCAGAAGCTGGTGACAAAAAAGAACCGAAAGGTTAGAAGGTTAAAAGAGTTATATCCTGACGTTAATATAAAGATATTCTACCAAAAAGATTTTAAAAATTTGTTGGTTAAATATGGGTTACATCATCACGAGAAAATCTAAAGTTAACATTACCTTTTGTTTTAAAATTGTTTATACTAATTTAATGTTTGTATATTGAGAGG
>DFBH01000079.1 GCA_002366545.1 Candidatus Oleimmundimicrobium americanum | reverse complement strand
CCAAAGCGATGTTGCTCATCTATGACAACCAAACCTAAGTTGTTAAATTCAACACCTTCTTGTATTAAAGCGTGGGTTCCAATAACAATATCAATATTTCCTTTATTTATCTCATCTTGAAATTCTTTCTTTTTCTTAGAAGGCAAACTTCCGGTTAAATTTACAGAAGATACCCCAAGTTTATTTAGAATATTTTTTGTTTTACGATAATGTTGATTAGCAAGAACTTCTGTTGGAGCCATAATTGCACCCTGATAACCATTTTTAATCGTAGAATACAAAGCAGCTAAAGCTACAACCGTTTTGCCGGAACCAACTTCCCCTTGCAGCAGACGATTCATCGGACGCAAGCCGGTCATGTCTTTTTGAATATCTTTAAGGACTTTTTTTTGGTCCGTTGTTAATTCAAACGGCAGCAAACTAAAAAACGGAGTCATTTGTTCTTCTTTGATAATGTGCTTAATTCCGACATTGCTTTCCTTAAATTTGCTCTTCTTAAAGGCTAACCCCAATTGCATTAAAAAAAGTTCGTCAAAAAGGAGTCTTTCCTTTGCCTTTTTTAATTTTAATTCAGATGAAGGAAAATGAATTTCCTTTAAGCTAAAAGAAAGAGGCAGAATCTTAAATTTGTCTCTTAATTCTATGGGCATAAAATCGGGCATATCCGAAAATTCATCAAGCAAATTTTTTATAATGCGTCTAATTAAAGTGGATGAAAGATCTTGAGTGGCGGGATGTATGGGGATAATTCTTCCGGTATGTGCCCCCCTCTGACAATCTGCTGAATAAGTACAAGATTTGCGTTCCGAAACATCTTCAATAACATCAAAAAGTGGGTTTTGAATCTGCATCAATCCAAACTTGTAAAGCACCTTACCGCTTAATGCAACTTGCGTTCCTTTTTTAAGTCTTCCGGCAATATAGTCTTGATTAAACCATGTTCCATAAATATATCCGGTACCGTCAAAAACCCCTAAACTTAAAACCCTGGTGCCTCTCTGCCCCCTGTGTTTTCTTACATCTTTAATTTCACCAACGACAGTAACATCTTCCCCGATTTTAACTTCGGATATCTTCCTTATTTTAGCAAAATTCAGATATCTATGAGGGAAATGATATAAAAGGTCTCCAATGGTTTCAATTTTTAATCGTCTAAAACGTTTGCCTGTAGCAATTCCAACATATCTCACCGATTCAATGGGCTTATCGAGCAAAGCAACCTTCTCGATTGAATCAAATTTTGAAAAATCTCTAAAGGATGGCTCTTGAGTTTTTATTTTTTTTAAAATCTTAATTCTCTCAGAGGATGAACATGTTTTAAAATTTGACAAATCAAAATCCGTGTTTTGAAGATATTCAGCAAAACCTCCCACCACCGATTTATTATTTGCTCCAAATTTTTCCTCAAGCTCTACTAACTTATTTAAAAACTTTTCAGCCATAAAATTATTCCTGATAGTAAGCTAATGCAATTGCCCCCGGGCCGGTATATGTTCCGATAACGGCACCAACCTCCTCTTCCGTTGTTTGGCTTAATTTAAACCCTTCTTTCAACAGAAGTTCCTTTAAATACACTAAATTGTCAGGAGCGTCACCATGCGCAATAACTAAACAATAAGACTTATCTTGATCTATGCTTTCTTTGGCGATAGAAACAATTTCTTGCATGGCTTTTCTGGTTCCTCTTGCTTTCTTGTAGGGCGCCACCAAGCCATCTTCCAAAGTAAGAATCGGCTTAATTTTTAGCAAACCGCCAACCAACGCTTGCGCTTTCCCAACGCGCCCACCCATATGAAGATACTTTAAAGTGTCAACAACAAATAATATTTTTACCCTATTCCGCGCCTTATTAACAATTTCGATTATTTCCACAGCGGTTTTTCCTTCATCGCGTGCTTTAACGGCCAAATCAACTAAGATAGATGTTCCCAAAGACGCTAATCCCCCATCAATTACGGTAACCGGTATATTTATATTTTTACTGGCTATCTGAGCAGATTGAATTGTGCCGCTCAGCTTTGAAGAAATATGTATTGAGATAATATGTGTATGGTCACGGGATAATTTTTTATAAACTTCCTCAAATTGAGCAACAGTTGGCTGAGATGTCTTTGAAAGAACATCTGAGGCCCTTAACTTCTTATAAAATTCTTTCGGTTTGATGTCGATCCAATCTTTAAACGATTCTTCTTTGAAACGAACCATCAAAGGTACCATACAAACATCATGTTCTTTATAATAAGAAAGTTCGAAATCAGCGGTACTATCTGTTACGATTGCAACTTTTTCTATCTCAATCAACTCCTTTTTTTACATCAAATTTCACGCATTATTCATTTTGCTTACTTATTCTACCCCGATAATTAAAGGATAAAGAGCTTGCCCGCCTTTGTGAGTATCAATTTCAATTCCAGGATGTTTTTCTAAAACAATTTTTGATAATTCCTCCAAAGTCTTTTCTTCTACACCATTACCAAGCAAAAGCGTTACAACTTCACTTTCATCATCAAGCATTGAGTCTATTAGTTTTTCTGCGGTCTTTATAAAAGATTTATCTGAAACCTTAACTTCATGATCGGTAAGCCCAATAAAATCTCCCTTTTTAATTTTTCCGCATGATGTTTTTGAATCCCTGACCGCTCTTGTTATTTCACCGGTCTTAACTTCAAACAAAGAGTCCGTCATATTTTTCACATTTGAGGAAAGAGATTCGTTTTTATTAAAAGCCAATAAAGCCGTAAAAGCCTCAGGTATTGACTTTGAGGGGACAATGCCAATCTCTTTTTTTGTCAGTTCAGATACTCTTTGAGCAGCTAAAATTATATTTTTATTGTTTGGAAGAATTACAACCTTTGAGTTTTTTATATCTTCAACAACTTTTAGAATATCGGCAGTACTTGGGTTCATGGTTTGGCCCCCGTTTACAATTCGTTGAACACCCAAACTAACCATAATTTTCTTAATTCCTTCTCCGTTAGCCACGGCAACAAGTCCAATTTCACTTGTAGACTCGGAAATTTGGCTGACTCTTCTCTTGCTTTCTTCCTGCATATTATTTATTTTTACTTGAGCCAAAGATCCTTTATCTGTCGCAAGCTGTATAACTTTACCGGGGTCGTTTGTATGTATATGCACATGAGCTAATTTTTCCGAACCTACAACCAAAACAGAGTCACCTAATGGGGCAAGCTCCTCTTCAAATTCTGCAATATTAATTTCTTCGCCGTTTAAAATAAACTCGGTACAATATTGGTATTCCAGAGAAATCTCCTCGGCGGATTGTAAAATCGGAGCATTGTAATCTGCCAACTCTTCATTCTCTATTTCTCCTCTTATTGAAGACAAAATACCGCTTCCTATAACAACCAACCCCCAACCACCGGCGTCAACAACTCCCGCTTCTTTAAGAACGGGTAGAAGCTCGGGCGTTCTCATAACAGATTTCCTTGCTTCGCTTAAAACATATTCCAAAAATATGTCCAGCTCTATTTCTTTGTCGAATTCTTTTGCCGCCGCCGCCGCGTCCTTTATCACGGTAAGCATGGTTCCTTCAACGGGCTTTCTAATCGCCCTGTATGCAACCTGTGTACCATTCTCTAAAGCTTCCATGAGAAAAATCGAGGTAACATACTTTTTTGACGACAAAATTTCGCAAACTCCTTTGATTATTTGAGAAAGAATTACACCTGAATTACCACGTCCACCCATAAGAGAACCATATGTTAGGGCCTTACATATATCTTCCATTGTATTTGGTTTGACTTTAGATAATTCGTCATAAACCGATCGCATGGTAAGAACCATGTTTGTCCCGGTATCTCCATCAGGAACAGGGTATACGTTAAGCTTATTTATCTCTTCTTGGTGTCTTTGAAGAGCATTTAAAGCAGATTTTATTAGATTGGGAAAATCACCGACAGTTAGTTTCAGCATAAATAACCCTTTTATGACTACTTTCTCGTCTTTACCCCTTGAACATGTACTTCAACATTGGATACTTCTAATTCCGCGTATTTCTCAATCTCATATTTAACACGTTCAACCAGATTCCGGGCAACTTCGCTCAAATTTGTCCCATGTTCAATTATCACATATAAATCAATTTCAACTTTACCGTCTAAAATTATTACCCTGACACCCTTCTTTAACTTATCCCTAGCCAAAAATCGGGCAACCTCATCTTTTGCGTTGGGGCTGACCATCCCCACAATCCCATAACTTTCAAGCGCCGCAAAACCTGCCAATTCAGCTATAACATCGTTGGAAACCTTTATTTGACCAAAATATTTTTCATCTTTGTCCATTACAGTCTCCTTCACAATACAAATACATCTTCAATACGTGCTGATTATAGCATAAGAAAAAGAGACAAAAAATCAAAACCCTTCTTGCAAAAAATCCTTCATAATGCTAATATTTCTCGAGTAAAAAAGACGCTACAAAACAGGAGTTGTTTATATGTCAAAAAAATGTGAAGTTTGTGGTAAGGGTCCTTTGTTTGGTAAAAGCGTGAGCCATTCGCATAAAAAAACATTAAAAACCCGAAAAGCAAATATACAAAACATAAAAATAATTAAGGACGGAAAAGTACAAAAAGCAAATATTTGCACAAGATGTATTAAATCTAATAAAATAACAAAGGCTTAAACCCGCACTAACTATATACACCCCAAATTTTTATTGATTTATGTTTATTGATGATTTTAAAAAAGCTAACAAGACTTTTGGGTCAAATCGATTAATTGAATTCTTCAAGTCATTTAGCTCATCTTCAATATTTAAAATTATAGGCGCTTTAACAGCAGACCATAATTTTAAATCCTAACAACTGCCCGGTATCTTTGACATAAACCGTTGGTGACCTTAATTTTGGTTCCAAAATAACATGAGGTTTATTTGATTGAATTATATGTTTACTTTCAAGGTTTTATAAAAACACTTTTAAAAAATGATGGGGTTGACTGAGGGTTACCTTTTCCAAAAGAAACTGCCTGAGCAATTCTTTTACTAACGTAATTTTTTGCAAACTCTGCTGCCTCCGGTACGTCTTCGCCTAAAGCAAGCATAGAAGCCAGTGCGGTGGAGAAAATACAACCTGTTCCTCTAACATCTTTGTCTATCCTTTTACCGGAATATTTATATTCAACTATTCCATCAAATAAAAAGTCAACACATTCATCGCCCAAGAGGTGTCCACCCTTAATTAACACCCACTCGGGACCAAACATTTTTATTGCTTTAGCTGCCTTTTTCATATCATTCAAATCATTAATTGGAAATCCGGCAAGCCTTTCAGCCTCTGAGATGTTTGGTGTTACAACCCGGGCATGGCCAAACAAACGAATTTTCATAAGAGAAATGGCTGAAGCACCAAGAAAAATCGTACCACTGGAAGATTGAAACACGGGATCAACCACAAGATTTTTAACTTTAAATTCATCAAAAACATTTGATACTGCTTCAATGCCTGTTCTTGAAGCAAACATACCTGTCTTTGCAGCATCCGGTTGAGAATCAGAAAAAACGGCCCGCAATTGTTTGGAGATTATTTCCGAAGATAACTTTTCTATACCCAAAACTTCAACGCTGTTTTGAGCAACAACGGCCGTTAAAACACTATAAGTATAAACCCCGATATCGGCAGCCGTAAATCGATCCACCTGGATCCCGGCCCCCCCGCTGGGATCTGTTCCCCCCACCACCAACAACTTCTTAATCTGCAATTAAAAAACTCCTTTCTTAAAATGATCATAACCTTTAGATAGAGGTTTTTTTATATTGTCTTTTGCTAAGAGGCTAATTCCCTTTTTCTTCTCTACAATTTCACCTATTACGCTGATATCGGTCCCTGTTTTGGACAAAACCTGCTCAATTAAGTAATCCGCTTTATCAGATGAGATTGTTATAACAATCTCATAATCCTCTCCACCATAAAGAGCAAAATCTTCGGGTAATTTACCTGCAATATCTGCAACGTTTTTAATGCCTTTTGGGATAGGTAAATTCTCTTCGTAAATAATGGCGCCAACTTTGCTGGCATCACAAATATGAAATATTTCACTGGCAAGACCATCGCTTATATCTTCAATAGCATGTGCGCCACAGCCGGCAGAAATTTGCGCTTCTTTTAATCTGGGAACCGGCTCAAAATGAGTTTTAATTAAATAATCATTGGTCTTAATCTTAGAATTTAGCAAAAAAAACCCGGCAGCTGATGCCCCCAACTCACCGGTAACTAAAATCTTATCACCCACCCTCGCACCGCTTCTTTTTGTAACAAGATCGGGTTCAACCTTACCCGCCATTGCAACATTGATTGCCAAAGAGCAAGGGGAGCTAACCGTATCACCACCAATTATTGCAAAATTGTACTCTTTGGAAACATCGGCCATTCCTTCATATAACTCTTCTACGAACTCGACCTTTGTTTTAGGCTTGATGCCCAAAGAAACTAAAGCATAAACCGGTGTAGCCGACATTGCCGCAATATCGCTTATATTAACCAGCATTGACTTACGCCCTAATTGATAAGCAGAAATTTGAGATAAATCAAAATGAACCCCTTCAATCAAAAAGTCCGTGGTAAAAACCATATAATAACCTGGACTGGTGCGAACAACAGCCGCATCGTCGCCAATGGGAACAATTATATCTTTATTTTTAACCTTGACTAAATTGATAATTTTCTCAATTAAACCGGATTCACCTACGTCCTCTACATACATACCGTTGCTCCCTAATTCCTTAGTGAAACTGCTCTAAGCTCTACTCTCTAAGCTCTATGCTCTATGCTCTATGCTCTTTTAACTCTTAATTTTACAATTTGCAATCCCTTGAGATTGCCACGTCGCCTACGGCTCCTCCTAAGTNNAAAACCTTGTTTCTTTCTTAAATCACCCCGGTTAAACTGGGGTGAGGTGCTCGCAATGACGGGAAAAATACGCTCTTCTCTAAGCTCCACGCTCCATTAGTCGGGAGTGGGGAGTTTGTTGGTTAGATTGCTGGTTTTTTTATTTTTCACTTAACTTTCCCCTCCACCCATTCCCCTTATTTTGCCTTCAGCTATACTCTATACTTTATCTGCTCTTTCGTCTCTCCTGGAGGCTGACGGCTGGTGGCTGGAAGCTGGTTTTAGCTCTCTGCTCTCTGCTCTATGCCAATAGTCATCTTTGCTTTGCCCTTATTTACATTCATGCTTTCCCAAATATTCATCCACCAATTTTAAAGCGCAAAAGTCTCCGCACATCGTGCAAACATCTTCGCTCTTCTTTTTTCTTTCTTCATAGTCTTTTTTTGCCTTTTCGGGATCTATTGCCAATTTTATTTCATTTTCCCAGTCTAAACGTCGTCTGGCTTTTGCCATTTTCAAATCCCAGTCTTTAGCTCCGGGAATCCCTTTGGCAATATCTGCTGCATGAGCCGCTATTTTTGAGACAATTACCCCTTCTCTTACATCTTCAACCGTTGGTAAACCAAGGTGCTCGCGGGAAGTTACGTAACACAAAAAGTCTGCGCCTACTGAAGCTGCAAGTGTACCTCCAATTGCCGAAGTTATATGATCATATCCCGGGGCAACATCGGTTACTATGGGACCGAGAACGTAAAAGGGAGCTCCTTTGCATATTTCTTTTTCTAATTTGATATTGGCTTCAATTTGATCAAGAGGTACGTGACCGGGACCCTCAACCATTACTTGAACGTCCGCTTCTCTTGCTCTGTCGACTAACTCACCAAGGGTTAAAAGCTCCTGAATTTGCGCGCGGTCCGTAGCATCAGAAATACATCCCGGACGCATTCCATCACCGAGACTTAAGGTGATATCAAATTCTTTAGCAATTCTAAGCAACTCATCAAATTCTTCGTATAAAGGATTTTCCTTGCCATTATGCAACATCCATCCCATCATAAAAACCCCGCCGCGACTAACTACGTCCATTACTCGACCTTCCTCATTTAATGCATGTAGAGCTTTCTGTGTAACTCCGCAATGAAGCGTCATAAAATCGACACCGTCCGCTGCCTGCTTTTCAATAACTTCGAAAATATGCTCCTTTTTCATGTCAACAATACTTCCGTATTTTAATTTTGCTTCAATTGCCGCTTGGTAAATCGGAACAGTTCCAACGGGAACAGTTGATTCCATTAATATTTCCCTACGAGTCACATCCAAATTGCCACCTGTGCTCAAATCCATAATCGTATCCGTTTTCCCTTGAATTGCGGCCCTTAACTTTTCCAACTCTTCTTCAAGGAAGGGATAATCCCCCGATGTGCCTATATTTGCATTGACTTTTGTAGTAAGGCCTTCCCCGATGCCAATTGGTTTAACGTTTGGATGATTGGTGCTCTTGGGTATAACCACCCTACCCGCAGTTATTCTTTCCAGCAAAGTCTCAAGTTTAACAAATTCCTTTTCCGCAATAATTTTTACTTCTTCGGGAACCTCACCCTTTTTAATCCTCGAAATTAACGTCACTTTAATCGTCTCCTAATTTTGATAAAGCAATTTGAGCCGCTTTTTCCCCTGACAGCATCATCCCGCCAAAGATGGGACCCATCCTGTGACCGCCCGCCACGGCATTTGCCGCCATACCCGCAACAATTAACCCGGGATAGACTTCTCTTGTGGTATCCAATAGCACTTTTTCCCCTACATCAGCCCACATGGGTTTTTCCCCTTGGACACTCAACTTAGCTCCTGGTATTTTTCTTTCAACCACCCTACAAATCTCAGCATCATGACCGGTTCCATCTATAACAAGCTTAGCTGTAATTGACAATGGGTCTACATGTAAACCGGCCATATCAACAGCCGTCCAATTAATTACTAACCCCTTGATTGCATCATTTTCCCTTATCAAAATATCCTCAACGTTTATCAAGTTGAAAATCTGTACGCCGGAATCACAAGCTTTGCTGATGAGTTTACCTACCGACTCAATTGAATTCGCAACATAATAACCCGGCTTATATTCGGCATAATTTATCCCAAAATCGTCAAGAATTCTACAAGCCTCAGATTGTACTACAATGCGGGGAAACATCATTCCCCCTCCCCACATCCCTCCACCTATGGATAATTTTTTTTCAAATAAAACGGTCTTTGCCCCACGCTTTGCTAAATAAGTAGCGGCAACTAAATTAGCGGGACCACCACCAACCAGTGCAACATCTACCTCAGAATATTCCATGAACACTTTAAAAAATTCTTCAACAATTGCTTTAGTAATTGTAATCTCACTTAAACTCACAGTTAACCTCCTTGGCTTCTTTGATTTTTTTTAAAAAATTGCGACAAGCATCTTTTATGTTTGGGGCAAAAGCCACCTCAGAAATAACCGCGACACCATTGGCTCCCGCCTTTATTATCGCTCCAACATTTTCGCTTGTAATTCCTCCGATGGCCACCACGGGAATGTTGACGCTTTTTTTTATTTTAATAAATTCCTCAATCCCAATTGCCTCACGTGCATCCTCTTTGGTTGATGTGAGAAACACCGGCCCGGCGCCAATATAACTTGCCCCATCACACTCAGCTTTTATCGCTTCCTTGATATTTCCACAAGAAATACCTATTATTGCGTCTTGACCTAATATTTGACGTGCCCTTTTAACGGGTATATCTTCCTGCCCTAAATGAACCCCTTCTGCTTCAACCGCTTGAGCAATATCTATTCGATCATTTATTATTAAAGAAATTTTAAACTTTTTTGTTACCCGATGAAGCACTTCGGCAATTTTCATTAACTCTCGAGAGCTTTTATTTTTTTCTCTAAATTGAATTGCCGTTGCGCCACCCTCAATTGCGGCTTTCGCAACATCAAGATGACTTCTATCCCCTTCAACTGTCTCCGCGGTAATCACATAGAAGGATAAATCCATGACAACCTCACTTAAAAAAACCGCTTGCCAGCGGTTTTCATTGTTTAATATTTTGCATCCCTGCGCTGGCATTATCCAACAGGTTATAAGGGTCTCCCTCGCCAATTCCGGCGGTGGACTCTCAGCTTTTGCTCCCCTTGCACATATTATTTAATTATAAATAAATACTATCGTTACTTGCGAGAAACGTCAAACCTCATAAAAGATGGCCTCTCATCCAACACCTCTTAAAACAGGGTAAGGATTTACCGCTTTTCCACCCTTGGGATGAACTTCAAAATGAAGATGACAGGCACCACCCCTTGCATTACCGGTGTCACCAACATAACCTATAACCTGACCCGCCTCAACGTGACCGTCGGTAACGGCAAATCCATTTAAATGCATGTAGTAAAAAACATCCCCGTCATCGCCGTTAAGATATATAGATTTTCCGCCATTATGACTATGACTAATTCTCGCCCTGCCACTTACACAAGCATAGCAAGGCGTCCCCTTTGCGGCAAAAACATCGCAACCTTGATGACGATGCCCTTTCCGTGGAGCTAACCAGCTATTACCGTAAGCGTAAGGGTTGGCTACCGGAAAGCATTTTATTCTAACACCCTTAATAATTCGAGATTTAACTTGAGGTGATTTTTCTACACCAGAGAGGAGAGTTTTAGCTTTTTCAAACTTCCCTTCCATCTCCTTTTGTTTTTTGCTTAAACGATCCAATAACGCCCGTTGGTGGATTCGTTTCACCTCCATGTCCCGATTCTCTTTTTGAAATTCAATCCTTAGTCTTTTTGCTTCGTTAATAACCTTTGCATCTCTGGCACTTATTTTTTCGCAAACATAAAAACGGCTCAAAAAATCATTAAAATCAGTTGAATCCATAAGAACATGTAAAAAACTTAATTTTTCGTGCATGTAAATGGCTTTCAGGCGCAAATTTAACGCCTCTTCTCTTGTACGAAGTTCTTTTTTAAGTTTTTTTAATTTTTCTTCAGATTTTTTTTCCGCACAAACAATTTCAACGTACTCATTATAGGCAAAATTATATTCTCCAACTATTCTATTAAGCTTTGTTTGAAGATTATCTGCCTCGTTTTTAAAGTTTTTTACTTGATTAAAAGAAGGGGAACCTTGGCAAATTGAGAACGGCGTTAACAGGAAAAACGTAACAACGATTGCGACAATCAAACTTTTTAAAACTCGAATTTTAACCTCCTTAAAAAACCTTTAAATTAAAAACAATTTTATTGCAATCCTAAACAGGACGCAATGTTTAAAATCCTGATGTCGACTTATTTAAAAAAAATGTTTATGTTATACTTTTTCAAATAAAAAGTTGAGTAATGCGGAGGTAAAATGACGGTTTCCTTAATCATGAATACGGTAGGAGGATTAGGTCTTTTTATATATGGAATTCAAAAAATGGCAGATGGTCTCCAAAAAATAGCCGGTGACCGAATGCGCAAAATGTTGGAGATTTTAACCACCAAGCCCTGGCGAGGAGCAATGGTTGGAGCCGGCGCAACGGCTCTTGTCCAAAGCAGCAGCGCTATCACGGTTATGTTGGTTGGATTTGTTAACGCCGGGCTAATGAATCTTCAGCAGGCAATTGGTGTAATCATGGGAGCCAATATAGGAACCACCATCACTGCGCAGATGATTGCCTTTCACATTGACAGGTATGCTTTGCCTGCGATTGGAATTGGTTTTGCCATAACTTTCTTTAGCAAAAGAAAACTTTATAAATTTATCGGGGAAACAATTCTTGGATTTGGATTACTTTTCTTCGGTCTTTCACTTATGAAGGATGCTATAGATCCATTAAAACAAAGTCCCGCTTTGGTTGATTTTCTATCAATCTTTGGCCAAAAGCCGATTTTAGGAGTTCTTGCGGGCATGTTGGTTACGGCCATCATTCAAAGCAGCAGCGCTACAATGGGTCTCGTTATCGCATCTGCAACCGCCGGTATATTAACCATTAATACAGCAATTCCCATTGTCTTGGGAGCAGAAATCGGTACCTGTATAACAGCCATGTTAGCCAGCATAGGCACATCTCTTGCCGCACGTCGTTCCGCTGTAGCACATTTAATGTTTAACGTAACCGGTGCCGCAATATTTTTGATAATTTTGCCTCTTTTTACTAAATTCGCCACTTTCACTTCTTCCAACATCGCTAGACAAATTGCAAACGCTCAAACCTCATTGAACATAATGTGTACTTTAATGGGTCTCCCTCTCATTGGATTAGTTGCAAAAGCCGTTACTTTTTTAGTTCCCGGTGAGGAAATCATCGTTGAGCGAGGGCCTATTTATTTGGATCCGCATATTACGGGTACTCCTTCAATCGCCCTTGGACAAGCAACCAAGGAACTGGCCAGGATGGCGCGTCTCACGATTGAAATGCTCGATTATGACAAAGAGTTTATCTTCAACCCAAAAAACAAATCCAAAAAACACGTTGAGCAAAGAGAGGAAGCCGTTGACAATCTTGCAGCAAAAATAACTAAATATCTTACAAAAATATCGCAAAACTCAATGAGTCCCGAACAATCAAAAAAACTTACAATCCTCATGCATGTTGTGAACGATGTTGAAAGAGCCGGAGATCACGCCGAAAATATAATGAAGATAATCGATGAAAAAAACAATGAAAGAATTATATTTTCAAAATCCGCCGAGAAGGAATTAGACAAATTATTCTATGATGTTAAAACGATGTATGGCAACATAATAGAAGCTTTTGAAGGTGATGATATTGAAACGACGAAAAAATATCAAAAACTCGAAAAAAAGATTGACAAAATAGCTCGCGAGGCCCATCTAAGACACATAAAAAGGTTAAAGGAAGGCGTTTGTCTTTCTGCCGCCGGTATTTTGTTTCTCGACATCATAAACAATCTTGAAAGAATAGGAGATCTGGCAAACAATTTAGGATATGCAACCAGGGGAGAAATTACCAAACTTTAGGGATTCAATAATTCGCTTTATCCAAGATAAATTTCTTGTTTAAGAATGCCAATATATGGTAAGTTTCGATATCTTTGTTCATAATCCAAACCATACCCAACCATAAAAACATCAGGGACATCAAAACCTTTGTAGTCTATGGGAATATCAGCAATACGTCGAATTGATTTGTCCAGTAAAGTGCAAATTTTGAGACTTGCGGGTTTCCTGGCCTTCAAATTATTCGTTAAGTAATTCAAGGTTAAACCGGTATCAATTATGTCTTCAACAATTAATATATCTCTTCCCTCAATACTTTCTTCTAAATCTTTAATTAATTTCACCACACCGGTCATCTCCGTGGAGGGGCCATAGCTTGAAATCGCCATGAAATCAATTGAAATATGCACATCAATATTCATCATAAGATTAGATAAAAAAACTACCCCGCCTTTTAATACATTTACTAAAAGCGGATTTCTTCCCTTGTAGTCACTACTAATTTCTTTACCTAAACACTTTACCCTATCGTTAATTTCTTCTTCGGTAATCAAAATCTTCTCGATATCACCCGATAAACTATTATCCAATAAATCTCCTCTCAATATACAAACATTAAAT
>DFBH01000054.1 GCA_002366545.1 Candidatus Oleimmundimicrobium americanum | reverse complement strand
CCAACACTTTTTTAGTATTAACCCCAAATGTTAGCGGTACTGGTGATCGCACAACGAAATGGATGCGCTGGATTGCACGTATTTGGTCTTTTTCTATCATTGCTTACTCTCTGATAATGCTTATAGGCTATACATGGAACTGGATGACAATCGGTGCAGCAGACCCATATGCAGTGGAGGGTTATCCCCTTACAGAAGCTCTGCCTCCGATCTTTATGTTTCTGAGTGTCTTGGGATTGGGCATTGCCTGGCGTTGGGAGCAATTGGGAGGAACGATTACCATTGTATTCCAACTAGCAGCGCTCTCGTTGCTTCTAATTCATAGTCCAATCACTCACAATTTTCCCCGTTCAACGACTACTATCTTCTGTCGATGATAGTAGTCGTTCCTGGGGTACTATTCTTAGTGTGTTGGTGGCGATCGAGAAAGAGGACAATTCCTGACGACAGCGCCTATCAAGCATCTGCACTCCTTCCACCCAAATTGCTCGCTACCACTCTTACAAGGCGGAGGTCGTCTCGGTTATTAGTCGATAGTTAAAAGCTTAAATTTCTGCAAAACAGGTTGCTGGGCCTGCTTTTTATCGCCTTTATTTTTGACAGGTTTCCTTGATAAAAACTAAAAGCAAACCTGCAAAAGGTGTCACAAGAGGTATAATAGGTTCGGGGAGAGGCCGGCATTGGGAAAATCTTTCAAGGCTAGCAAAAACATTGTGCGAGGGAGTTAACATGAAAGACGGCTATAAAAATTATTTGATTGGAATCGGTATTTTTTTAAGCATAGCAATCATTATTTTTGGCGCAATTAGCATGTCCCAGGGCGCAAAGAGCGGAAGATATGAATCCGTGGGAGTATTCTATGCCGACCTGTTGACCGGCGTATTATTTTTGGTGTTTTTATTATCAACTTTGGTGGCCGCGTACTTCTTCTGCAAATATTTAAGGGAGTCCGACAGAAAAGAATCGGAGAAAGAGCGAGAAAAGTCCAAAGGGATTAAAAAAAAGAGAAAGTACTAAACAAGCCTAAACTCATTTAGATTTGAAACGAAAATAAAATTTGGATTAAACAAAGGGTTTCTTTGCGTTACCCCGCGACACCAACCAAAATCCTTATAAACGAACCCTTCTCAACCTTCGTGTTTGCCATCGGGTTTTGGTCTAAGACGTAGCTCACATCACCTTCGGGAATCGGCTCGGAGTACTCTATGTCAACCTCGAGACCTAAATCCTCAAGTGCGGTTATCGCTTCTGCCTCGGTCATATTTATAACATTGGGCACGGTTACGAGTTCTTTCCCCTTGCTTACCGTGATTGTTACCGTTGAGTCGGTTTTAACCTCGGTTCCGGCCTCGGGGTTTTGACTTATAACTTTGCCTTCTTCAACAGTGTCGCTATATGCTTGCTTTTTTTCAACATTTAAATCTAACTGCTTTAAACGAGAAGTTGCCTCGTCTGCGTCTTTGCCGACAACATCCGGGACTTGAACCAAATTTTCTCCTTTGCTGGCGACCAAATTAATGACAGCGCCCTTTTTTACTTCGGTGTCGGCTTCGGGTGCTTGGCTAATAATTGCTCCCGCGGGTACCTCGTCATTTTCTTCTTCGATGATTTCTCCTATCTCCAGCCCGATGCGGACCAGTTCAGCTATCGCGTCATCGCGGCTTAAGCCAACAACATCGGGGATGGTGATAAGTTCCTCTCCTTTGCTGACAACCACTTTAACCATAGTGTCCTTTTCGACCTTTATCCCCGCTTCCGGATCCTGACTAATTATTTTTCCTTCCTCAACGGTGGAGCTGAAAGACTCCTCCGACTCAATTTTAAGCTCCCTTTCCTTTAATATGCTGGTTGCTTCCGTCAGGGTTTTGCCCTCCAGGTTTGGAATAACCGTCTTTGGGGTTGCGGCGGAACGATAAATCCAGTATCCACCAAAAGCCAACAAAATTGCCATTAGAACAAGCATTGCCCAGGGGAGCCACTTAGCCCCGTTGCTCTTTTTCATGGGAGCACTTTTTTGGGCGCCGCGGACTTCGGTGGTGGGAAGTACCTTTGTTTCTCCGTCTTCTCTGAATAAGGTGGGCGTTGCCTCAATGGGGATACCTTTTGAGGCGCGAAGCAAATCTTTTCGTACTGCTTCAGCTGAAGGATATCGGTCAGCCGGGTTCTTTTCAAGCGCTTTTAAGATAATTGCCTCGAGCGGTACCGGTATCTCTAAGTTTAAAATGGTTGGGGGCAACGGTTTTTCTTTAACCTGCTTCATTGCCACCGCTAAAGAATTTTCGCCTTTAAAGGGCAAGCTTCCGGTAAGCGCCTCGTAGAGGACAATGCCGAGGGAGTAGATGTCGGTTGCTTTTCCGACCTCAATTCCTTGTGCTTGTTCCGGAGAGATGTACTCGGCGGTTCCCATAACTGAACCCGTTTGAGTCATTCCGGCCGCCCCGGCGCGAGCTATCCCGAAGTCGGTTACTTTCGCTTGCCCTTGAGGGGTGATGATTATGTTTTGGGATTTTATGTCGCGATGTATTACGTTGCGTTGATGAGCAAATTCCACCGCGGAGCATACCTGGTTTGCTATCTCAATTACTTCATCAACCGGCAGGGGAGCTTGAGCTTTTATTAGTTGTTTTAAATCCCACCCTTCCAGGTGCTCCATTACTATAAAGTAAGTAGCATCTTCGCATCCCCAGTCGTAAATGCTTACGATGTTTGGGTGGTTTAAGCTTGCGGCTGCCTGGGCTTCTCTCTTAAAGCGGGCGACAAAGTCTTTATCCTGCGCAAACTGAGGGTGCAGGGTTTTTACGGCAACGGTGCGGTTAAGGACCACATCTTCGGCTTTATAAATATTGGCCATTCCGCCTCGTCCTATCTTTTCAACTATTTTATATCTGCCGCTAAAAATCTTGCCTATCATGTGCATATCTATTTTAAACTCCTTTTTTTGACACCTTATTTTATCAGAAATTAAAAAAATCCAAAAGGGAAAACTCCAGTTCGTTAAGTTGTTTGCTCGATAACTATGTTATTTTGTGAGCGTTAAAGCTTTTTGAATAACTCTTTTAGCCAAAGGAGCGGCCCCCTTGCTTCCCAGCCCACCGTTTTCGACTATCACGGCCACCACGATTTTAGGGTTTTGGGCCGGGGCAAAGCCTATAAACCAAGCGTGAGGGTCGCTGTTAGCGACCTCGGCCGTTCCTGTTTTGCCCGCTACGCTGATGTTTGAAATTTGAGCCGCCTCGCCTGTTCCCTCCTCAACTGTTTTAATCATCATCTCGGCTATCTCTTTGGCCGTTGTCTGCTCAATTGGCTTGAGCCATTTCTTACCCTCAAAGCTTTTTACGATGATTCCTCTGTGGTCGCGGATTTCTTTCACCAGAAATGGTTTCATTACGGTGCCTTCATTTGCAATCGAGGAGCCCACCAAAGCCATCTGTAAGGGGGTAACAAGTACATCCGCTTGCCCAATGGCACCCCAGGCAACATCCACATCGTCCATTTTTTTCGGGGCAGGGATACTGCTCGTTTTTACGGGCAAATTAAAAGGGATTTGATGATTGAGGCCAAAACCCTCAGCATATTTAACCAATTTATCTGCTCCAAGATCCAACCCTATTTGAGCGAAGGCCGTGTTTGCCGAAAGAGCAAAGGCTTTGTCTAAAGGAATCTCTCCCAAGTCCTCCTTTTTATAGTTGGAAACGATGTTGCCGTGAACCTCGATTTCGCCGGGACTTTTATAGATGGAATCGAAAGCGGTTGTGCCGGAATCGATGGCGGCCGAGGCGGTAATTATTTTAAAGGAAGACCCCGGGGGGTACAGCCCCTGGATTGCCCGATTGATTAGTGGTGCGGAAGAATCGTTAATTAAGGTTTCCCAGTCTTCATCGAGGGTGTTTGGGTTAAAGGCGGGGGTTGTCGCCATTGCGAGTACCGCTCCCGTTTTTGGTTCCAGGGCTACAATTGCTCCCCTGTTGTTGCCGAGCGCCTCAAATGCCTCTTTTTGGAGCGAGTAATTTATTGTTAAGATGATATCGTTTCCGGGAATTTTCTCGCCGGCTATTCCTTTTATGTAATCTTCGATGGAAGTTACTTCTCGTTTTCCAAGAAGGTAGTCATTGTAAGTTAATTCGATACCGGCTCGTCCATATTTAATGCTGTTGAAGCCAATTATGGCCGAGGCCGTTTCTCCTTCCGGATAAGTTCGAACGTAAATATTTTCTCCAATCCTATTATCTGCGAGAATCCTATTATCTGCACTAAGTATCTTACCGCGCTCGATGGAGGCTTCTTTGGCGAGGGCACGTTTATTTCCCGGATGTGACGATATTTTGTTGGCGGCAAAGACCTGAAGATAGGTCAGATTAATTATCAATATGATAAATGCCCCCAAAAAAACAGTCCCAAGGGAACGCGAGCGTTTATTCATTACTAATTGCACCTCCGGGCTTATTACGGGATGATGAGATGTTACCGGATATGCTCAACAAAAAGCCGAGCAAGATGAAGTTTGAGAGTATGGAGCTTCCGCCATAACTCATGAAGGGCAGGGTAATTCCGGTTAGCGGAATGAGCTTGGTGACACCCGCCATGATGACCCATGATTGTATTGCAAATATTGAGGTCAGTCCAACGGCGAGCAGTTTTCCAAATTTGTCATCTGTCTCTATCCCAATTTTTAAGCCCCGATAAACAATTAACAGATAGGTTAGAATGATGGCAACTCCACCCAGAAAACCAAGTTCTTCACATATGGCCGAGAAAATGAAGTCTGTATGAACGGCGGGGATGTGAAAAGGGTAGCCCAGGCTGAGACCCGAACCGGAAAGCCCGCCGCTTGCTATGGCGAAAAGCGATTGAACAATTTGATATCCTTTGCCGGCTATATCGGACCAAGGGTTTAACCAAATATTGATGCGAGTTTGGACATGAGGAAAGACTTTGTAACAGGCGGTTGCTCCAGCGATGAACAAGGTAGTTCCGGCAAATACATAAGCACCTCTTCCTGTGGCAACGTAGAGCATGGCAAGGAAAACTCCAAAGAAAAGCAGCGAAGTGCCTAAATCTTTTTCAAGAACAAGGATTGCCAGCGATATTCCCCACATGACCAACAATGGTCCGAAATGTTTTGGGTCGGGGATATCTATGCCCCTCAGTTTTCTGGTCGTAGTTGAGAGGAGCTCAGACTTATCTTTTAAATAAGCGGCCAAGAAAATAATTATTAATAATTTGGCAATTTCAGCTGGCTGGAAAGAGAGAGGGCCGATTCTTAGCCAAAGTCTTGCTCCGCCTATTTCTTTTCCAAAAAAAACCGGGGAAAGGAGAAGAATTATTCCAATTAACGCGCAGATATATTTGTAATTTTCGAGGAAGCGATAGTTCTTTTTTCCAAACAAGATTAACGTAAAAGTCAGGGCCAGAATTCCAATGCCAATCCAGAGCAATTGCAGCCAGACCAGACCGGGTTTAAGTCGATATATCATAATTGTGCCGAGAGAGACCAAAAAAAAGACGCAGGGCAAAAGGAAATAATCGGCTTCCGGCAAAAAAAAGCGATAGGATAAATAAGCGGCCAAAAGAAGTAAAAACAGTATCCCGGCGATTAGAAGTGCTCCGATGGGTACTCCGGCGACGTTTGGAAAATCGACCAGAATCGCTCCAACTGTAGCTAAAAGGAAGATTAGAAGGAAGAGCAAAGCCTCTTTGCCTCTTTTTTTGTTGGGCATGGTTGCTTACCTCCTAAGAATGATGTAGAGAGAAATTAAGGCAAGAAGCATTAAAAACACGCTAAAAAAAGCGGTTTTAACTAAGCTACTTTTGCTTTTTGCGGAAGAGGTATTATGAAAAACGGGATCAGTTTTGTTAAATTCAATTAAAATCACCGTAATGTTGTCGGAGCCCCCTTCTTTGTTTGCTGCTTCCACCAAAAGGTCACACAAGGTCTGTGGCTCGCGGTCTTGGATGATAACCTTAAGTATCTCCGAATCAGCAAGCATCGATGTCACCCCGTCGGTCGCGAGGAGTAATTTATCGCCATTTTTTATGGATAAAGTAAAGATATCCGGCTTAGTTATTGCTTTAGCACCTAAAGCTTGAGTAATTACGCTTCTTAAGGGATGGAGCTTAGCCTCTCTGGTTGTTAGCCTTCCCTCTTTCACCATTTGGGCGACCAAGGAGTGATCCTCTGTTAGCTGTGTCAACTCGAGGTTTCTTAGGAGGTAAGCCCTGCTGTCTCCAATATGCCCAATGTAAACTTTGTCATTTTTAGGAATAAGCACGGTGAGCGTGGTCCCCATTCCGTATTTTTTGGGGTCAGATAAGCTCTCACGATAAACGGTCTTATTTGCTTTTCTTATGCTTGAGGAGAGGTTTTTTTTCATGTCCTTTTCAGGATTTATGTTTTTGGACAGAACTTTCAAAGCAAGCGAGCTTGCTATCTCCCCGGCTTTGTGTCCTCCCATCCCATCGGCCACCGCAAACATATTGCCGTTTGCAATGTAAGAATCCTCGTTAATTTCTCTTGTTTTGCCAATATCCGTGCGTACTCCATATTTCATATGCTTACTCCACAAATTCAAAGGTTGACTGTCCTATTTTTACCTTGTCTCCAACCTTAATTCTGCTTGGTGCGGTAATTTTTTCTCCGTTTAAAAAGATGCCGTTTGAACTGTTTAAATCCTCTATGAACATTTTCCCGCCACGTTTATAAATTCGGCCATGATGTTTTGAAACGAAGACATCTTTAAGAAACAAATTGTTTTCAGGAGATCTTCCGATGATAAACTCATGAGCGAGAGAAAAAACTCTGCCCGCTTTTACCGAGGGGCTTTCCAAAACCACGAGATGCGGATTTTTGGATGGTTTTCTTCCGGTTGGTCCATTGGTTTGATAAGCCTTGAGATCTTTGTAAATTCCTTTAACCAAGATGTATAAGAATAGGTACATGAGAGCTAAAAAAACAATTTTTAAGCTCAACTGTATCAGGCTAAACATAACTTCTCCTAAGAAACTTAATTGGGGTAGCCCCCACGATTATTGTATCGCCACCGGCAAGCTTGCTTTCCACAATTCTTTTTCCGTTTAAAAGTGTGCCATTTGTACTTCCAAGGTCCCTTATAAAGAAATTGTCCTTTTCTGCTCTTATCTCGGCGTGTATACGAGAAACATTGGGGTCTTTTATTGAAATACCGTTGCTTTCAAGCCTGCCGATGGTTGTAATTTTCTCGGTAAGAGGAAGGGCACAATCTTTGCCTTGTTCTGTGATGATTAAGTAAGCTCCTTTTAAAATTAAACTATCCCGTTTTTTCTCCTTGGAGGGTAAAATATTGCTATCGGAAGGGGTGTCTTCCACGAGAGAGCTTTCTATCCTAACTTCTCCGAGAGAAAGGTCGTCTCTTGCCTCGATTTTAATTTGAGGAGCCCCCAGTAGGGCGGAACCTTCTTTTTCTGCGTGAGCCTCGATGAATTCGGAGAGTTCTGTTACTAAAGCTCCTTCAAAGGAAACGAGGCCTTCTTTATCCTTTGGGCTCAAATAGACGGCAAAAAAATTTGGCAGATATATATTGTTAATCCCCACGACTTTATGTTCATTCATTTCCCGGGATATTTTTTTTGCAATTTCGATTGGTTGAACGTGGGATTTAAATTGTTTGGCAAAAAAGCCTTCAAATAAACTTTCGAGCTTTTTTTCAAAATCACTTAAGAGGCTCAATCTTTCACTTCGCTTTCTTGGAAGCCAACCCTTTTTTGTGTTTTGCTCTCATTTGTTTGTAGGGAACAAACACCAGCAGCAATAAAAGCATTATAAAGGAAAACGAAAGAGTTCGCAGTGTCTCCTCAATGGTTAAAGGCGGTTGACCAATCAGGGTAGGGAGCCATACATACCCTGCGGTGAGCAACAGAATGCCGAGTGATAAGCCGAGAATGTCTCCCATAAGACGCTTATTTCTTGCAATCCAGCCGACCACAAATCCACATATGACCCAAATAAACACTTGGAGTAAAAGCAGAGGTTGGTCAGCCAGCAGGGTCATAAGAATATCGGCAAGGGCTGTAAGCGGATTTGTGCGCCCCATTAAATTTGCTGCTAAATGGCAGGGACTTTGAATGGCGGATAGCGGATTAACTAAATGGCTCGAAAAGATGATATAAAGCCCCAAGCCCAAACAGCCAACTCCGCTGATTAAGGCTGCAGTAGATGCGCTTAAAAAAAGTCCCATAAACAGAGGAAACAATGGGGCCAAATTTATTTTAGCCATAAAAGGGACGACAACCGGAATTATTGCAATCAAGGGGTTCCGGCGGCCGAAAGTGGCTATGTAAATCGCCGAAAATATGACAAAAAGCACCGTTAAAGCGGGAGAAAAATTGAAAAGCGGAGGTGTAATTAATATTGGTAGCAGGATAAGCCCCAGGAGAGGAAGGAGCAAGGCAACCAAAAATAAAATCAAGGGAAGAAAAAGCGCAAGGTTTGCGGAATAAAACCCAAGTTTATCCAAAGCATACCAGGACGTAGTGGCCATAAGCAAAGCTCCTGAAATTCTTTTAATGGACTCTCCTTTGTTTTCCCAAACCTCCCAAATGGTATTTCTTAAATTTTCCAGTCTCTCTTCGCCTTCGAATTCATCTTCATCCTCGAGATAATCGAGACCGTTTGCTACTTGTTCAAAAAGCGGTCTTAGGATGGCTTTTGAGTTTGCGTTTGAATCTTTTTGCCTTTCGATTTTATAGCGCATCTGAGTTATGGTTCTGTATCTTTCGTCGGGATCTTTTGTCAGCGCTTTTGCAATCACCGAATCGAGTTTTTTAGGGATGCTTGGGTTTATCTCGCTTGGCGGCCGAGGTTCAGTGTTTAAAATTTTAAATATTGTTGTCGCCGGCGTATCGGCTTCAAAAGGATTTGTTCCGGTAAGCATCTGGTAAAAAACTACCCCCAAGGAAAAGATATCGGTTGCTTCATCGAGATAGTCTCCTGATGCTTGTTCGGGGGACATATATCCAATTGTCCCGACCATAGTTCCTTCGGACGTTAACGTCGATGTTCCCTTCAGTCTGGCGATCCCGAAATCCATAACTTTTACTCTGCCATCGTGAAGAAGCATGATGTTTTCAGGTTTAATGTCTCTGTGAATTACGTCGTTTAAATGAGCACATTCCAGGGCAATACATATTTGGGAAGCTATGGCGATGCTTTGGTCGAGCGTAAAAGGCGTTTCTCGTTGCAATATTTTGGAGAGCGGTATGCCGTTTACATATTCCATGATTAAATAGTAGTTTTCTTCATCCTTGTCAAACTCGTATAATGTGACGATATTGGGGTGGTTTAACAGGGAAGATGTCTGAGCTTCCCGCAATGTCCTCGGGGCATTCTTGGCGCTGATGGGGATTATTTTAATTGCGACAACACGTTCCATCCGTGTGTCAAACGCTTTGTATACCTTTGCGGAGCCCCCAATGCCTACTTCTTCAAGAATTTGAAATCTTTCTAA
The DNA here is from genome assembly GCA_002366545.1 of Candidatus Oleimmundimicrobium americanum. Taxonomy (GTDB): domain Bacteria; phylum Actinomycetota; class Aquicultoria; order UBA3085; family Oleimmundimicrobiaceae; genus Oleimmundimicrobium; species Oleimmundimicrobium americanum. Next base: position 13,393 of record DFBH01000054.1, on the reverse strand, counting down.
CAAAAGTTCTTTGCTCAAGGCCATCTCCGATACATTACAATTTCTATTTATTCTACTAGCTTTAGGGCAATTTAACTACTGTGGCTTAATTCGTCGACAAAAGTGCTATAATTCAAATTAATTTATCCTTTCCCCTCGAGGGAAGGCAAATTGTATTCTCGATGGTGGAGTTGGTGAAATTGCTCGCCGATTTAAGCACGAATGTTTTTGATACAAGCTTTAGCCGAGGTGGCGGAATTGGCAGACGCGCTAGGTTCAGGGCTTAGTGAGCGTAAGCTCGTACGGGTTCGACTCCCGTCCTCGGCACCAGGTTAACTTATTTCACAAAAGACTTTAATTAGAGGGGTTATGGCAACCAAGAAATATGTCTCAAAGGGTAAAGTAAGATATTTAAGAAAGCCATCTCGCAAGAAATCTTTTCTTAAGTTCTTAATACCAATTTTGCTCGCTCTCGCTCTACTCTATGTTTTAGGGACCCTTGGTGAGGGGCGTTCGTCTAAGTATACCGATTATGTTATTCAAGTAAATAAATTGGTTCGTGAGTCAAACGAGACAGCCAAGGGCTTCAATGAATTAAAGGAGCAGGTTTCGATGGTTTCAAGGGCGGAGCTTAAGGCGAGATTGGCACAATATATAAAGGATTGCGCCGATGCGCAGAACGATTCTGATTTAACAAAAATACCTGAAAGACTCAAGAAAACACATCCTTATTTGCAGCTCTGTTTTGATATGCGGACGAAGGGTATGGAAGACTATCAACTGGCAATATTTAATGCTCTTAAAGATGAAGATTTGGAAGTTGCCGGCTTTCAAGTATCTAAAGCATTAAGATATCTGGCATTAAGCGATGATGCTTACGGGCTTTACAGAGAAAAAACGGAGGAGTTTCTTAAAGATGAGGGGATCGATGCCTCTTTGTTGGAATCGAGATTTCTCGATGACGAGCGGGCTTTTGAGGAGGCAAGGGTTTTGTCTTATCTGCAGCAACTGAAGGGGATTGAAACTCTTGAAGTAATCCACGGGGTTGCTGTCGTTGAGCTTGAAACCAATCCAAAAAGAACAGAGTACAGCAAGGAAACAAGGACGGCGACTTTGCCCAAAGCAGATGATTTTATTGTGACGGTTACCGTTGAGAATCAAGGAAATCAAATTGAGAATGATATTCCTGTCGAGATTACTCTTAAATCTGAGACGGATCCTGAGGGACAAATTAAAAGTGCCAGAATTAGTTCTCTTGCCTCAGACAAGAGGGAAATTATAACGATACAAGGATTGGAGCCAACCGGGGGAGGAGTTGTTAACCTTCTTACGGTAACCGTCGGGCCACTACCGGGGGAAAAGATTACAACAAACAATACAAGGGAATATAAATTTGTAATTAAGTAGGCTTTTTTAGCATCTTTTCTGCGATGTGCTTAATCTCGTTATAGACTTCTTTAACCGCAGTATTTTTTTCCTTTGCAAGACGAGCACAATCTTCGTATTCGGGAGAAATGCTGACCGTCTGATTTTTAAACCTTCCAATTTTTACCCGGGCTTTGCCGAATTTCGTGCTGACGGTGATTATTTCGCGCAGGATTTTTCTGCGCACCTTTCTTGAAGTTCGCACTCCCAAAGTGCTGGTTTCTTTGAATATGGTGTCCAAAATCTCTTCTTCCTTTTGAAGGGGAGCGAGTATGGAAAGAGCCGTTCCGGGGCGATTTTTCTTCATATATACGGGGGTTATCCATACATCAAGTGCCCCGGCATCGAAAAGTTTTTCCATCACAAACTCATAAAATTCGGGATTCATGTCATCAATGTTGGTGTCTATGACGACTACCTCGTCTTCATCAGCATCTTTGGAAGACAAGATCATTTCGCCGAGTATTATTCTCAGAACATTTGGGGTTTCTAAGTCTCTTGCTCCGGCTCCATAGCCCGTTGAAGTGATCTTTAACGGAGGGATCTCTCCAAATTTTTCAGCGTAAGTTTTGATAATAGATGCCCCTGTTGGTGTAGTTAGCTCCACATTTGTTCCACCTGAGTAAATCGGGACATCTTTTAAAATTTCCAGGGTTGCCGGGGAAGGGAGGGGGATGATTCCGTGCTCGGTTTTGATAAGTCCCATTCCCGTAGCTATGGAAGAGGCAAAGACTTTTTCGACTTTCAGGTAATTTAATCCGATGGCAACTCCCACAATATCAATTATGGAATCGGTTGCTCCAACTTCGTGGAAATGTATGTTGTTTAATCTTTTTCTATGTATTTTTGCTTCTGCTCGGGCTAAAGCAAGAAAAACCTCTTTGCTTTTTACTTTGACGGTTTCATTTAAATCGCTGTCATCAATTAAGTTTTTTATGTTGGTCCAGTAGCGGATGACTCCTTTTTCTTCTGCATGAATGCGAACTTTAGTTGCCGCTATCCCTGATTTTTTTACTTTTTCGGCCCGGAGCGAGTAATTTTTTAACGGGAGCTTATCTAGCTCGTTTTTGAGTACTTCAAAGGGTAGCCCCGCATCTAAAAGGGCTCCCAAGGTCATGTCGCCACTTATTCCTGAAAAGCAATCGAAGTAAGCTATCTTCATGCTGTTGTTCCTTTTGTTTTTTTAATTTTAACATCTTTTCGGAAAGCTGACGAGGTGATTTTACTGCCCGAAATCTTTTACAAATCGGCTCTCCAGGTTTTTGATATTTTTCTCAGCGCCAAGTTTGTGAATCTCGTTTACCTTATCGACGATTTTTAGAAAGATGTGGAAGCCCAATGTGAGCCAATTTGCAATGTGTCTTTGGCTGGGCTGTGTCCGTAAAGCTAATTTATTGCCGACCGGCTCGATGAAATCATCTAAAGTAAACGGGTTTGGGTGAACCGTATTTGACAGGAGCCAGTAGGCTTTATTGTAAAGTAATAAAAAATCGTCTTTATGTGTTGTTTTATCTATTTCCTTTGCCATTTCTCGGCGTCCCATCGGCGTCCATTTTCTATATTTCAGGAAGCTTTTTAAGAGTTGCTTATTAATTTTGCTGTAATCGTTCAAGGCTTCTTCCATTATCTCAGCGGGAATTTGCTCGCCTCGGTGTGTGTAAAGCTTATCTTCCGTTAGTTTTTTGAGTCCTTCCCCGTATGTAAATGAGGCAAAATCCAAAAATCGTTTGCTCCTCCCTTGAGGCTCAATCGATATCCAGTAAAAGTCAATTAAGTTTTCCAGAAGACTTCTCAAAAGGATGCCGGCGTCTTCGCCAAAGCCCTCGTTGGCCAATATGCTTGTGGCCCAGTAGGTCTTTCGGCTTTTTGCGAAAAAGAGGATGGTTATTTTCTCAAACGTGGTGGAGGGCTCGAACTTTGTTTTAGAAAGTTCGTTTGCCAATTTGAGCAATTTATGGGTGTGCTCAAAAAGCTTTGCGTGCTCTTTGTATAAACTTTTTTCAATGTCATTTGGAGCTCTAAACATCGGTTCTTCCTCGTTGTCGGGATTTACTCGCAACTTGTCTATCCATTCGGTTTATCAGTGCGGCCATATATCCCGCCCCAAACCCGTTATCGATGTTTACGACTGCTACTCCCGGTGCACAGGAGTTCATCATCGCAAGGAGGGCGGCAAGTCCGCCAAAACTCGCTCCGTAACCCACGCTTGTAGGAACGGCAATTACCGGGCATGAGACCAGCCCTCCGATGATGCTTGGAAGGGCCCCCTCCATACCCGCAACCGCGACGATTACCCGGGCGGTTTTTAGTTTCTCCTTGTGAGCAAAGAGGCGATGGATTCCGGCAACTCCCACATCATATACGCGCTCGACACAGCTGCCCATGCTCTCGGCGGTTACAACCGCTTCTTCGGCAACTTTTATATCAGACGTACCTCCCGTAACGACCAGAACATCCCCAATTTTGGGAATGTTGTCTTCTTCAAAAACCACCATTCTGGCATCCGGGTGATATTTTGCATCCGGTGCCGCCTTTTTTATTGCTTCAAATGCTTGCTCATCAGCCTTTGTTGCAAGGATGAGACCCCCGCTTTTTTTGAGGGATTTCGCGATTTTGTATATTTGCTCGGGAGACTTTCCTTCGCAGAAAATTACTTCGGGGAAACCGGTTCTTAGAGGGCGATGGTGGTCAATTTTGGCAAAGCCCAAGTCATCAAAAGGAAGGTTTTTTAACTCCTTCATAGCATCGGCAATGTCAACCTCTCCGCTTCTCACTTTTTCTAATAAGCCTTTAAGTCTCAAGTTCATTGGTTAATCTCACTTTTCCCGGCAGTTAACCGCATTTCCCGCCGAAGCTCCATCGTTGGGAACACGGCGGTTTTGTATCCTCTTAAATTGAGAAATACATAATCAAAGCCAATATGATGGAATTTGTTCCAAATCAAACTGCGCATTTCGGTTTGGAGAAAGAAAGGGACATCTTTCTCTTCTGCCTCGATGCGGGCCGTGTGCTCATTATGCAATCTGACCCTTAAATTTTTGACCCCCGCTTTTTTTAAAAATTCCTCCGCTGCCTCTATTTTTCGAAGCTTATTTGAGGTTATCCTTTCACCGCAGGGGATGCGTGTTGCCAAACACGTTTCGGAGGGTTTATCCCAATCCGGCAGGTTGAAATCCTTTAAAAGTCGGCGGATTTCTTTCTTTTTGAGACCGACTTCGGCAAGGGGAGATTTTATCCCGAACTCTTTGGCAGCCGTCATGCCGGGGCGAGATTCAGCTTCGTCGTCTGCGTTTGTTCCATCAAGTAAGCAAGTAACCCCTTTTTTGTCGGCCACCTCTTTTATTTTTTTATAGAGATTTTGTTTGCAAAAATAACATCTCTTATCCGAGTTGACCATGAAATTCTCATTTTTTAGTTCTCCGGTGTTAATTGTGAGATGTTCTGCCTTGAGGAGCTTTGTGAGCTCTTTTGCTCTTTTTAAGTTGCTTGAAGGGATTAAACTCAAACATCCGGTTATCGCAAGAACATTTTCTTTAAAGACATCTTTGGTTGCTTTGAGAAGGAGAAAACTGTCTACCCCTCCGGAAAAAGCGATGACCGCCCCGTCGTTGGAAGAAGAAATTGCTTTAAGTAATCTCTTATATTTCAATTTGTAGTACATAATAGGTGCTCCCACGCAATCTCTTGAATAATATATCAGAGGCAAAGGGAATGCAAAAGATGTATCCATTGTGTATAATCATACCAAGTTTTTAAAAAGGGGAGGGGTTGTTTTGTCGACCACTGCAGGGAACCCGACTATTTTGATCGGGATTGTGTTTTTGCTTTTTGTTTGGCTGGTGGTTCTCTCAATACAGCTATCTGTAATTCGGCGAAGATATCGTGTGGTTAACGAGGCGGCAAAGAGAGGAAATCTTGCCGGTACAATTAACCAATGCGTGAAAGATATTGATGAAATTGAGACTCAACTTAAAGAGGCTAAATTATATCAAGAGCAAACCTGGAATCAACTCCAAGGGGTTATTCAAAGAGTGGGCATGGTGAGATTCGATGCATTCGGCGACGCAGGGGGGAATCTTAGCTTTGCTGCCGCCATGTTAAACGAAAGTGGCGACGGTCTCATTGTAAGCTCAATCAATGGTCGTCAGGAAAGCCGATGCTACGCTAAACCGGTAAAGGGAGGACAATCTTCTTATACTCTTTCTCGGGAGGAAAAAGAGGCAATAGCAAAAGCAATGAGTGGTAGGTTCTCAAGGCAAGGTAAAGAAAGGTTGTTTGGAGAGTAATATGAAAAAATTTGAGAATAAAAAGATAGCGTTTCTTGGACCGAGGGGCACGTTTACTGAAGAAGCGCTGCTTTCTGCGATTTCGGTAAAAGAAGAAAACCTTATTCCGTATTCTACGGTTTACGATGTGATAAAAGCTGTTGAGAATGACGAGGTCGAGAAGGGAATCATTCCAATCGAGAACTCCATTGAGGGCTCGGTTAACGCCACGCTTGACGTGCTCACCTTCGACGCAAACGATTTGTATATTGAGCACGAGGTGATTTCCTCTATTAGTCATAGATTAATTGTCAAGCCCGGGGTGAGGTTTAAGGATGTCACTACGGTTGTGTCTCATCCACAAGCTACGGCTCAATGCCGAAAATATTTAGCGAAAAATTTTTCGGGCGTGGAGGTATTGGCCTCAAATAGTACCGCTGATGCAGTTAGGCGGGTTGCAGAAGGAAATAGCCACACGGCAGCCATTGGCACGGCGCTTGCTGCCAAATTATATGGTTTAGAAGTGTTGGAAACTGATATTGAAGATTTTAAGGACAATGAGACGCGGTTTGTTCTCTTGGGTAAAGAACCTGCTGAGAGAACGGGCAAAGACAAGACATCCATCGTCGTTTTTATCTATGAGGATAGGCCCGGGAGTCTTTTGCAGATATTGCAGGAGTTTGCTTATCGATACATCAATTTGACTAAAATTCAGTCGAGGCCTACCAAAAAGGGATTGGGAGATTATTGCTTTTGGATAGACATGGAAGGGCATATCGAGGATGAGGCTGTGTCCTCGGCAATAAAGTGCCTGAAATGCAAGTTTCGGTCCGTTAAGGTTCTTGGTTCTTACCCTATGGCTAAAAAATAGGAGAAAACATGCTGGACGTGAGGTTCGTTCGCGAAAATGCAGACGTTGTTAAAATGGCCCTAAAAAACAGAAGGTCCAATATCGACCTGAGTAGGTTTCTCGAATTGGACAAGGAACGAAGGCGGTTGCTTGTTGAGGTTGAGGGACTAAAAAGTACTCGTAACATCATCTCTGAGGAGATTGGGAAACTTAAACGGGAAAAAAGGGATGCTGAGGAAAAAGTATTTTCTATGCGGAAGTTGTCCAAAAAAATAAAGGACATGGACATCAAGGTCAATGAGATTGAAAGCAAGCTTTCTAATTTTATGTTGGAAATTCCAAATATTCCTCATTCGAGTGTTCCGGTGGGGGTTGATGAGAACGATAATAAAACCATAAGGAGTTGGGGAGAGTCTCCCGAATTTGGATTCGAGCCCCAAGCTCATTGGGATATAGGGGTAAATCTGGATATTCTCGATTTTAAGCGCGGGGTAAAGATTGCTGAATCCCGCTTTACTTTACTGAAAGGGTTTGGCGCAAAGCTTGAGAGGGCGCTTATCAACTTCATGCTCGATTTACATACGGATGAGCATAGTTATACTGAAATTTTTCCACCAGTCTTAGTTAACTCTAAAAGTATGATGAGTACGGGGCAGTTGCCGAAGTTTGGCGCCGAGCTTTATAAATGTGCCGATGATGACCTTTATTTAATACCTACGGCCGAGGTCCCTGTGACCAATATCTACAGAGGAGAAATACTAAAAGAGAAAGATCTTCCCCTCAAATATACCGCATATACGCCCTGTTTCCGTCGTGAAGCCGGAGCGGCGGGCAAAGATACCCGAGGAATTATTCGTCAGCATCAATTTAATAAGGTGGAGATGGTGAAATTTACAAAACCCGAAGAATCTTACGATGAACTGGAGAAACTGACAAACAACGCCGAGGAAGTCCTTCAAAAGCTGGGGCTTCATTACAGGGTGATTGAACTTTGCACGGGCGATTTAGGATTTTCGGCGGCTAAAACATATGATTTGGAAGTTTGGATGCCATCGTACGAGGGATATAAAGAGATATCGTCCTGCAGCAACTTCGAGGATTTTCAGGCCAGAAGGGCGAGCATAAGGTATAGAATGAAATCCAAAAAAGTAAGATTTGTCCACACCTTAAACGGATCCGGCCTGGCAATAGGCCGAACCCTTGCTGCTATCTTGGAAAATTACCAGCAGGAAGATGGAAGCGTCATTGTGCCTGAAGTCCTTAGGTCTTATATGGGCGGGGTTGAAAAGATAGAATAAAAGCAAGGGTAATGGGTGAAGGGTAGAGGGTAAGGTTGAAATGAAGAATGAAAAATGGAGAACGAAAAATGATAATGAAAAAATAAAAAAGGTCTCCAAGCATAGCTTGCCTAGCAACAGATGCTGATCTAATGATAAACGTTATCTTGAAGAGTTTTCAATTCTAAATTTTTCTATATAGTTTTTCATTTTTATATTTTAATTTTTCATTAAAACTTGCTATCAGCCTCCAACTAATTACTCCCAACTCGCCGGGGTGAAATAAGAAACCGATTTAAGTGTATAATTTCATGGGTGAGCTCAATTGATTGAATTTTTAATCACCTTTTTTGTAACAATTGCTCTTTATTTTCGCTTCAGAGATAGGGGCGGGTGGATGTCCAAGGGCTGGATTTGGGTCCTTATAGCGGTTGCTTCATGGGTTGTGTTGTTCATGTTGTTGCCCTTGTTGTTTGTTTCCATTATAGAAGCGATTTGAGGGGTTGGTTTAGATGAAGAAGAGTGTAGTTAAGGGAGCGATTGTTGGCGGTTCAATAGCCATATTTGCCTGGGTTTTGTCACTTATCGCAATGACCGTGCCCAGCTTAGAATTTCTTGGGATTGTTTCTGCTCTAATCCTGCTTCCCGTGGAAATGATTTTTTGTTTTCCGATTGGCCTATTGGGTGAATTATTTTGGAGACATCCTTCCTTACAAATTATCGGCCCCTACGTTGCAGTTGTTTTTAGCATAGCTTGTTATGTGGCAATCGGTGTGTTTGTTGGTTATTTGATTGGCAAAACGAAGGAGAGAAAAATCAAACAAACGTTATAGTACAAAAAAAGTTGGATGGAAAGGTTTATTAAATGATTGAATTAAATTCTCTTTTTAAGCAAGCGCTTAATCTGATGGAAGAAAGTGATAAGAATATTTTCATCACCGGCCGGGCGGGAACCGGAAAATCGACGCTGCTTGATTATTTTCGGTCAAACACCAAAAAGAATATCGTGGTTTTAGCGCCAACGGGAGTAGCGGCCGTGAATGTTTTTGGCCAGACCGTTCACTCATTTTTCGGCTTCAAGCCGAATGTGACGGTTGAGCAAGTTAGAAAAAAAACAAAGAAGAAAACGTCTGCGGTTTATAAAAAGCTCGATGCAATCGTGATTGACGAGGTCTCCATGGTGAGAGCTGATCTTTTGGATTGTGTCGATCAGTTTCTAAGAATCAACGGCAAGATTTCAGGAGCGTCTTTTGGGGGAATCCAAATGATTTTCATAGGGGACCTTTATCAGATTCCACCTGTTGTGGTTGGGCGCGAGCGGGAGGTTTTTAGAAATCATTACAAAAGCGAGTACTTTTTTGACGCGAAAGCTTTTGATGGTATAAGCATCGAATATTTGGAGCTTGAGAAGATTTATCGTCAGACGGACGAAAGATTTATAGAGCTCTTAAATAAAATCCGCAATAAGACCGTCGATGATAAAGATGTTGAGATGATTAACAAACGGTATTTTGAAGATGAGGATAACTTGTCAGGTGATGCCATTTGTCTGACTACAACCAACGCGATGGCCGATGAGTTAAACAAAGCGAAGTTGGCCCGACTTCGCGGCAAACCGCGTGTTTTTGAAGCTGAGACTGAGGGGAAATTTGACGAAAAGCATTTTCCAGCCGAGAAAACACTTAAACTTAAAAAGGGAGCCCAAGTAATGCTTCTCAACAATGACCCGGCCGGTCGCTGGGTCAATGGAACAATTGCTGCTGTTGATGAGCTTAAAAAAGATTGTTTGGCGGTTAAGCTTCCGGATGGAAGCACTGAGGAATTAGCCCCCTTTACCTGGAAAATTTACAATTTTTTCTGGAATGAGGAAGCACGAGCTGTGAATGCGGAAACCGTTGGTACCTTTAGGCAGTATCCCGTCAAGCTTGCATGGGCAATAACCATTCACAAGAGCCAGGGCAAGACATTTGATAGCGTGGCAATCGATATTGGCCGAGGCACATTTACGCCAGGACAATTGTATGTGGCCATTTCTCGATGTCGGAGTCTTGATGGGGTTTTTTTGAAAAAGAAAATTAAGAAGTCGAATATTTGGACGGACTGGCGGGTGATAAAGTTTGTTACCGAATATCAGTATGAACTTTCGGAAAAACGAATGCCCATTGATGAAAAAATGGGGTTAATCAAGATGGCTATCAATAACGATTCATTTTTGGAAATCACTTACCTGAAATCCAGGGATGAAAAATCGAAACGGATGATTAGGCCGGAAAGTGTCGGCAAGATGGAATATAAGGGAAAAAGCTTCATTGGGGTTTGGGCGTATTGCTTAAAGCGGGAGGACCATCGAAGCTTTCGAGTTGATAGGATTTTAGAGATAAAAGAAATAAGCTCCAACGAGGCATCTCTTGTTGAATAGGTGCCTATCTGTAAAACAAAGAACCTCTGCGGTAATTTATCAAAACCATTTACAGGTAATGGTCCTTTTTATTTAAGGATAAAAAAATGAAAGACAAGATGAACGAGGAAAAGATGGTTAGCTCTTCGCAGGTCGAACTTCTCGAAGCCGAAGCCGCGTGCCCAAAATCGAAAATAGTTGTTCTTACCACGAAGGGATTAAAAAGACTTTTTGCCTCACTCTCTCATCGTGACTTTCGTTATTTTTTTGTTGGAGCCCTGATTTCTAACGTTGGCACATGGATTCAAATGGTCGCTTTGGGATGGCTGGTTTATGAGCTTACGGGGTCTTCCTTTTATTTAGGCCTTATCACTTTTGCCGGCAATTTGCCCATCTTGCTTTTTGCGCTCTTTGCCGGAGCGGTGGCAGATAGGTTAAACCGAAGAGCTTTAATTCTCTGGTCACAGGGAATTCTTATGGTTTTCGCTATCGTTTTGGGCGTTGTAACTTCTGCCAAAGTGGCAACGATATTTAACGTAGCTCTTCTAAACTTTGGCGCGGGGATTGCTTTGGCTTTTAGTTTTCCGGCGTGGCAGGCTATCATCTCCGATTTAGTCCCACGAAAAGATTTGTTGAATGCCATAGCCTTGAATTCCGCCCAATTTAACACAGCGCGTTTAATCGGTCCTTTCTTTGCCGGATTGATTCTTAGCATTTGGGGAGTCGCTGCCTGTTTTTATGTAAACGGTGTAAGCTTTCTCACCGTCATAGTCGCTCTTTTCCTAATGCAGACCTATGTTGTTCCCCAAAAACATGATTTAGAAAATGTTTGGGAACATATTGTTGGGGGTATCTGTTACGCAAGAAGTCATCCGACAATCGCCGTGCTTTTACTCACCATGGCGGTTTTGACGATTTTCGGGATGCCTTTTTCTGTACTTATGCCCATCTTTGCGGGAGACATATTAAAGGTGGGAGCGAGAGGCAATGCATTTCTGCTTGCAGCAAACGGGTTGGGGGCGTTGATTGGTGCTCTTACCGTTGCGTATGTTGCCTCGGTTGCTAAGAAGGAAAACTTGATAAAAACCGGGCTTTTGATGTTTGGGCTTTCCTTAACGGCGTTTGCTTTCTCGAAAAATTATTTGCTTTCGTTAATTCTTTTGACCATTGTTGGCGCGGCTTTTCTAACCACTGCGTCATCGATAAATACCTCCATACAGTCGGCCGTGCCCAACGAGGTTCGGGGAAGGGTGATGGGGATATTTGTCTGGATATTTTTAGGGTTTTTCCCCATCGGAAGCATTATTTTTGGTTCGATTGCACAGTTTTTAACGGCGCCGGTAGCCGTAGGCATAGGAGCGTTAGCGTGCTTGTTCATGTCTATTTTTCTCTTCGTTCGCCCGGACTTGCTCAAGGAGATTTGTTGATTAAATCCAACAGTCCAAAATCATCACCAGAAATATTAAGAAAAGATAAGGGCTTGAAAACTTAAACAGTTGCCAACTCATACTCTTTGTTGGTTTAAACAAAAGACGAATGCTCAATATAGTTATTATTATGCCGATTGCTATGGATGTGATCAAATAAATCTTTCCGAAGCTTGGTATCAGAAAGAGTGAAAAAGCCACCAACGTCAGGGAAAAAAGTGCAATCCATCTTATCGTTGTCTCGTGGCTTGTCACAACCGGAAGCATCGGCACCTTCACTTTCGTATAATCGTCGGAAAAATAGATAGCTAAACTCCAGATATGGATTGGTGTCCAAAAGATTATCAGTAAAGCCATCATAATCGGGATAAATTCAATCTTGCCCGCGATTGCGCTCCAAGCAACAAGCACGGGCATCCCACCTGCCGGGGCGCCAAGGATTATATTTAACGGGCTTTTGCGTTTGGTTATGGCGTTGTAAACTATCGCGGAGTCAGCTACGCCCAAGAGCATGAAGAGGACGGCCAGAGGATGAAGAAAATAGACCAATACGGTGCCAATAAAAATTAAAATTAAGCTGTATATCAACGCTTTTTTGGGCTCAATTCTTCCGCTGGGGATGGGCCGATGTTTGGTTCGGGACATTTGGGCGTCAATGTCTCTATCGATATAGCAGGTGAGGGCGTTGGTTCCCCCCGTTCCCAAAATTAGGGCAAAAACTATTACGGTAAGAACGTATGGTTCTGTTGGATAAATTTTGATGGCAACGAGTGCCGCGGCCAGGGCAGTGAATACCAAAAGAAGCACGGAACGTGGTTTGGTTACTTCTATGTAGTCTTTAACTTTTGTCATTTCTCACTCCTAAATTAACTCTTCGCTTATTTTCAACTACAAATTTTAAGACGTCAAGGACTTAAGGGTTATACCAAATTGAGCAGTAGGTTGTGCTATGATAAATTTTATTTGATATTGTTTGAGTATTTTTTTGAAATGAGAATAAATCGTAAATTTGATAGTTTTTGGTTGATAAAAAAACGCAAATCCCTTATTTTTATAAGGTTTTTAACTACCAACTATTAACTATCGACTAATGACTAATTGGAGGGGTGGCTGAGCGGTTGAAAGCGGCGGTCTTGAAAACCGTTAGTGGGGTAACTCACTCGGGGGTTCGAATCCCTTCCCCTCCGCCACGTAAAACCCCGTGGTATAAAACTTTACGGGGTCACGTGGCAAGCCACATAAAAATAATGTGCCAATCATGTGGCAAGTCACTAAAAACGAGAAAAATGTCTTGGGTTGTTTGCCGAAGGGCAAGATGGCCAGTTGATAGTGAGAAGTAATTAGCAAGAAAAGTAAATATTTAAAGGTTTGCAACTATTGGCTATCAGCTATAAACTATTAACTGATTTTTGGAGAGGTCGCATAGTTGGCCTAGTGCGGCTGCCTGCTAAGCAGCTTGGGGGTCAAAAGCTCCCTCGAGGGTTCGAATCCCTCCCTCTCCGCCACGTAAAATTGGCTGCGCCAAACACGTGGCAGGCCACGTAAAACTCCATGGTGTAAAACTTTACGGGGTCACGTGGCAAGTCACTAAAAACGAGAAAAATGCCCTGTTTGCATCAAGCTTTGTCGAAGGGCAAAGTTATTGGTCGATAGTAGGAAGTGGTAATTTTTAGAGAATAAAGGAATTTTAGGTTTAAAGCTGCCAACTCCCAACTAAATGCGCCTGTAGCTCAATTGGATAGAGCGTTGGACTACGGATCCAAAGGTTGCAG